>NZ_CP036172.1:915472-1220629 GCF_017357525.1 Methanofollis aquaemaris | reverse complement strand
GTGTCGAGGCGATCGCTCTCTCTCCGGCCTACACCGCGGTCACCCGCGTCTCCCGTCCGCACTGCCGCCTTGTGGCGGCCGGAGAGGCATGGCAGATCGAGGACTGCGAGAGCACCGGCGGCACCCAGGTGAACGCCGTACCACTCCGCCGGCACGAACGTCGCCTTCTTGAGGACGGCGACATCATCGACCTCGCCCGCGGTCCGCAGGGGGCCCGCCTCCTCTTCACCGTCCCGCCGTCCGGGCAGAAGAGCGATCATCAGGCTTGATATGCGGGGATGTCGAATGCTGTTGTGTATGGAGGCACCTGGATGCAGTGGCGGTCGGTAGTCGTTCTTCTTCTCATTCTCCTCGTTCTGATGTGTCCTGTACAGGCAGTGCCCGATCACGCCGCGAAGGACACGGCCGGCCGCGGCCAGGGTCAGGACACCCCTCCGGGTCTGGCGCATGCGCCGGGGCAGCAGAAGACGGTGCCCACGCCTGAACCGACCGCTGTTCCCACACCCGACCCGACGTCCGTACCCACATCCGAGGTTCCGACCTCTCTTCCCACGCCTGAACCCACGCTTGAAGTCCCGACCTCCGATCCCACACCTCGGCAGACCTCCGAAGCACCCTCGCCGACACCAACGGCCGGGCCGACCGGACCGGAAGAGACGGCCCCCTCTCCCTTCCCCCTGGCGGCGGCCGCTCTCGTCGTTTCCGCCGGCGCCCTTGGCGGTGTCGTCTATGCCCGCCGGCGAAGAAGTCCTCCGCCGGTTGCCGACGAGGACGTGACGGTCGTCGTCCCGTCGGCCGCAGATGCAACATGGACTCAGTCCGGGTTCCCCCCCGCGCTGATGGAAAAATATACTGAGGTCGCGTCGGTCGGGAGCGGGGGCACCGCCCAGGTCTTCAGGGCGGTCCGCCGCACCGACGACCTGACCGTGGCGGTGAAAGTTCCGCTCCGCCAGGACGAGGCGACGGGCCGGTGTTTTCTCCGGGAGATCAGCATCTGGCAGGGCCTGTCTCACCAGAACATCGTCAGGGTCGATGCCGTCAACGTCCTCCCGGTCCCGTACGTGGAGACCGAGTACCTGGACCGCACCCTCAAGGACCTGAAGACCCCGCTCGGACCGGCTGAAACGGTCGGGATCGTCGCGGGAATTGCGGCCGGCCTTGCGTACGCCCACGGGCGCGGGGTCGTCCACCGCGACCTCAAGCCAGGCAACATCCTTCTCGCCTCAGACGGCACCCCGAAGATCGCCGACTGGGGGCTGGGTAAGGTGCTCGGCGAAGGGGACGAGACGGTGGCGCCGGGATACTCTCTCCATTATGCCGCGCCCGAACAACTCGCCCCGGCCCGCTTCGGCCATCCCGACGAGCGGACCGATCTCTACCAGCTCGGCGTCGTCTTCTACGAACTCCTCACCGGGACGTTGCCCTATGACGACGACGGGCCGGGCGCATACTCCGCCGCCGTCCTCGATGCCCCCGCCCGCCCCCCCTCGGCCGTCGACGAGGCGCTCGCCCCCTTCGATCCGATCGTCCTGCGCTGTCTGAAGAAAGATCCGGCCGGGCGGTTCGGGTCGGCCGAGGAGTTCTGTGCCGCGCTCGGTGCGGTCGAATACTGAACTCCCCGGTTCAGGGTATGAACCGGCAGGATCGTGTTTTGTTATATCCTCTCGCGGCGACCTCTTCTATGGAGTCGCCTGGTACGAGCCCTGGCGGGAGGAAGGAGAACCATGGACCCACAAAGACGGATCCGGACCATCGCCCTGCTCTGCATCGCCCTGATGGCACCTGTGCCGGCTGCGGCACAGCCCGGTACTGGCGGGTACCACGGCTGCCGGCAGCCTGCCTTCAGGAAAATGCATGTATGGGCGCGTGGTCCCGTTGCGGATTGTCCCTGTGCTGACGACGGCACCTTCTAAGCAGTCCCGGTCCGGGGGACAACGCCGGGACAGGTCATGCCCTGGCAACCACGTCTGTGACACTACGCACACCACCACACCCTGACCTGCCAGCGACTCTGCCGGGCGTGAGGTGAACGGTCTCTTTTTCCAGAGAGTCCACGCCCCCGGATCAGCAAGGAACAGGCATGTATGCCACTCTTCTCCGATGCTCTTCTTCAGATGGTGAGATATCTCTCGACCCGCTTGTTGAGCCTCTCGATCTCGTCGGTATGTCTCCTATAATGGTCCATCTTCCGGGCATGGGCAAGGCATTCCTGTGCACGGGAGAGGTACGGCATCTGTGCCGGGATCCCTGGTTTCTTCTCAGAACCTGCCTTCACCTCCTCCAGTTCCCCGAGGGAGATGCAGGCCCTGGCCAGGGCGATGTACTTTCCTGCCGTCGGCCTGCCCTCCAGGCTGCGTGTGAGAAATACAATGCTCGTTTTGAGATACCATGTCCGGGTTCCGGGGAATGAAGGAGGGTATGAGAGATTTTCTGTGTAGGAGAGAGATCTCGCATGTGACGGGAACTTCGAATACGAGAAGTATCTCGAATATGTGAGATATCTCGTGTAACCATAGAGGCCGAGGCAGAAATCGTGACAACTGGCATAATCGTGAGAATCGTTTACCGGGATCAATTTTGCTTCATCCAGGCATCTTAGCACTTCATCAGGGGCGATACCCCGGAGAAGGAATGAATATGCCAGACCGAGATGGGAACAAAATCTGATGTCTGGGATCGTGATATCATCTTCGAGATTTCTGCTGAGATCGGTATCGACGCAATTCCCAGAGGCACCGGTGACCGTTTCAAATAGATCTTTTGCCAGGTCGTATTCCCGGTTTCTCAGGTACGCCCATGCAAGCCGGTAGGTCAGTGCCACCTTCGGGACTGATGCCTCATAGTCGGTGCAGGATTCCTCTGCGAGCTGTCTGGCGAGCTGGAATTTCTCGATCGCCTCGGGGTACTTCTGCCGGATCGATAAGAGGCGGCCGAGCCAGTAATAGGTGCGTACGATCCCTCTCAGGAACACGTCCGGGATCTTTTTGTTCTGGTTCTGTGCCTTTTTTGCCTCGAAGTATCGGTGTTTGTAGATCCTGAGCGCGTTCTCCAGGTTCTCCTCGCCCTTCTTCAGGATCTCTTTATAATTCTGAGGATGAGAGGAGATGACTTCTTTTACTGAGGCGATACCGATGTATTCGGCGGCGCTTGGATCGAGGGGCCTGAGCGGGAGTGCTGTCGTCCAGAGTTCGATCGCGAGTTTGTATCTCCTGTTCTGGTAATGCAGGCACGCGAGATCATAGTGCTCCTGAAATTTGAGCGGTTCATTCCAGTACGACTCCCATGTTTCATAGATTTTATTTTTCTCGCCTTCTTGAGATTCCTCGCATGAAGCGATCTCGGTGATTTTATTCTGGCGAATGGTGCAACACGTACGATGGAGTTCACTGATCGTGTCATCGAGTTCTGTGATTACTTTTATTATTTTTTGACTTGATTTTTCATTATTCAGACCCTTGATAATCTCATCAATCTCGATCCATTCCTCCTCGGTCATTCCCTTGCAGAACTCATTTCCCTTCTTCTCGATAATCTGAAAACATTCATCTATCTTCTTCTTGATGGCCTGAGAACATCCGTCCATCTTCTGTGTCTCCACGAGACACTCTGCGATCGCGAGGGCCAGGCAATACTTCATCATATGCGGGGCGATCTCGGTCGCCGTCCCGAACGCCCCGGCCGCCTCCTCCCATTGTTTCCCCTTGAGATGGATCTGGCCGCGGGCGAAGTGGGTTTTATGGCAGGTCGGATCGATGGAGACGGCATGGGAGATGAGGCACTCGGCACCGGATCCGTTCGAGTGAGCGTGAGCGTATGCATAGGTGAGTGAACTCAGGGACTCCTGCATCATCCGGCATGCGGTCTCCTCTCTGGCGAGTTCGGGGACCGTTGTCGGCGATAATGCAAGATCGGTCCGGTACCGCCTCCACGCTGCGAGGGTTGCCTCCCGGAGGTCGTTGATCGCCCGGTCGAGATCGTCCCTTTCCCCACGCTCTCGATATATCCTGAGATAGGTCTCTCCCCTGAACTTGAAGACCTCGGGGACATTTTTGAGTCGCTTTTTTTCCAGGATCCTCTCTGCCTGATCGAGGTTTGCGATGATTTCCCGGTATTTTGCCGTGGGATCCCGGACCTCGTCCTGATGAGATGGGGAGGGGCATGATTTTTTATTCTTGTTTTGATCCCTCCATCGAGCGCTGTTGAAAAAAGATTTGAGAAATTGGGTAAAACTCAGGATGATAAACCGAAGAATGGAAAGCAGTCCCTTATTGCAGCAAGGCGGACTTTCTGGGGTGCTTTTTTCGCAGAACACCTTTTCCCCCTCTGTAATCATCCGGTGCCAGATGGTTACCGCCTTCGCGTAGTAGGGTTCCCACCGGGTCTGGTCGATCTCGGTCGCCCGGGAAAATGCCTCCTCTGCTGCATTGTATCGCTTCATCTCGGAATAGACGACGCCGAGGTTGTACCAGGCAAATTTGTAGCCTTCATCATATCCGAGTGCCTCGACAAATTTGTCTTCTGCCTCTTTGAGATAGAATATCTGGTCTTTCGGCGCCCTGAGGCCCTTGCGATAATAATAAAGGCCGTCGAGGAACGCCCGTGTCGATTCCCAGCGCTGGGTCTTCCCGTGGGTCATGCCGGTGAAGATCCGGTGGGCAAGTTCTCTGACCATCTCGGTGCAGAGGATCTCTCTGTCTGGTTGTTTTTTTGTCGGGCGCACTGTGCTTGCGTCGTCGCTCTGCGCTCGCGGGATCTGACGTGCGACCTGCCAGCTGAGGTTTCTGGGAGATACCAGCACCGCACTGAGTCTGACCGTCTCGTCTTCCTGGTCGACCGAGAGGAGGAGGCGGGGGCCCTTCAGCAACCTGTTTGCCAGGGACAATATCAGTCCCAACGGGATGGATATCGAGCCGAAACTGACTTTGAGATCTGAGAGAGTCGCGCTGTTGAGAAGGTTGTCCAGACTTCCTGACCTCAGGGATGCCGAGGTGATGTCGCATTTCTCTGCCATCGAGGTCTTGATGGGGCGCTGTTTATCGACATCGCTGTAAATCTGATAAATTTTGTTGAGTTCCTCGATGAGCATCAGGTGATAGTTCGGCGATTCTTTTTTCTCGCTATTCTTCTCTTTTTTCTCGTTCTTTTTCTCCGCCCCCTGCACATCCTCGATGATCAGGGTGTTCCGTGCCCGGTTGAGCAGTTTGAAGGTTAAGTAAACGGCGGCGAGGATCAGGATCGGGGCGATGAGATCACGATTAAAGAGTGCGTTGAGGCTTTGAACGAGATAATAAGTTGAATTATTTAGTTTTTCCCGCGAGAGATCGAAGATCACCAGGTCGAGGAGGGTGAAGATCCATACGATAAAGGTGCTGAGCAAGAGAGATTTAACGAAAATAAATATTGGCCTGTCGATCCATTTGTAGAATCTATAAGAGGCCTTTTTGATCTCGATCTCATGGGGGAGCAGGAGTATTCGGGCCTGTTTGAGATCAGATCGACATTTCCTGGCGTACGTGCGGTCAAGCGAGATCAGCCAGAGACATCCCCCCGTGATAACCGGTACAGAGAGGACCATTATTATTGTAAAGGAAGTCTCAGAAATCCCGGACCATTGCACGATAGAATAGATCGCCAACAGGATCAATCCGATGATAAGGACCAGGACCGCCGTATGCATCCCTATGACGAACAGTTGCCGCAGGAAAATGTACAGACATTTCGGGAAATCTATTCCGTCCTCGTGATTTTGCATCCGGCCCCGAACCCCCGTGCAGTCGCGCAGACAGGGGACTTCATCTTATAAGAATTCTGTCGACGGACGCACGTGAGCGGCGTTTCGTTCGGCCGTCAGGGCATCGCTCTCTTCGTTTTGATCACTCCCCCCGCCGAAACGTCCATATCCAGGCCCGCACGTATTCCCTCTTATGACAGACCCTCGACCTTTCCTTGTCGGCGGGGAGTGGCGCACGAGCGAGAAGATCCTTGACGTCCGTTTTCCCTACGACAACTCTCTCGTCGGCGCCGTCTGCCTTGCCGGCCCGACCGACCTAGAGGACGCCGTCCGTGCGGCGCAGCACGGCTTCGGCCGCACCCGCAAACTCCCGACGCATGAACGGATCCGCGTGCTCAAACGGCTTGCCGCGCTCATCGAAGGCCGAAAAGACGAGATCGCGGAGACGATCGTCCTGGAGAGCGGGAAGACGGCTGTCCTTGCGAGGGCCGAGGTGGAACGCGCCGTCGAGACCCTCCTCCTCTCTGCCGAGGAGGCCGGGCGGATCTGCGGCGAGGTGATCCCCCTCGACCTCACCCCGGCGACGGCGGGCAGGACCGGATATCTCCGCCGCGTCCCGCTGGGCACGGTGCTCGCGATCACGCCCTTCAACTTCCCCTTCAATCTCGCCTGCCATAAGATCGGCCCGGCGGTGGCCGCCGGCAACGCCGTGATCCTCAAGCCATCTTCGAAGACCCCGCTCTCCGGCCTGGTCCTGGGCGAACTCCTCATCGAGGCTGGGTACCCCGAAGAGGCCGTCTCGGTCGTCCCGTGCACCACCGGCCTCGCCGAGTGGATGGTGCGGGATGGCCGGATCGCGTACCTCTCCTTCACCGGCAGCCCGGCCGTCGGCTGGCACCTCCGCGAGATCGCCGGGAGAAAACGGGTCGGCCTCGAACTCGGCGGGAACGCCGCGGTGGTCGTGGACGAGGACGCCGACCTCACGTATGCCGCCGAGCGGATCGTGCAGGGCGGTTTTTCCGGCGCCGGCCAGGTCTGCATCTCGGTCCAGCGGGTCTTCCTTCACCGCTCGGTCTTTCGGGCGTGCCTGGAGATGGTCCTGGAACGGACCGGTGCGCTCAGGGCCGGCGACCCGAAAGATCCGGCGGTCGACGTGGGCCCGATGATCTCGGAGCAGGCTGCGGCGGCGGCCGAAGAAAAGATCCTGGAGGCCGTCTCTGACGGTGCGACCCTCCTCGCCGGCGGGACGCGGGCCGGCACCCTCTTTGCGCCCACCGTCCTCACCGACACCCTCCCGACGATGCGGGTGAACGCCACCGAGATGTTTGCGCCGGTGATCACCGTCACCCCCTTCGACGACTTCGAGGCCGTGCTTGCGATGGTGAACGACTCCCCCTTCGGTCTCCAGACCGGCGTCTTCACCAACCGCCTCGACTGCACCTTTCACGCTTTCGACGAGTGCGAGGTCGGCGCCCTGATCGTCAACGACATCCCGACCTTCAGGGCCGACGCCATGCCCTACGGCGGGGTGAAGGCCTCGGGCCTCGGGCGGGAAGGCCCGCGGTATGCGATCGAGGAGATGACCGAACCGCGGCTGATGGTCCTGCACCGGCGCGGGTGACCGGGGGGTCTCCCCCGGCAGGAGAAAATCCGTTCGGTCCGGAACATGTGCTTCAATCCGGATGAATGATCTGATCGAAATTATTCGGGGATATGATCAGAGGGGGGTTCCGGTATCGGGTGTGTACCGGGGCACGGACCGGGGGCTCAGGCCTGCGTCGGGTGGTGCGGGGCACCCGTCGGATCCCGCTCCATTTGATACCCCTCTTCTGGAACCAGGATCTCGAAGCGTGCGCCTTTCCCGTATTTCCCGGTCTCCCTGATCTCGATCCCGGTGATCGAGAGGATTTCCCTGCAGAGGAAAAGGCCGAAGCCGGTATTTTTCCCATACCCCCGTTTGAAAATCTTCTCCTTCTCCTGTTCTTTGATCCCGGTGCCGTCGTCCTCCCAGAGGATCACAAGCCCGTGCTCTTCCTCCCGACATGAGATCCGGATGGTGCTGACCTCCCCCCCATGTCGTTCGGCATTGTCGAGGAGGTTGAAGAGAACCCGTTCAAAGAGCGGGTCGGCATAGACCTCGACCCCCCTGACCTCTGATTGGATCGTGATGGTCCGGGGTTTCAGCCTGACGACCATTCTTTCCATGATACACCACTGCGGTGCCCTGATCCCGATGTCCTGGTAGTCGCGGGTGAACTCGATCTGTTCCTGGATGTTGGTTGCAGCCTTGTGGATCGGCCTGAGGTGGGTGAGGAATGCGGGGTCTTCGGCCTTTTCCTCCTCCGCCATTTCGAGGTGGGCGAGGAGGACGGTGAGCTGGTTGAGGATATCGTGGCGGGTGATACTCCCCATGATGGTGAGTTTATCGTTGATCCTGGCGAGCGACTCTGTGAAATGTTTGAGTTCGGCGGCGTAGTACTCCATCTCCTTCTCGAGGACCAACCGCTCGGTGATGTCGGTCAGGACCAGGAGCACGGCATCTTCGTCTTGATAGGTGATCGACGTCGCTCTGACGGTGACCGGGAGAGGCGTATTGTCCGGGGTCTTCAGCATGATCTCCTGCGGCATGGATTGATTCCCGGAAAGACTGTCTGCAACAACTCCCTCGAAGATCTCCCTGAAATCTTCCATGACAAGGGAGAGAACCGGTTTCCCGGTAATTTTGTCTGGATGCTTGCCGAGTGCCGCCTCTGCGGCGGGGTTGGCATAGATCACCCCGCGGGTGTCTGAGTAGACAATGATGTATTCCGGGAACCCCTGGAGCAGGTTCTGCTTATTTTTTTCTGCCTCCTTGAGAGCTTTTTCCGCCTTCTTTCGTTCGGTAATGTCCCTGAATGAGATTGTAAGCCCCCGATTTCCCTGATAGGCGATGGTACTCCCGAGAACTTCGATCTCCTTTTTTTCTCCCCTGCAAGTTCTGGCCGGGCACTCAAAAGAGAAGGTGTGGTCTTCTGTCCGGCATCTCTGCAAACATTCTTTCACCGTGCCGATGTATCCCGGACTGATAAAGGCGAATACGCTCTCTTCCTCACCTTTGAACGAGGTGTTGCCTCCGATCTCCCTGGCGGCCTGGTTTGCATAGATGATCCTGCCACAGAGGTCGATGATCACGATCCCGTCGAGCAAGGAATCTATAAGGGATGTATAGAATCTCTCACTCTCCCTGAAGGGATTATCCGGGTCGTCCGGTCCTGATATGTCCCTGAAGATCTGTAAGATGTCCGAACATTCTCTGCTGGGGTCCACTCCCCCGTTCTGTTCTTTTCCGACTTTGCCGGTCTCTCTCTCTCTTCCCTCTTGTCTTGCGGTCAGGAGGGAAGGTTCTGCTCTCTTCGGATCCCCGGATGGTGTGTCGGCCGCGGTATTTTTCGGGAGGAACCGGCAGATCTGATCCCGGCATGGGTGTATCTTTTTTCGGCCGGCCACCAGGGCCAGGATTTTCTTCGAGAGCGTGGTAGGATCGCTTTTTCTGCAGATGCAGAGGTCGGCGCCATTGCCGAGGGCCTGGATGACGGTCTCATCATCGTCATCTTCGGTGAGACATATGAAGGGAGTCAGGTCTCCCGCGTCTCTGAGTATCTTGAGAAGGGTGATCCCGTCCATCTCCGCCATCTTGCATGCTGAGACGATCGCATCAAAGGAGCGATTGTGCAGCATCGTGAGGGCAGCGGGTGCGGAGCGCGAGGTGATGACTGAAATGTCATCCTCGTCTTCAAAGCACCGGCATGCCTCGTCGAGTGTGGGGGTATTTTCACTGATATAGAGGAGGGATATCATCAAATCTCACGCATTAATATGATTTTACAGGTTGATAGATGATAGTGATTGAGGGGGAAATAAATATTTCCATTTTGTTTAATACTTATCTTTAAATTATTTGCGAAAATATTATGTCTGAAGATGTCGGTGTGACAGAGTGGCCCGGATGAACGGGGAGTCGATCGAGAGATCGCCCGCATGCGAGCGGTCCGATGGGAGGAGCAAAGCCACGTATTTATTGGTCGAAGATGAGACCTCTGGGTATGACCTGTCCCTTCTGCAACCCTGCGCCCGGGGAGATCGTCCTCGGCAACGACCTGGCCTATGCGCGGGCCGATCGCTACCCGGTCAGTCCGGGCCACATCCTCGTCATCCCGCGCCGGCACGTCCCGACGTTTTTCGAGGCGACCGACGCGGAGAAGATGGCCGTCCTCGAACTCGTCTCCAGGTGCCGCGACCAGATCGAGGAGACATATCATCCTGACGGCTACAATATCGGTGTCAATGTCGGCGCCGCCGCGGGGCAGACGGTGATGCACCTCCACGTCCACCTCATCCCCCGGTATGCGGGCGACGACCCGGACCCGAGGGGCGGGGTACGAGGGGTGATCCCGGAAAAAAAGGGGTACTGATAGGTTTCAGGAGACCGAGACGCTCCAGTTCCCATCAGAGACGATATTCAGGTAGTACGGGCCTTTTTCCGGGATATACACTGTCACGGTCCCATTATAGGCGCCCATGTTTCCGTGCACCGGCTGCTGATAGGTGCCGGTCGGATCCATGACCGGGTGACCGGTCTGGTTGTAGAGGCAGGCCGCAAAGAACGACGTGCCGTCGTTGGCAACATCGAATTCGGTCTCGCCGAGCGGCAGGTCGATCCATCCGGCGACGTCGTCGCCTGACCCGTTGACCGCGAAGGGCAGGGCGTGTCCGGCTTCCACGGCCGCCTGCTGCACGTTCACGCTCCACGGGCCCGCGGCGGTGACGTTCAGGTTATAGGTGCCGTTCTCATAGATCCCGAAGACCTGCGTGCCGGAGTAGGGGCCTTCGCCGTGGGCGAGGAGTCCGTAGGTGTCAGGGTTCTCCACCTCGAAGACGAAGGGGCCCGACCCGTTGGAGGTCATGGCGAAACGATACAGTCCGGCGTCCATCTGGACCGTCTCGGAGGCGTTGCCGGTCCCGGCATAGGACGTCCCCGGCAGCGGGGTGACTTTCGTCTGATCTTCTTCCGGGGCGGTCTGCACACATCCGCAACAGAGGAGGGCGGTGCAGAGGACGAGTGATACCATGATCATCCTTTTCATTATTTTCGGTAAGGCTCGTTTGCATTTATTTGGTTTGGTCTCTTTTTATGGCTGTTTTACCTTCTTATCTCCAGTTGGCCGAAGGAAAATAGGATATTGACATCATATGCCGTACCCCTCTGACAGGAGTACCAGATCTTCAGGGGTCTCGAAAGGTCCGCCATCTGGGGTTGACGCGACACTAATCTCTGCAGATCCCCGGGATCTGCCGGTGCACCTCGTCGGCCACCGCCCTGAAGGGCATGCCGAGGGCGAGCGCGATCTCCTTCATGTCCTCGTACTCGGGCTTGACCGCCACCACCCGCTCCCCGACGTGAGAGGTCTTCACCCGCACCTGAAAAATCTGCCCGGCCACCGCGACCTCCACCGCCTCGCGGCTCCGGTCGGCGACGAGCCGCGGCTCTTCCCGCACCCGTACCCCCAGGGTGCCGGTTTCGTCCATCATGATGCTGATCAGGTCCAGGTACCGGGCGTGATCGGTGATCACCGAGAGCACCTGCACCGGACGGTGCTTCTTCCCGATCGCCGGGGTGACAAAGACGTCCACCGCACCGGCTGCGAAGAGACGCTCGAAGGTGTAGCCGACCGTCTCCCCGGTGATGTCATCGAGGTTGGTCTCCAGGATCACGATCCGCTCTTCGACCAGATCGCCGATCTCCCCCTCGACGACCCGCAGGAGGTTTGGCCGCCCGTTGTTCTCGCGGGTGCCCGCACCGTACCCGATGCGGGTGGGGACCATCGCCGGGAAACGATCCACCACCGTGGCCAGATTTGCGAGGAGGGCGGCGCCGGTCGGGGTGGTGAGTTCCATGGCAAGCGAACTCTCCGAGACGGGGATCCGGTGCCTGGCACAGATCTCAAGGGCGGCAGGCGCCGGTCCGCCGACCTCGCCCCTGCCGGTCGGGACTGTCCCGCCGCCGAGGGCCGGCGGGGTCGCATACACCGGACAGCCCAAAAGCCCGGCCTCCTCCATGATGAGGAGCGGGCCGAGGATGTCGAAGATCGTGTCGGCCGAGGCAACGGTATGACGGGAAAACCCCGCGGGGTGCAGTCGCTTCTCTGCCTCGATCAGATCTCTCAGCACGGCCCTGGCCTTCGCCGCCGCACCGTTCGAGAGGCCGACCATCTCGATCACCTCCTCCATCGCCGTCGCAAGGTTGCCGTCGGACCCGCTCCTCTTCTCGGCGATCTCGATCGAGAGTTTCTTCGCCCTGATCCCGTTCTCGGTCTCGGTGATGCCGACGTCGAAGGTCGAGCACCCCCGCAAGGTGACGATCGCTTCGGCAAGAGTGAAGAGGGGCTGTGTCGAACCGGTGAGGTCGACAAGTGCGGCGACGAGCATATCGCCTGCAATCCCCCCGACTCTGGGGTCGATGAGCAGCGTCTTCATGCTGCGGGCGGGAAGGGTTCGTTGATCTTTGCGTACACCCGCTGGGCGAGTTTTGCCACCTCGAAGGCCTTCTCGTCGGCGCCGGGGATGGCGCGGGTGAGGAACGCCCCGTCTTCGGCCCCTTTCGCGGCGTCTTTCGCCTCCATCCCGATGAGGGCGGCAACCGCCGCGGGCACGGTGATGTTGATGATGGTGTGGCCGATGTACTGGAGTTCCTGCGTCAGGATGGACCCGCAGAAGAGGGCGACCGGCCAGTCGGGATCGTCCCGGTTCTTCCCTTCGAGGGCGAAGGCCGGCACCTCTTTTCCGCTGAGGTTCTCGACATGGTACTGCTTCCCGTCGATGGAGACGTCGTACGAGACATTGGAGTCAAAACCCCAGTAGCGCGCGGTGAACTTGTCGGTCCGGCGGCCGTGGGCCTTGATCGCGGTGAACTTCAACGCGATCTCGCGGCCGGTGAACGCCGAGAGGATCGCCGAACCCCGCCGCTCGACATAGGCCAGTCTCTCCTCGTCGAGGATGTGCGTGGCGTCGGCGACGGTCTTCCCGGCCTTGATGATGTCGTAGGTGTGGGCGGCCCGCCGGTAGATCGCGCGGTCCCGCACGCCTTCGGAGGCAAGGATGCAGGCTTTCGTGACCTTGCCGCGGGTCACCTGCTCGGCCTTTCTCGCGATGGTGTTGAGGCCGCAGAGCGCCATCTCGGGGTCGATGAAGGCGTCCATCTTGTAGTCGCGGATCGCTTCCGAGACCGCAAAGACGTCGCCGTGGTGCTGCATGAGAAGCCTGAGGGCCGGGACGCAATCGCCCTCAAGGTGGCCGAGGGGCGGGTTCACCGGTCCGCCCGAGAACCCGGCACCGATGGATGCCGCCTCCTCGAAGGCAGCGAAAATTTCAGAGAGTGCCATCGACCCGATGACCGATGGGCCCCCGATGTCTTTGAGGATCAGCCCGAAGTCGCCGAGCACCTTGGCGGTGTCGTACTCCTCGTGCGTCCCCCTGATATGGAGTTTTTCTGGCAGACCGGCGGCGTCCCGCGCACCCTTGCCTGCAAGGTACGACGAATCGACGCGGCCGAACTTCCCGAACTCCTCGCCGAGGATGGCGTCGGGATGGACGATCTCCATCGTCACCGCGGCCCCGATGAGGGCCGGCCAGAGGGCGAGCGGCGTGATCCCGGCGCCGGCCATGCTCTTCATCATCGCTTCGGTCCCGACCTTTGCGGCGTTGTAGGCAAGTTCAGGGATGTTGTAGTCCTCGCCGAGGGCCGAGTGGCCGTAGATCGTTCCGCCCGAGATGAAGGGCGGGAGGATGGAACCGTCGACCCTGGTAAGTTTTTTGTCCATGAGTGCTTCGTAGATCGCCATATAGGCAGGGAACGCCTGGATACGGTGGGTGGACTTGCCGGTGACGAGGGCGATCGCACTGGTCCGTGCCGCTCCGGCGTGGATCCGTGCGATGGCGCCAAGTTTCCGGTTGCCGAGCGGGACACCCGACCTGGCGCAGGAACCTGAGAAGTAGGCGAGCGAGGCCACGATGAGGGCGGCGTTCGCGGGTTCGGCTCCGGCGTTCATCGCCTCCCGCACTGCTTTTTCGATGACCATGTCCAGGGGTAGTTCGCCGGCGGCGGCGTCCACGACGGTCATGCGGCCCATCAGGCTCATCTCTGGCCCGGCAATCGAACAGAAGATATCCTCGGCGATCGAGTTCGCCGCTGCGTAGACCGGGATGACCAGAGATCCGTGCCCTTTCGTCGCTGCTTCGAGTTTGTCGTTGGTCATCGAGTCAGGTTCGAAGGTCGAGGCCATCGTCGCTGCAAAGATGACTTTGTCTTTTTCGTGTCCGTCTCCCATCGTATTTCTCTCCCTTTCTCCGATGAATGGGGATTGTCGTCCCTCTACATATAGGTTGGGAATTTTCCGCAATGAGAGAGGTTTATGGGGATATCGACGATTTATTTGGCGAGTTTATGAAATATGTGGGCAGAAGTATTCATGTTATCATAAAAAAGTCTGATACTTTTTTTGGAACGAGGTCATCCCGGAACCCTGACCCGGAGGGTTTGCCGGTCCCTCCACCGGTAAGATACCTGAAAAGGGAGACATGACGATGTGATCGCGCAAGCAACCGGCAACAAAAAGGTTCCGGCCGACGGAGATCAATAAGAATGCTCTATCGACAGATGCCATCATCAGGAGAATCTCTCCCCGTCCTCGGCATGGGGTGCATGCGCCTGCCAGAGACCCCCGAGGGCCGGGTCGACGACGCGGCGGCCATCGCCCTGATCCGGGCGGCGGTCGACGGCGGGGCCACCTACATCGACACCGCCCGGCCGTATCACAACGGCGAGAGCGAGAGGATCGTCGGCCGCGCCCTTGCCGACGGCTACCGGGAGCGGGCGTTCCTCGCGACCAAACTCCCTTCATGGAAGGTGGAGAGCCGCGAGGAGATGGACCGCTGCCTCGACGAACAACTCCGCCGCCTCGGCACCGACCACCTCGACGCCTACCTGGTCCACGCCCTCACCCGGCGGCGGTGGAACAAACTCTGGGACCTGGAGGTCGACACCTTCCTCGACGAGGCGAAGGCCGACGGGAGGATCCGGTACGCCGGGTTCTCGTTCCACGACGACCTCCCGACCTTCACGCGGATCGTCGACGAGTACGCCTGGGATCTCTGCCAGGTCCAGTACAACTATCTGGACGAACACTATCAGGCCGGGACCGAGGGGGTCAGGTACGCCGCGGAGAAAGGCCTCGCGGTCGTCGTGATGGAACCGCTGCGCGGCGGCCTCCTCGCCGGAAAAACTCCCGAAGACGTGGAGAAGATCTTTGCCGCGGCCCCGGTGCGCCGGAGCCCTGCGGAGTGGGGGCTCGGGTGGGTCTGGGATCACCCCGAGGTGACGACCGTCCTCTCCGGGATGGGGACGCCGGAAGCGCTCGACGAGAACCTCGCCGCCGCCGAAGCCGCCCGGCCCGGTGCGCTCTCGCCCGAAGAGCACAAAGTCATCGACGCGGTGCGTGAGGTCTACCGGGCGCGGCTCGCCGTCCCCTGCACCGGGTGTCGGTACTGCATGCCCTGCCCGTGCGGGGTGAACATCCCCGAGTGCCTGGCCCAGGTGAACAATGCCTCGCTCTACGACGACCCCGCGTATGCGGCGTTCTTCTACCGCTCCCTCCTCGGCGAAGGCGGGTCGGCCTCGTGGTGCACCGAATGCGGGATGTGCCTCTCCCTCTGCCCGCAGGGGATCGAGATCCCAGAAGTGTTGAAAGAGGCCGTCTCGCTCTTCGAGAAATAAACCGGCCAAAACGATATATCAAGAGAGTACCCGAGAGAGATCACCATGAGAGTCGTCGCGTTCAACGGGAGCCCGCGTAAAGACGGGAACACCGCCCGCCTCCTCAGGGAGGTGCTGCTGGAACTGGAGAAGGAAGGCATCGAGACCGAACTCGTGCATATCGGCGGCAGGCCGGTCCACGGCTGCACCGCCTGCATGAAATGTTTCGAGAAGAAGGACGGACGGTGCGTCATCGAGACCGACGTCGTCAACGAGTGCATCGCGAAGATGACCGCGGCCGACGGGATCATCATCGGTTCGCCCACCTTCTTCGCCGACGTCTCCACCGAGACGAAGGCCCTCATCGACCGCGCCGGGTTCGTCTCGATCGCGAACGGCGGGCTCTTCGCCCGCAAGGCCGGGGCGGCCGTCGTCGCGGTCCGCCGCGCCGGAGGTATCCACGCCTACGACACCATCAACCACCTCTTCGGGATCAGCAACATGGTCACCGTCGGTTCCTCGTACTGGAACCTGGGGCTCGGCCTCGGGCCCGGCGAGGTGGAAGAGGACGCGGAGGGGCTGGAGACGATGCAGATCCTCGGGCAGAACATGGCCTGGCTCCTGAAGAAGATCCATGCCGGGGCATGAGCCTGTGCCCCGCCCGCACTTCGCCGTCGAACATCTCGCCTTCCATCCCGACCACCCGGCCGCCGGGCCGTCCAGGTGGCTCCTCGTCCGCGGCGGCGAGGTCTTCTGCGATGGAAGCGGTTCGCCGATTCTTCCGGCCCTCCCCGACGGCACCGACCCCTCGGACGCCATCCCGCTCGGCACCCTCGACGGCATCCCCTTCTACGCCCTCGGCACAGACGCCGTCCCGCCAGGCCTCACCCCGCAAGGCCTGCGCGACCTCTTTTGCCGGGTGGACGAGGAGAGCCTCGCCATCGCGGGGCGGGCCGTGCAACTCGTCCACTTCGACGAAACGACGCGGTTTTGCGGACGGTGCGGCGAGCCTGCGGTCCGCAAAGAGGGCGAAGTGGCGAAGGTCTGCCCCAGGTGCGGCGGGGTCGTCTACCCCGCGCTCACCCCGGCGGTGATCGTCCTGGTCAGGCGGGGGCGTGAGATCCTCTTCGTGCGCTCGCCCAGGTTCCCGCCCGGCCGCTACTCCCTCGTCGCCGGGTTCGTCGAACCCGGCGAGACTCTCGAACACGCCGCCGCCCGCGAGGTCGCCGAAGAGACCGGGGTCTCGATCAAAAACCTCCGGTACTTCGGGAGCCAGCCCTGGCCCTTCCCCCACTCCCTGATGGCCGGGTTCTTCGCCGAGTACGCCGGCGGCGAGGTGCGGCCCGACGGCGCGGAGGTCGAGGAGGCCGGATGGTTCTCCCCCGACGACCTGCCCGACCTTCCCGGCCGCATGAGCGTCGCATGGGCCCTCATCCGGCGCCACCTCGGGGACGATGATCCTCCTGAATAAAGGGCGTTGGAGAATTGGTCATGACCCTCGGGCTCGAGCATATGGGATGAACATTCTTGCGGCTCCCGGGTGTGATGATGCTGCGATTGAAGGCGGCTGGTCTGATCATCTCGCCTTCCCAAACATCGGTGCCGGGGGCGCTGCCCCCGACCCCCGGGATGAAGATGGGGCGGGGAAGGCGGAGAGCCCCTCGCCGCCCCCCGTCGACCGGGTACATCCCGGCGGCGACCTTTGACTCCTGACTCGCTGCTGGAAGCCTTCGAGGCCGGCATTCCTCGAAACACGCTCTGTCTCTCACGTTCCCGTTGGTTATCCCTCCCGGTCGAGGGTGGGTGGGCGACCACCTGAACACCGTGCCTGCCGATCTGCGGGTGAGAATAATTATCTCTCCCGCCGATCTGATGTAGAGAAGAGTTTCCAACTCTTATTTTATGGTGCACCACAATGACCGATTCAGTAGTTGACAGTATCCTTGCGGCCCGTTACCTCCGCAAGGGTGAAAAAACCTTTGAAGATATATGCAGGAGAGTTTCCTCCGCGCTGGGCAAGGACGACGCCGAACGCGAGGAATTTTTTGAGGCGATGCGCTCGCTCTCCTTTCTCCCGAACTCTCCCACCCTGATGAACGCCGGCACCGAGATCGGCCAGCTCTCGGCCTGTTTCACCCTCCCGGTCGGCGACTCCATCCCCGAGATCTTCCACGCCCTCGAATGGGGTGCGCTCATCCACAAGAGCGGCGGGGGCACCGGCTACAACTTCTCCCGCCTCCGTCCCGACGGCGCTCCGGTCCAGTCCACCGACGGCGTGGCCTCCGGTCCGATCTCCTTCATGAAAGTCTTCAACGCCGCCACCGACGTCATCAAGCAGGGCGGGCGCCGGCGGGGTGCGAACATGGGCATCCTCAATGTCTGGCACCCCGACATCCTCAGGTTCATCCATGCCAAGGGCGTCGAAGGCGAACTCTCGAACTTCAACATCTCGGTGATGGTCAACGACCGGTTCATGGAGTTCGTGGAGTCCGGGCAGTTGAACAAAGTCTGGATCACCCACCCCTATACCGACGAAGAGATCACGGTCGGGGCGATCTGGAACGGGATCATCGACGGCATCTGGAAGAACGGCGAGCCCGGCGTGCTCTTCTACGACGAGATCAACCGGACGAACCCGGCCCCGCACCTCGGGCCCATCGAGACCACGAATCCATGTGGCGAACAGCCGCTCCTCCCCTTCGAGTCCTGCGTGCTCGGTTCGATCAACCTGGCGAAGTTCGTGAAGGACGGGGCGGTTGACGAGGCAGGCCTGAAAAAGATAACCCGGATGGCCGTCCGGTTCCTGGACGCCGTCATCGACGAGAACGTCTTCCCGATCCCGCAGATCGGCGAGGCGACCAGGAAGACGAGGAAGATCGGGCTCGGACTGATGGGCGTCCACGACGCCCTGCTGATGCTCGGGATACCGTACGACTCCGACGAGGGCCGGGCGGTCTGCGAAGAGGTGATGGCCCTGGTGAACGAGACGGCGATCGAGGAGTCACACGCGCTCGCCGGCGAAAAGGGCACCTTCCCGGCGTTCGAAGGGAGCGTCTGGGGCGACTCGGAGATGCGCAACGCCGCCCTCACCACCATCGCCCCGACCGGGACCATCTCACTCCTGGCCGGGTGTTCGAGCGGGATCGAACCGGTCTTCTCCTATGCCTATACCCGCAAGAACACCGTCGGCAAGACCTTCATGATCCTCCACCCCCTCTTCGAGGCCGAACTCCGCCGGGTCGTCGGCGGGATGGGCTTCTCGGCCGAGGAGGAGGAGGCGCGGGTGCAGGAGGCGATCGAGCACGTCCACGAGACCGGCACCATCCGCGACGTCGCCTGGCTCCCGGCCTCGTTCAGGCATCTTTTCAGGACGGCGCTCGACATCGACTGGCGCGACCATGTGCGGATGCAGGCGGTCTTCCAGAAGCATGTCCACGCCTCCATCTCCAAGACCATCAATATGCCCAACGCCGCCACCCGCGAGGAGATCGCCGAGGCGGTCCTGATGGCATGGAAGAGCGGCATCAAGGGAATGACCATCTACCGGACCGGGAGCCGCGAGGACGTGGTGCTCGCCCTCAAAGAGACGAAGCCTGTCGAAGGAGAGGTGAAGCCGGTGACCCCGCGCCCGAAAGAACTCTCTGGCAAGACCTATCTTGGTCAGTCAGGGTGCTGCCGGTTGTATATCACGGTCAACCTCTTGGACGGCAAGCCCTGGGAGGTTTTCATCAGGACGGTGGGAAGCGGCGGGTGCGAGGCCAACTCCAACGCTCTCGGCCGGTCCATCTCGACCGGGCTCCAGAACGGGGTGCCGTACCAGAAGTTTGTGCGGCAGTTTGCCAAGGTCAACTGCATCGCCGCGCTCAAGAACCCGGAGGCCGAGGGGCTCTCGTGTGCGGACGTCGTCGGCAAGTGCATCGACCTTGCCGCTTCCAGGCAGACGATCGCCACCCTCGACAACTGGACGATCACCGAGGTCGCCGGTGCCGGGAAGAAGAAGAAGAAGAACCTCTGTCCTGAGTGCGGGGCGGAACTCGACTTCGGCGAGGGGTGCAACCAGGGCATCTGCAAGCATTGCGGATGGAGCGGTTGCAGCTGATCTTTTTTTTTTTGGTTTTGTAGAATTGCGCATGAGGTGAGATCACGCCTCAAGCATATGGGATGAAAATATCATCTCAGAACTGGATCGATCCTTGACCCTCATCCTTGCGTTCGAGGAGTGAATCGAAGTCGAGCATCGTGCCGCCCCTCGGCTATCTTCGTCGTGGGGGGTCCGGGGGGTGCAACCCCCCGGTGCGAGATTACAGGGAAGGTTCTACGATTGAGGGCGGCACGCCTGATCATCCCGCCTTCCCATACATCGGTGCCGGGGGCCCTGCCCCCGGACCCCTGCTTCAGGATAGGTCCGGGGACCTCAATCCTCTCTTCAGGATCTTCGATGTAGCCCCCCGCCGGCCCAATCTTCCTCCTGTGTATCCACCCCCGTGAAGATGGAGTTGGAAAGCGGCGGATCCGTGCTCACCCCATCTTCTCCTATGTGCTCCGCACCTCCACTATACCAGGAAGAGCAGCCAGATTCCGAATCCTATCAGAATAATCCCGCTACTGACTTTCATGATTTCTCTGTATTCTCTTATCTTACTCAATGAAACATATCCTCCGAAGATTCCGATTCCGATAAACGGCGTAAGCACTCCGAGACCGAAAATCAATAGGAGCGAGAGGTCCTGTATCGTGCCGTCGATCAGGATCTTGCTCAGCAGTATGAGGATCATCGGTGCGGCACACGGCGCTTTGACGATCGAGAACAGCATGCCCAGGAGGAATAAACCGGCCAGCGAGGTTGAATATTTCCGTACCGAGGAATCAATGAAATTGTTCGTGGTCACCGGGAACGTTAACAACCCTGTCAGGCTTACCCCCGCGAGGATCGTGATCAGTCCCGCTGCGACTGATAGATAGGGACCGAATCTGCCAAGCGATATCCCCACCAGCAGGACGCAACATCCCATGATGATGTATGCGGCAACCAACCCCATACCGAATATCAACGAGTTCATGAGACTGCTTCTCAGACCTTTGCAAGAACCGGTGACATATACCAGTATAAACCCCAATATTGCCATCAGGCAGGGTGAAAAGCCGGAGAAGAGGCCCAATGAATATGCAAGCGGGATGTTCCAGTTTATTGCAGGTGGCCCGCTCTCCTCTTCGGTTCCGGAGAGAGATTGCCTGATCGCCATCCTGACGTTCTCTTCGGTGATCTCCTCTCGGGGAATTTTTATCGTGCTGTTCACGACCACCGCAGGAACTTCGAGAAATCCATATTGATGCCATCGTTCCCATCCATCAGGTGTATTGACATCAATTTTTTCCACATTCAATGATTCCCCGTATATTTCTTCCAGATCTGAAATTATCGGGGAGGTGTCTTCGCATTCGAGACATCGGGCTGTGTGAAAATATTCTAATTGAATAACGGATGCATCGACGGTAGGAATTAAGCCGATGAAACTGATAATCACTGCAACGGTAATAACCTGAAAAATAAATCTATTGCCCATATAAACGCCCCTCGTTCACGAATCGCGTATTTCGATGAACCGGGCAACTCAAATTCATCGGACAATACATCTCGATTCCTTTCTATGATACGAAATGAAGGGTTTTTACAGCGTGCGTTATTCTCTGGTTCGGACGATGAGGCGCACGCCTTCATTTCCCCTTGCTCCGAAGGATCAAAAAAGTCCCCAGTAAGGCAAGGACACTCAGGTGGAGACCAAACCCCGGAACAGTCTGGCCAGATGGTTCCATCTCCAGATCATATTCGTTCGTCAGATTTTCGAACTCGATCTCACGATGGAGATCTTTATACCCCTCTTTCCTGATAGTGATGGTCTGCCGGTATCCCGGTGCGTTCTCTATCAGGTACCTGCCGTCCTGGTCCGTGGTGTTCGTCACCATGAGAGGTTCGTTGTCGAGCGTAAATTCCGACTCGAATTCTATGGACGCACCGGCGATCGGACCGTCGTCCGGATCAGTCACCCTGCCCGAGACGGTGATCGCCGGAGGCGGGGGCAACCCGATGTGGATGGTCACGTTCAGGATTTTTTCAGCCCGGTTCCCAAGGTTATCGGTAGCTTTGACGGTGATCATGTTCTCCCCGGCTGAGACCGGCACGGAGCATGCGAATGTCGTCCCGTTCCCGCACGCAACCTCTCCGGTATTGCTCTGAACAACAACGCTCCGTATTCCTGAAGGGGCACGGACTTCGCCGACAACTGCAACATGAGGCGGAACGACATCGATCCAGCCTTCATCTCCTTCACTCGGGGAGGTGACAATGAGATTTATCGACTCTCCGGTGGGTACCGTTTGTTCGGAGGGAAGACCGGAACATACTGCAGGAAGCGTGATGACCATCAGCATGACAATAATCAGGGGTATGTGCATTGCCGATCCCTGTCCGAAAAAGAGGGGGGGATCAACCCCACGGCGTGGGGTCGATCGGATCAAGAATTCCGTCACTGTCATTGTCACCCCAACCGATGAACCGCCTGGTGGACGTACTGATTGTTGATGTGCTGTATGGATCCCTCATAACGCTGTTGGTTGGCGAAGGACATGAGACATGATTTGTGTTGGTGTACATGTCGTGCATCGGGCTGACAGCAAGAATACTCGATTGTCCGCAGAAACTTGCTCCTGCATATTCGTCGAGGGCACCATAGAGGTGCAATGATTCATGCTCGTAACTCGCGGCGACCGAATCGAACCTTCCCCAGTCTGCCCTGCCCCAGTATGACAGTGCGGTTCTGTCTGCGTAACCCTGATCAGGACCGATTGCATAACCGCCCATGTCGTCATGGGTTAAGTACAGAATTATAACCGTATCCGCTCCGGACCAACTTTTGATCGATCTCGCCATGTCATCTGTCGTCCGTCCGTCACCGTTGCTGTCAGAATAGCCGATATTACTTGCCGCTTCTTCCATCCAGCCGTTTACTCCCCAGGCCTGGCTATTGTCGCCGGTATTCGATCCCGAAACCGTTACAGTATAAGAACCACCGTCGTTGACAGCATTCGCACCTGAAGGCGCTTGTTGCCTGATTGCATTCGTCCCAACATATGCGTCATTCATTGCATCATCCCGATGAGCGGCGGTCCATGCTCCGTCACTGCTTGGAGTCTGGAAATTCGTGATAATGTAAAGGTAGTACATCTTTCCATGTGCGTAGGGTGCCGACCGAGTACTGGGAGAAATGTAGTGCTTGATCTGGTTATTGGGTGGGAAGAAGTCACAGTGATAGTTCTGATGATCCTTCGCAAGTTGTTCTCTGTGTGTCCGGACAAAAGCTATGGTTTGCTCAGTATTGAGCCCTAGAACCAAGCCTAATTCTTTGCCAAAGATGTCCAGATCATGTATGCGGTAATAACCATCGTTCGCATCATAATACCCGACCAGTACTTTTTCTTCAAGATCTTGGGAATATCTCTTGATCTCTTCCTCGGATAAGTCCCATTTCATCTTTTTGTTCCAATAGGTCAGGTAGGTTATTGTACTCTCGATGATCACTCCATCGTCTCTTTCTCTGAGAGACTGTAATTTTTCATCCGATGGTACAACCACCGGCTCCGGTACAGGCACATCGATACCGATGGCGTTTGTGTTCTCACATTTTTCGTCGCTGGCGCTCACTACCGGCACCATCGTCACGCTCACCAGCAGCATTGCCAGGAGCATGGAGAATGCTCGTATTCCAATTCTTTTTATCATGTGTTCCACCTCCATTTGCCCCCAGAGACAGACAAAGCACACGATTAAGAAGAGGAACCGCGTACACTCTCCTTGCCTCCGGACAGTGCGGGGTTCCGTCGGCATCTGGACATTGGCAACGGGCCCCCACCGGGAGACCGAATCGATCTCCACGATGCAAAATATGCTTGTTTATATATATATGGTTTCTAGCATGATCATCTAATTTTTACTGAGATTTCACTCGCCCGAACGTATACATGTGGCCTGAAAAATGGTTATACGGATTTTTTCCGTCTTTCGACGGGCTTTATTGATGATGGCGCCATTTTGTGCCTTTGCGCTCGATTGTGTCTCTGGCCCCATGCTCCGCTGTGACCTATAGGGGAGAGTTCGCCGCCCTTCACCCCCTTGCCCAGTCATGGGGTGAGTGATCGGTTTTTGTCTTAAGAAAAGTCAGGTATATGGCCAGAAAAAGCGGGTGCCCCTCACCTGTTGCATCTGCTGGCGATCCCTCTTGCCCATCGCCATCACCAGAGGCGTGCATGGGCCTCTCTCCCCGGTGGGTTTCCCACTCTCCTCATTCCCGGAGGTCTGCCATGCATCCATCCTCTCTCTCATCTTGCCCCACTTACAGGAGTACTGTTTTGCCCCTGAAATTCCTCCTCACGGTCCCCCTCACCGATACTCCATAAAACATTCCTCAAGATACTCATCGTCGAGGACGGTGCTGATGTCGCAGCACTCGCTCAGGTGCGCCGACCACCCTGACGGGAACTGCACGTTCTCGACATGTTTTCCCAGGTCTTTGACGGCGTTCACCACCGATGCAAAATCCCCGTCTCCGCTCACCAGGACGGCGGTGTCGTAGATGTCGGTGTAGGCGAACCTGAGCATGTCGACGGCGAGGTAGACGTCGACGCCTTTCTCGATCTTGAACCCGTTTCTCTGGACCATCCGGCCGAGTTTGATCTCGATGTAGGGAGTGGACTTGAGAAAGTCGAAGAAGCGTTGCTGGCCCCGGTAGGCCTCGTCGTTGTCCTCGCGGTCGAGGGGTGCGTTGTAATAATAGGTGCGGATCAACTTTCTCCCGTTGCACAATTTCTGGCCGAAGTGATAAAAATTGACGTCTGTCCTGCCCAGGTTATGCTTGAGGCCGTGATAGAAATTGCTGCCGTCGATAAATATACAAATCCGATCCATAATGCCGGCGCAATTATAATGCGCATCAAATAAAAATGTGCGCCCCGGCGGACCTTCCCGACTCCTATCCTTCGCCTGCCTCTTCGACCGCCGCGCTGAGCACCTGCCCGGCGGCCGGCGAATATGCCACCAGGAAGACCTCCGGCGCCGCGGGGTGCTCCTCCAGGTAGGCCCGCACCGTCCGCACCGCGATCGCCGCCGCCCGCTCCGCCGGGAACCCGTAGGCCCCGGTCGAGATCGCGGGGAAGGCGATCGTCCGTGCGCCGAGTCGTTTCGCCTCCTCAAGGGAGCGGCGGTAACACGAGGCGAGGAGGTCGTCCTCGCCCCCGCCCCCGCCCCGCCAGACCGGGCCGACGGTGTGGACCACCCACCTCGCCGGGAGACGGTGGCCCCCGGTCACCTTCGCCTCGCCGGTCCTGCACCCGCCGAGCGCCCGGCACTCCTCGTCGAGGCCCGGCCCCGCGGCCCGGTGGATGGCGCCGTCCACCCCGCCGCCGCCGAGGAGCGAGGGGTTGGCGGCGTTCACGATCACGTCGACGTCGAGGGCCGTGATGTCGGCCCTGAGCACGGTGAGTTTGGTCATGGTTCCTCAGTCGCTCTTGCGCATGATGAGTGTGTTGGAGATGGATGTCTCAGAGATGGCGATCGCCCGCGGGAAGAAGTACATCGCAGGCTGCCGCCGCTCCCGGATCTGAAAAAATGCCTATGCCAGTGCCCTGCGGACGGCGGCATCCCAGATGCGGTATGCCTCCTCACGGCTGAGGCCTGCTGCAACCCCCATCTTGATCCCGAGAATTATCGAGATGATGATTCTTGCAGAGAGGTCGGCATCAAGGTCTTCGGAAAAACGGCCCAGACTTTTTTGTTCTTCGAGATAGCCGGAGAGCGTGCTGCTGATGACTGAATAATTTTCTTTAACGGCTTCATGGAGCATGTCGTCTCGCACCGCGCCGGCATACACTTCAAGGACGGCGTTCATGCCCGTTCCATCCCCCGGATAGATGATTTTGTCGAAGATCGCTGAGAACGTGTCCTCGAAAGTATCTCTGGAGAATGTGTCCCGCAGGATATCTGCGAGCCAGGATCTGATGAAGACCAGGGCGGAGGAGATCAGTTCCTCCCTGTTTTTGACATAGAGGTAGAGCGTCGCACGCGAGATACCAAGCCTGGATGCGACGTTCTCCATTTTCAGGTTGGAAAAACCGTTTTCATCCGCCTCAGCGATCGCGGCTTCGATGATCCTTCGTCTTGCCTCATCCTTGTACTCGGGCACAACTTTCGGCATTATACTAACACATGTGTCAGTATCATTATATATGGTCGGCCTCCATCGATCATAGTGACATGAGTGTCAGATAAATTTACACAAGAGTCATATGTGGACGACCCCCCTGCGGAGCCGACCGTCTCGTGCAGGGTATTTTCCGCACAGGATGGAGATTTTGCACTTTTCGAAACCCTGGTCCGAGAATACTGCGGAGTCGGGTTCTTCGAATGCCTCCGGTATCCGGATAGAGAATTCCTGACCTCCGCACTCTGGGAGGAGAGCGGCATGAGGCCGCCCCGACTCTGCCGCATCGTCGTTGAACTGCTGCACCGGGCAGCAGAACAGGAGCATACGCAATGAAGACGACGTTTGCATATCTTGGAAGAGTCATCGCCGATCGGCCCTACCTGTTTGCAGGCCTGATCCTTTCGTTGATACTATTCTCCCTGTACGGCGCTTCATCGATCCGGATGGAGACCGGCCTTGAGACGTTCGTCGATATGGACTCCCCGGAGGGCGTGCTGCTCGACCACTACATCGAGACCTTCGGCACCGATTCGATCATCCTGATCATCGAATCGGGAGACGTGCTGGATCCCGACGTTCTGGACTATGTCGACCACCTTGCAACAGATATCTCCAACGAACAAGGCGTGGACGGGACTCGATCCCTTCCGGCAGCGATACGGTCGGTGAATGACGGCCTCGTCCCCCGTTCTGAGGCCGGCGTCGAAGAGGCGATCTCCCGTCTCCCGGCAGATGCACGGAGACAGTACGTACCTTCGGGGATGATGACGCTTCTCCTGATTACCCTTGAACCGGACCTCTCCGGCGATGCCAGGAATCAATTTCTCGACACCATCGAAACCCTCGTTTCGGTCTCGTCACCGCCTCCCGGGGTGAGCGTTTCGATCTCCGGAGATCCCGCCTTCGACAAACAGATGCAGGAGGCCATGGGCAAGGAGATGGGGCAGATGATAGGAATTGCACTCGTCCTGATGGTCGTCGCCATCGGACTGCTCTTCAACCATGTCCGCTACCGCTTCCTTCCCGTGGGGATTATCCTGTGTGGGATCCTCCTGACCTTCGGTATCATCGGGTTCTTCGACCTGCGAGTCACCTCGCCGGTCATCGGATCGTTCCCGGTGATCATCGGTCTCGGGATCGACTACGGCGTCCAATTCCATTCTCGATTCCACGAAGAGATCCGGGACAAAAGTCTGCGCGAGGCGATCGTCGCCACGCTCTCCCACGCAGGTCCGATCCTTGTCGCCATGTGTACGACTGCTCTCGGGTTCGCGGCCCTTCTCTCCTCTTCAGTCCCGATGATCAGAGATTTCGGAACCGCCTGCCTGATCGGTGTCGTCTCGTGTTTTCTGCTTGCAATCCTCGTCGTCCCCACCTTTTTCGCTCTCTTCGGCTACGGCAGGTCCGGACGCGGGCAGGACCTGACGGACGCCGCAGAGATGGGGGTGATCGGACACTACAATACATTCCTCGGAGGTCTGGCGGTAAGAGTGGCAAAAAATCCCGCTCCGATTCTTCTCGTCTTTGCGCTCGTCGCCGTCGTCGGCATTCAGTACGACGACGCTATAGACATTAATGTCGACCAGCAGTCCTTCGTACCCGAAACCATGCCGGCAAAAATCAGCCTCGAAAAGGTGGAAGAAGCGATTGGCGGGAGATCGACCGTGCCGGTGATCGTCAGGGGAGACAAGATCCTCGACCCGCAGATCCTCGAATGGATCGATACGTTCGGAACCTACGAGACCGAGCATCAAGAGGAGGTCACCACTCATACCAGCATCGCCACGCTCATCCGCGACTATAACGGCGGAACGATTCCCGCATCAGAAATCGAGATCTCGGAGGTCGTCGCACGTATTCCTGCCGAAGTACGAGACGCATACCTGATGGGCAATATGGAGGCAATGGTCGAATTCACGACCGACGATCTGGAGATCGATAGAATGGGCGCTCTGATCTCCCGGATCCGAAGCGATGCGGTCTGGCTCGAACCGCCGCCGGGGGTTGACATCCGGCCCACGGGGAGGTCCACGGCATACGGGAACGTGTACGAAGGGATTGTCCGGTCGAAGAACCAGATGACGCTCTTCGGTCTTCTCCTGATCACCATATTTATGCTCCTCGCATACCGCAGGTTCGACTCTCTGGCGCCGATCGTGCCTGTCGTCATGATCATCGGATGGAACGACCTGATCATGTACGCCCTCGACATCGTGTACACGCCGCTCACGGCGTGCCTCGGTTCGATGACCATCGGTCTTGCGATGGAGTACACGGTTCTGATGCTCGAACGATGCAGGGAAGAACTGGATAAGGGCATGGAACTCTACGAAGCCATCCGTGAAGGTGTGACGAAAATTGGAACCCCCATCACCATATCGGGACTGACAACACTGTTCGGGTTCTCGGCCATGCTTGCATCTTCGTTTTCTCTCGTCTCAGGATTCGGCCAGACGACAGTGATCACGATATTCTTCTCGCTCGTCGGCGGGATCGTCGTCATGCCTGCGATCGTTGCCCTCGTGTTGCGGAATGAGCTGGAAACGTCCGGGTACGGGAACGACGATGTAACCGAAGGATAGCGGAAGGATCGCGCGGATACCGGCAGAGCCGGGGTGAGGGGTACTGATAGGGAAAAAGGAGGAGTGTGTCCGGCGGCGACATTTGTCCCTGACTCTCTCAGGCACGCGGCGACGCCGGGGCGTCTCCCCCGTCGTACCGCTCGATCAACGCCGTCACCCTTCGCACATCCTCGCCCTGCTTCCTCGCCTCGGCGAGATAGCCATTGAAGACCTCGTCGGTGACCACATGGAGGAGAGGCTTGTACATATCGGCATGCATCGAGAGGTCGAACCACCGCGCCTCCGCTTCGCTGAGATGGAGCGAGTGATATTCGCCGGTGTGCGGGACGTAGACCGGGTTCTCCTCGTGCGGCGTGCGCAGGGCGAGGTCGGCGAGCGGCGTCTTGGGGATCGGTTCGGCGACCGAGATGAAGACATCGTCGAGCATCTCCTCCTCGATGAACGCCTTCGTCGCCTCGTAGTCCTCCGGCGTCTCGGTCGGATACCCGACGATGAAGCACCCGGCGACCTTGAGCCCGTGCTGCCGCGACCACTCGACCGCCCGGTGCATCTGCTCGACGCTCACCCCCTTGCCCATCTGCCTGAGCACCGAATCGCTCCCCGACTCGAACCCGAAGAAGAGCCAGCCGATGGTGTACTTCTTGATCGCCTCCAGCACCTCGTCGGTGAGGGCGTCCACCCTGATATCCGGAGCCGAGACGTTCTTTGGCCCGAACTCCCCGGCGAGCACTTCGAGGAGGGCGATGACGGCGTCGTTGTTGATCGTCGTCCCGTCGTAGCCGTACAGCGACCCGGTCCCGCCCGAGACCGAGACCCGGCTGACGCCCATCTCTTTGAACGCCCGCGCCTCGGCCCGCACCTCGTCGAGGTCGCGGCTCCTGATCTCGCGCCCGAAGAACCGCGGCACCTGGCAGAAGGTGCATGCCCCGGTGCAGCCGCGGTGCGTCTCGATATACACGTTCGCCCCCCGCACCGACTGCTGCCCGATGGTCACGGGGATGAGGGGCATCGAACGGTGCCGCACCGGCGCCGGAGGTGCCGGCGGGGTCAGCACCGTCCTGCCGTCGGCGTCGAAGTAGGCGATCCCCGGCAGGTCGGGAGCGACCCCGCTCTCCAGGAGCCTCGCCACCGTCTCCTCCCCCTCGCCCACGACCACCGCGTCGGGTGCGAGTTCGCCGAGCACGTACTCGGGGTACGCCGAGACCGGGCCGCCGACATAGCAGCGTTTGCCCGCCCCTCGCACCGAGGCGACGAACGCCTTCACGCGGGAGTCCATGAGGTGCTGCGTCGAGTACAGACTGAGGAGCACCGCCCCGGCGTCGCCGGCGGCGAGAGCGGTCGAGAGCCGGACCTCGTGTCCCGCGTCCCGCACCGCCCCGCCGATGAGCATGGCGCCGTAGGTGGCGATCTCAGGGGAGATGACCACGGTTTTCATCGTGTGATCTATCGGTTGCAGGACTCTTGAAAGATGCGATCAGGGCGTCGGGGAATGTTCGGTGGCGTGGGGGGGGGTCCACCGCCCCGACTCTCCTCTCAAACATCCTCGGCCGGGAGAGATCCCACCTGCCACTCCCGGTAGATCCCCGACCCTGCCGTCATCGTCCCGCCGGCATACATCCAGCCCTCGGGTTCGCCGGAGATAACGAGGTGATAGCGATCTGAATATTGATTGTTCATCCAGGCATCGAAAAACTCCGACCAACTATTCACTCCCTTGATCTCGGAGGCTATCTCGACCCGCGTCCCGTTCTCGTAGTGCGCATAGACGGGGATGGTATAGGAGTAGGAGAAACCCGGGTTGTTGCCGCGTGTCTTCACCTCTCCAGGGGGGCCCTGCGTGGGGGCGAAGAGCGACTCGTTGTCGAAGGGGTGGAGGGTGTCGATCAACTGCGGCACGACCTCTGGGCCGAACTTCCGGCTGAGTGACGTGTAGTTATGATAACTCACAGAGATCTCTTCCCCGGCGTCCATGGATGGTGCGGTCAACCTGAGATAATGCCGGCCGTCGACCTGAACAAGGGCGGACGTGACGTTCTCAGGGAGACGATCAGAATAGAATGCATCGGTGATCGGTTCAGGGCCGATGGCCGGACGGTCGCCGCATGTCGGGGCCGGGAGGAGGAACGTCACGTTCTCGATGGGTGTCCTGGTCTGGATGGAGAGGTCGTAGGTGTAGCGGGTGCTCAGATATGAGGGCCCCTCCGGGATATTGCTGAACAGCACGAAGAGGGCAATGAAGAAGAGGACGAGGGCGAACACCGGTAACGAGAGGGTTGCGACCGCGGCCCGCCCGGTCGAGGTCTCGTGAAGTTCTCTGACCCCGATGGCTGCGAGGCCCAGGCTCCAGACCCATGCAAGGACGCCGACGAGCGGGATCCATCCGAGAAGGAGAGCGGGGGTGGCGGCGTATGCGAGGGCTTTGACCGTTTCCTTGATGCCGTTCCCGCCGATGAGAAGGACGACGAAGAGGTGGAGGAGGAGAGCGGCGAGGATGAAAAGGATGACCGTGCCGATCAATCCGGTGATGACGGAGATGGTCGCGCCAAATACAAATGCCCCGGCTCCCGCCCCTGACATCGTCACGAGCCCGCCGATGACGAGAAGGCAGAGGAGGACGACGTTGACGGCGAGGAGGGCGCCGAAGTACGCGAGGGCGGCGCCGAGATCGTCGGTTCGTGCGTCTCGAAATGTCTCGAAGGGGTCCATGAGGAACCCCTGTGCTCTTTTGACGATCTTCTGCCCCATACTGAGAGTGCAGAGAGGGAAAGATATATTCGTTTGGTTTTGTGGGGCCGCAAGCGGAACGGGTCTGGCGTAGCGCCCTTGCCCTCGCACGACTGAGAGGCGGAGGACAGAATCACGCTCTGAATGATCACACCCTGCCGTCTCGCGCCTGGGGAGACCCCCGGACCTCGAGAATCACAGATTTTCTCGAACTCGCTCACGCTCCTTCCCCGCGACGAAGATAGCCGGGGGGCGGCGAAGTGCTTGGTTCCCGTCACCCTCACTGTCATGGGGAGAGGAATCGAGGATTCAACAGCACTCAAAAAAAAAGAAAAAATATTAGTGCCGCATCCGGGCGGCGATGCACCCGAAGAGGGCAAGCGCACCGAGGACCGGGAGGACCGGCGCCGGGGACTGCGTCGTCGGTGCGGGCTCGGCGAACTGTGCGGCGACCGGAGTCTTCGCACCCGCGTTCACCTGGGCGGTCGTCGTCCAGTCAGGGTGGCCGGCGAGTTTGAGGGTGACGGTGTAACTCCCCGGCGTCAGCGCCTGGAGAGTCACCGGGGACACACCCCTGTACTCGTTGTTCAGGTAGACCTCGGCCCCTGCCGGCTCTGAGGTGATCTCCATCGAACCGGTGTCGCCTGACGGGACCGCCGGGTTCAGGGTCATCCTGACCGACGACTCCTGGCCTGAGTTCACGTTCACCGACGAGGAAACATCCGTGTACCCGGTGAGTTTGAGGGTGACCGTGTGGGTGCCCGGCGTGACGCCGATGATCACGTAGCCCTCGGGGTATGTCCGGCCCTGGTACTCGCCGTCGAGATAGATGTAGGCTCCGACAGGGTTGGAGAAGACATCGATGGTGCCGGAGACCGGCTTCGGGTTCGAGTTGAGGGTGGCCGAGACATAGGTCTGCTGCCCCGCGACGACCGTCACCGGACCGGTCCACTCCTGGTAACCCGCCTCTTCGAGTTCGACATAGTGACGGCCCTCGTTGACCCCGGTGATGGTCCGCGGGGTCTTGCCCTCGTACTTCCCGTCCAGGTAGACCTTCGCACCCGACGGACTGGAGGTGATATAGAGCGAGCCGTAGCTGACGTGCGGGTTCAGGTCGGCGCGGACGCTGGTGGTCTCGCCGGCCCTGACGCGCTGGGAGCTGCTCCAGGTGTCGTAGCCGTCAAGCCGCACTTCGAGGTTGTGGGTGCCGGCGGCAAGCCCGTGGACCTGCTGGGGAGTCCGGCCGTAGTACGAACCGTCGACATAGACCTTCGCCCCGCTCGGCGAGGAACTCACCGAGAGGGTGCCGGTGGTCGGCGGGGGCGGGGTCGGGATCGGGTTGAGGGTGAGGTAGACGGTGCTGGTCTCACCGATCGCGGGGTACCCGCCGATGGGTGCCGACGCGGTGTAGTAACCGTCCTTCTCGACCTTTACCGTGTGGTACGGGGCGGCCGTCGTGAGGACGGCCACGTTCAGCTCGCCCTTCTCGATCGTGCCCTTGTAATCATTGTCAAAATATACCGCTGCGCCGTCGACGTTGCAGCGGACCTCGATCCACGCCTGGTCGCCGCCGAGCGTGGCCGCGGCGACAGGTGCGGCAAGGAGGAGGAGCATCAGTATTGCTCCGGCCAGAATGGGCCTGTATGTGTCCATAGTAGATCCAGCTTCAATTTCGAGTTTTTCTATTTACTTCTTCCTCTTTCTTCTCGAACATTCGCTGGATCTTTTGGATAACTGTGATGATCCTCAGTGATATTTCTGGAATATGGAGAGGTTCGGGCCGTTCACCCGCGGGCGCGGTTTCCCATCGCCCGTGCGTACCGCCCGGCAAGGAGGGCGAGGACGACGGCACCGAGCACCGAGGCCGCGACCATCATATACTCCCACGGCCCGGCGGCGCCGGCCGAGAGGAGGACAAGGAGGTGGCCGGGGTTGCCGGGAACCGCGAGGGCGGCGAGGATCACCGCGACGAGGGCCGTCGAGTAGACGAACTGGGCGGCCGTCCGCTCGCGGTAATGGAGGGCCGTGACCCCGCCGAGGAGGATGAGGGCCAGGGACGCCGCCGAGACGAGGGCGAGGACGGCGAAGGCGTTCTCGATGAAGATCCCGTTGACGGCCAGGAGGAGAAGCCACGCCCCGGCCTGGAGCGGGACCAGGATCCATGCGGCGAGCACCTTGCCCCAGAAACACTCGACAAAGGTGACCGGGGTGGAGAGGAGGGTCTCGAGGGTCTGGGCGCCGTACTCCTCGGTGACGAAGTCGATGACCAGGCTTGCCGAGATGATCGCGGGCAGGAAGAGGAGGAGCGGGATGAGGAGACCGTAGACGAAGAGGAAGAAGGTCTGCCCGCCCTCAGACTCCGGCACCGCGAGGTCGACCGGGACCGCGGCGAGCCTCCCGCTCCGCACGTCCCTGAGTTCTTCTTCATAGGCCTCGAAGGCGTCCTTGAGTCCCGCCGACGCGACGGCGCCCTGGATGTCGTTCTTGATCGTGTAGAGCGTGACCTTCACCGGCCCCTCGGCGTCGGGCGGGGTGTCGGGGACATAGACCACGGCCGAGAGCTGACGTTCCTTGAGGGCGGCGACCGCCTCGGAGAGGTTCATGGGATAGACGGTGAACCCTCCGGGTTCTTCGAGGAGTCCGGCGAGCGGCGAGTCCGCGCCGGCGTACCCGATCGCGAGTCCCCCGCCCTGTTCGCCGAGGGCCGCCGGGTCGTAGAGCGAGGTGAGCCCGACGACCAGGAACGAGGAGAACATGGCGATGAAGACCTGGAGGAGGATCGCGAGCACGATCGTCCGCTCGCTCTTCACGCCGCGGAGATCTTTTTTTGCAATGGTCCAGACATGACGTGCGTTCATAGGGCGCCTCCGATGAGGACGAAGTTATAGAGGGCGTGGACGCACCCGGCGGTGAGCACCCCGAAGGGGTAGGCCCGCGTCCCGCCGATCTTGAGGTAGGCGGCGACGATCGCGGCGCCGACGGTGTGGAGGAGGAAGGGCATCCAGAGGAGGCCGACGCCGGAGAAGAGGACGTCGCCGAAGACCGAACCGGTGACCTGGGAGAGCATCACGAAGAGGAGGAGTTTCTCGCCGAGGAGGAACCCCAACCCGGTCGCCGCGGCGGCGATCCCGAGCGTCTTCCATCCCGGCGCCCCTCCCGCCCGCCTGAAGAGGGCGGCGATCCCGACCGACTTGAAGACTTCCTCGGTGAGGGCGGCGAGGAGGATGAGACAGACGATCGAGAAGGGGAGAGGGAGGTTGAAGAGGAGGACCAGGTACATCATCTGGACCATGAAGACGAGCGGGATGGAGAGGATGTTGAGGGCGACGAGCGAGGCGAAGGGGTGGCCTCTCGCCATGGCCCCGGCGACGAAGGCGGTGATCTTGGCGGTGAGTCGTTCCTGCGAGAAGAGTCGTTCTTCGTTGAAGTTTTTGATACAGAGGAAGAGGATCGCGGCGGTCCCGAGGTAGAAGAGGGCGGTGGCGTAGACATAGTCGGCCGCCCCAAACCCGCTCCCCTCGAAGAGGAGGACGACGAGGGTGAGCGGGGAGACGAGGCTGACCGCGTGGACGTTGGCGAAGACCGTGGGGAAGAAGAGGTAGGCGGTCATCACCGTTGAAAAAAAGATGGAGAGGAAGGAGAGTTCCCTGAAACTCCGGGCGGTCATGCCGATGAGGAGGGCGGCGGCGAGGAAGAAGAGGATCACGGGGATCAGGGGGAGGAGGACGGCGAGCGGGCCGCCGGTGACGAGGAGGATCGCCGCCGAGACCGCGAGCATGAGGAGGAAGTAGGGGAGGGCTTTGCCGGCGATGATCGTCCCCGGCCCGGCGGGGGTGGAGAGGAGCACCTCGCCCCGTCTCCCGCTGCGTTCGTTGGCGATGGCCATCATGAAGAACTGGGAGGTGAAGTAGAGCGGGAAGATGAAGACGAAGACGTAGATGAGTGAGTCGAAGGGGAGGGGCGGGGAGAGTTGGGACGGGGTCTTGAACCGTCCGAGTTCGGGTTCGTCCTGTTGGTCGCCGCCGAGGACGCGGTCCACCTGGTCGGTGCCTGCCGGGACTCTGGCGGCGGTTTCTCTGAGGGCGTCTTCGTCGATGCCGAGGTCGGCCGCGGGGGTCGGGACGGCCTCGACGGTGCCCGAGGGTTTTGGTGCGGAATGTGATGGCCGCTGCATGCCGGCGCTCGTCCCTGCCTCGGTGGCGGTGAAGTCGAGTTCGCTTCTGACCTCGGTGGTGTCGATCCAGAGGGGGTAGGCGGCGAAGAGGTCGTCGGCGGTGCCGTATATGGTATTCTGGTAGTGGCGGTAGGTGGTCTCGAAGGCGGCGAGCGCGGCCTCGCCTTTCGCGGACCTCGCCACCCAGACCTGTCCGCCGGTGACGATCAGGTCGTATCTGTCGGCGTCTTTCAGGATCGCGGCGAGGTCGGTATGGGTGGTCGAGAACCTGGGGTCGCCGGCAAGGATGGCGGCGGCTGCGTCGTCGTCGGTGGCGGCGGTGTAGATCCCGTCGTGGAGGTGGACCCCGCTCTGGGCCGTGAGGCCGGTGGCCAGGAGGAGGGCGAGGAGGAGGACGGCGGTGACGGGGAGGACTTCTTTGCTCATCGAGGTGAGAGAGCGTCTGGTCTCCCAGCGTGCGATGGTGAGGGCGGTGCGAATGCTGATCTCGATCGACTCCTGCTCAGTGGTTTGGTCTGAATGGGATATGATTTATCCGGTTTCCGGCCAGAAGATTCCTCAGAATGATCTCGGCACATGATCTGGTGAAGGAATACGGCACCTTCCGCGCCCTCGACGGCGTGAGTTTTGACCTGGAGGACGGGGAGGTGCTCGGGATCGTCGGGCACAATGGTGCGGGCAAGACGACGCTCCTCAAGATCCTCTCCGGCCTTTCCCTCCCGACGGCCGGCGGACTGGAAGTGGGCGGGGCCGACGTCCTCGCCGACCCCTCGGCGCTCAAGCGGACTCTTGGCTATCTGCCCGAGGAGTCGCGGCTCTACGAGACGATGAAGGTCTATGATTACCTCGCCTTCTTCGGCGAGATCTACGGTCTTGACCGGGCGACGATCCGGGCGCGGGGAGGTCGTCTCCTCGCCTCGCTCTCCCTCGATCCCGGCGAGAAGAAGATCGGCGAACTCTCGAAGGGTATGCGCCGCAAGGTCGCGATCGCCCGTTCGCTCATCCATGATCCCTCCTTCCTGGTCTATGACGAACCGACTTCAGGTCTCGACCCGATGACCGGGCGGTTCATCGGCGAGTTTCTCAAGGGTCTGGGCGAGGAGGGCAAGACGATCGTCCTCTCGGCCCACAATCTTTTCCAGGTCGAGGCGGTCTGCGACCGGGTGATGATCCTCAGACGCGGCCGGATCGAGGCCTTCGGGACGATGGCCGAACTTCGGGAGCGGTTCGGCTCGCTCACCTATGCAGTCTTTTTCACGGTGCCCGACCCCGGTCTCCTCGACTCCGATCTCTCGTTCTCGCGGGCCGAGGGGGTGTACCTGGCCGAGGCCGCGGATGTCGAGGGGATGAACGCGGTCACCGCGGCGGTCACCGCCGCGGGCGGGCGGGTGGAGCGGGTCGAGTCGAGGTACCCGTCGCTGGAGGAGATGCTCGTCGCGGTGGGGCGGTAGAGTCGACCCTCTCCTCCCTGACAGTCGGTGTCAGGACTACCCCACGGTCAAAAAAATATTATTTGTGGCCTCTATCTGGTGCTCCCGATGATATATGTGCTATAGGGGATTTTCTGGAGAATCTCCACAGAGATATAACTCAGAATAAGGGTCAAACAAAATGTCAGCGGGTAGAAGAACCAATTGTTCCAGTCGAACCCAAACTTCGGGAATACCAGCACAAGCATATACAAGATGAATGCGTGAACCAGATAGATCCCGAATGAATAATGACCGATTTTTTCGAGCAACTTGAATATCACGGTTTTACTGGAGAGAAGGTGCAGGGAGATGCTGAAGCAGAGGGCAAAGATAACCACATAATACAGGGGAGTTATCGCAACAGTAAGCCCGTGCCAGTATTGTCCTGCAAAAGGCATGATTGAGGTTATATCAATTTTAAAGTACTCCCGGGCGTATTCGAAGACGCCAAGGATTGTGCAGCAGAGCAGAGGAACTGACATGCAACACAGTGATGTATTAGACCCAGATTTCAGCAGCAATTCATCATATCTGCTCCGTACAACCATCCCTAATATGAAATAGAAGAGATATCCCATGAATTTGGTGGCAACCCCCAGTATGGGTGTGGCAACTCCGAGAATGAATACATCGGGAAGAGGACATAATCGGTAGATCACTCCTATGAGGAAGGATGCAAGGAGGAGTTCGAAAACTCTGCCTCGTGATTCAAAAGAGCGGTATATCCAGAGTATGGCGGGGTAAAGGAGATAGAGCTGGATGATCAGGACAAAAAACCAGAGATGGTAAAAACATCCCCCTGTCGCGTATCGATAGATAATATGCGGGATGTCAAGGTTGACCGATTTTGCAAGCACAATCGAACCGATATAGGTCATTGCCAGGTAAAAGGTAGAGAAGATGAGATAGGGTGGGAGGGTGGACTTCAGTCTTTTTTCATAAAATTTTTTGAGATCTATTGTGCCGGAATATTTATTGTACAAAACAAAGCCTGAGATGGCTATGAAGAGCGGAACGGCAAAGTGAGAGAAGGCATCAATTGCCATATCTACCGTCGCCAGCAGATTGATGGTGCTCATCTGTGTGAAATATGTTGAAACATGGATGCTGATCACGGCCAGGATTGCAAAAGCCCTTAAAATATTAATCTCATCAAAGTATCGCACCCTGTTTGCCATTATCTTTTTTTTCAAAATATCCATTTGTTATATTTTTGAAATGGATGTTATTTTATCAGTTGTGTGGAATCACCACATTTTTCAGGATCTTTTTCTCTGCCTTCCTGCTCGAATCGATCGCACAGGAGTTTGGGGGGTGGTCAAACCCTCTGGTAGAAGAAAGGAGTGCAGCGTATATTGAAACAGAGATCAAACGAACTTCTAGGACTTCTCTCGTGGCGCTTATCCGATTCTACGCCTTCTTTCATCCTCTCGCCGAGGGCGCTGCCCCCGAGACCCCTGGGATTGCGATTGTGGAGGGAAGGCGGAGGAGAGATCGTGCGGAGGGTTCTGTCATCCCGGTAGACTTCCTGAGGTTCTCATTGAGGTGGGTGGTGTGGGGCGGCAATCTGTCGAAGAGGCAGTCCAACCCTCTCACGGATCTGCCCGTCCTCTATTCCCGTTCTAATTTCCAGCAGGCGAGTTCTGCGGCGACTTCCTCCGGTGGGGAGGGTGTGACTGTCTCATTGCTCTTCGAAAATATTCCCTCTGCAATATCGGCGCCCTGCTGAGCGCACGCACTCTTGAGGGTTGAACATTCACAAAACCATCGGAGCAAAAAGGAACGGGCCTGAAGGGATTTGAACCCCTGGTCTACGGATTAAGAGTCCGTCGCTATGCCTGACTAAGCTACAGGCCCCTGTACTTTGACTCTAATATGTTGGTTGAACTCGTATATATACCTTGTGGCGATGGATAGTTATTCGGTCAAGTCCCATCAGTCTCTAATGGCCGATGCAGCTCAGCCCGGGTCGGCCGGGAAGATCAAATACCTCATCTGCGGCTGCGGAAGCATGGGATACAATATCGTGGAGGAACTCCTCAAGGAGACCGACTCGATACTGATCCTCGATCGGGACGAAAAACGCGTCGAAGATCTCCGCGACCAGAAATATGAAGCAATTGTACGAGAACTCACCGATCCCGAGGTGCTCGACGACCTCCCGGTTCCCGAGGTGGTGTTCGTCCTCACCAACGACAAAGACGCCAACCTCGCCGTGGTCAGGACCGCCGAGATCAAATTTCCCCTCGCACACCTCATCGCCCGCGCCACCGACCCGGTGAGCAAGGACATGCTCACGACGGCCGGGGCGGACGTCGTTCTCTACCCCCAGGAGGTCGTCGCCAAGAGCGCCGTCCACCACATCAGGAGACTTTCAGCATCCAGAATAGCACGCAAACTCTATACTCTCCTCGGCTCATGGGAGGGCACCCTCGGAATTGTCGCCCACACCAACCCCGACCCCGACTCGGTCTCGAGCGCGATGGCCCTCGCAACGATCGCGCGCGAGGCCACCGGAGGAGCGCTGGTGACCAGGATCCTCTACGACGGGAACGTGGGCCACCAGGAGAACCGCGCCTTCGTCAACCTCCTGGACATCACGATGGAGACGATCACCCCCGAGAACCTGGCCGAATGCGATCACCTCGCGCTGGTCGACTCCTCGGCGCCGGGGGTGAACAACGCCCTCGACAAAGAGGCGCGGGTCAACATCATCATCGACCACCACAAGAACGGGACTCACGACACCAGTGCGGTCGACTTCGTCGACATCAGGCCCGGCATGGGGGCGACGGCGAGCATCATGACCCAGTACCTCCAGGAACTCGACATCCCGGTGGGCAAGAAAGTGGCGACCGCCCTGCTGTACGGGATCAGGGCCGACACCCGTGACTTCAGGCGCAACATCACGCCGCAAGACCTCAACTACGCGGCCTTCCTCCTCCCGCTCACCGACCGGGAGATCCTGGACAAGATCATGTCTCCGGCAGTCTCGCAGGAGACCCTCGACGTGCTCGGCAACGCGATCAAAGGGCGGGAAGTCTTCTCCGGATACCTCTTCACGAACGTGGGCTACCTGCGCAACCGCGACGCCGTCCCGCAGGCCGCCGACATCCTCATCAACCTCGAAGGCGTCAACACCGCCATCGTCTACGGGATCACCGACTCGAACATCATCTTCTCGGCACGGAACCGGGACATCAGGATCCATATCGGCAAGGTGCTCGAAGAGGCCCTCGCCGAGATCGGGGAGGGCGGCGGCCATGCGAACATGGCGGCGGCGGTCATCCCGCTCAACTATTTCTCGCTGGTCAAGGAGAAAGAAGACCTCCTCGAACTGGTCATCGACCCCATCCTCAAGAAGATCCGGCGGATCGTGGGGCTGGAAGACGAGGCGAAGCATGAAGTTTGAGGAGTGGGAACCGCTCTACGAGGAAATTCTCGCGTACTTCGCGTTTGAACGCGAGGGCGACGAGGAGGCGGCCAGGATCCTTGCCGACCTCCTCCCCCGCGACGATCTCCCGGCGCTTCGCGCCCTCATCGAGGGGAAGACGGTCACGGTCTGCGGGAACGCACCCTGTCTCCCCGACGAGATCGAAACGATCGAGGGGACGGTGCTGGCGGCCGACGCCGCGGCCGAGGTGCTCTTTGGCCGCGGGGTCAGACCCGACGCCGTCTTCACCGACCTCGACGGGGCGACCGACGTGCTCCTCGACATGAACGAGGCCGGGACGGTCGTCGTCGTCCACGCCCACGGCGACAACATCCCGCTCGTCCGTCACTGGACGCCGCGGTTTGCCGGGCCGGTGGTCGGGACGACGCAGGCCGCACCCTTCGGGCGGATCCACAACTTCGGCGGGTTCTCCGACGGCGACCGTGCGGCCTTCGCCGCCCACGACCTCGGAGCAACCGTCGTGCACCTCGTCGGCTTCGACCTCGACGACCCCGACGTCGACCCGGTCAAGCGCGGCAAACTGGCCTGGGCGCGCCGTCTCCTCGCCCTCCTCGGTCATGACCTCTGAAGCCTTTATTCTGGACGGGTATGTGGACGAACCCGCATGCCTCGGCGTCCCGCCCTATATTTCTCCGTACATAAGGTACTGCGCCGGGGTGCTCAAGGACCGCGGGTATGCGGTGCGCTACACCACCATCGACGCCGTGCGCGAGGATCCGGCCCTCCTCAGGGCCGCCGGCGACGCCGCACTCCTCCTGGTCATCGCCGGGATCACGGTGCCGGGAAAATATCTCGCCGGCACGCCGGCGACCCTCACCGAACTCTCGCAGATCGGCACGCTCCTCCGCGGGCCGACGACGGTGATCGGCGGGCCGATCGGGTTTGGGTATGCGCCGCAGGGCGGGGCGAAGGCGGTCGAGACGGCGGTGGCCGGGTTCGACCACCTGCTCAGGGGGTCGCCGTCGGCCGCCCTCGACGCCCTCCTCTCCGGCGGCGAACCCGAGGGGACGGCGAACTATGCCGATATCGATCGCTGGAGCGTGCTCGGTGCGGGCGTGGTGGCCCAGCACCCGATGTTCCCGCGGGTGATGCTCGAACTCGAGACGGCGCAGGGGTGTGCCCGTGCGGCCGGCGGCGGGTGTTCGTTCTGCACCGAACCCTTCTACGGCCTCCCGCGTTACCGCTCGGTCTCGGGCCTGGCCGCCGAGGTGGCGGCCCTCCACGAGGCGGGCGCCCGCCACTTCAGGCTCGGCCGACAGCCCGACCTCCTCGCCTACGGGACGAGCGGCGAGGCCGAGTTCCCGCGGCCGCGGCCAGACCTCATCGAAGATCTTTTCACGCGGGTCCGTGCGGCGGCGCCCGACCTACTGACGCTCCATATCGACAATGTCAACCCCGGCACCATCGCCCGCCACGAGGAGGAGAGCCGCGCCGCCCTCGAAGCGGTGGTTGCCGGCCACACCCCCGGCGACGTCGCCGCCTTCGGCATGGAGACCGCCGACCCGGCGGTGATCGAGGCGAACAACCTCAAAGCCCTCCCCGACGCGGTGCTGCGGGCGATCGAGATCGTCAACGAGGTCGGCGGCGCACGCCGGGACGGGGTGCCCGACCTCCTGCCGGGGATCAACTTTGTCTGCGGTCTGGCCGGCGAGACCCCGGCGACCTACGAGCAGAACCGGGCCTTCCTCCAGCAGGTGCTCGACGCCGGGCTGATGGTCCGCCGGGTGAACATCAGGCAGTTGATGCCCTTTGCCGGGACCAGGGCCTACGAGGAGAACACCCTGGGCAAACATGCCCGCGAGTTCCGGGCGTTCAAGGAGTGGGTGCACAAACATTTCGACCTCCCGATGCTCCAGCGGGTCTTCCCGACCGGCACGCTGCTCAGGGACGTGGGGGTCGAGGTGCCGGGCGCGACGAGTTTCGGGCGGCAGATGGGGTCGTACCCGATCCTCGTCGGCCTCCCGCTCCAGGTGCCCGCCGGCACGCTCCTCGACGCCGTCGTCGTCGGGTGGGGACACCGTTCCGTCACCGCGCTCCCGGCGCCGATACCGGTGAACACCCTCCCGCACACTGCACTGCGCTGGATCCCCGGTATCGGGAAGAAGACGGTGGCGAAGGTGATCGTGAAGCGGCCGTTCCATGACCTGGCGGGCTTCCGGAAGGTTGCAGGCGAGACCAGGGTGGAAGAGTTTCTCTCGTTCGAGTGAGGCGGCGGGGCGATCATCAAGAAGGCGGCACCGTACAGGACCGTATCAGGTGGGTGACGGCTGAGGTGAAATCTCACTCTGCGATTTTTATTCCTGAAAAGAAATGCAATGTGGCCCGGAATAATTAAATCCAAACACTCTGCATTTCTATCATTATCATGTCGCCTGACATCATCGAAAAAGCGAAAGGGTTCATCACGGACCCGGTAGAGACATTCAGGAATGCAAAAGGTGACGACCTCGGCGAGGTGCTCACGTACTTCGCCGCCATCCTCGCGGTCTACGCCGTCCTCACCGGCCTCATGACGATGGCCGGGTTCGGTTCGTCATATTCCGAGATCACCGGCATGGAAAGCGCGACCGGCATCGTCGCGGGTATCAGTGCGATCGTCGGGACATTCATCGGCGAGATCATCGGCCTCGTCGTCGTCGGCCTCATCGTCCACATCCTCGTCGCCCTCCTCGTCGGCGGGAACGGCCTCGAAGTGACCATCAGGGCCCTGGCGTACGCCGCCACCCCCAGCATGCTCCTCGGGTGGATCCCGGTCATCGGTTTCCTTGCGCTGCTCTGGACCGTGGCCCTCGCGGTCGTCGGGATCAGGGAGTTCCACGACACCACGACCGGGAAGGCGGCGGTCGCCGTGCTCCTGCCGGTGGTCGTCCTCTTCGGGCTCTTCATCGTCCTCATCGTGATGGTCGCCGCAGTGGCGGTCGCCGCCGGTGCGATGGCGTGAGGGGGAAGATGGAAGCGATGGGGGAATAGATCCCCTCTGTTTTTTTTGGTCCGGGCCGGTGAGCGGTTCTTCGAGTCTTCTTAGAAATGGAGATGGGGACAGCCGTGGCGATCCACCGGGGAGAACGCACCGCGGAGATGAGTGCCGGATTTTTGTGTGCGGTGTGGGGGAGCGATACGCTGCCAGGCTACGATAACGCTGTTGTTTTTGATCGAAGGATGGCTGTGGTACATCCTGGAGAGTTCGGCGGCCTGTCTGATTGCCCGCCTTCCTCCATGCTCTCGCCGGGGGCGCCGCCCCCGGACCACCGGGATTGTGATAGGGACGGGAAGGCAAAATCAATGACCATGAAGAGAGGGTTGCCGTCCCCGGTCCTATCCTGACGCGAAGGCCTGGGGGGCTCTGGAAGATTGTTACAGAGCCGGTATTTTTTCATTTTTTGCCGGGAAGGGAATTTTGAGTCAAGATGAATAGTTGAAAACTCTATATCACACACATAAAATCGTTAAAGATGATTAAAATCCTGGAATATTCGTCGCTCATGTAGATAAAAATAAATAAAACTGTTTTATATTCCTATCATGTCTCCAGACATTGTTGAACGAGTGAAAGGGTTCCTCCTGAACCCCGTAGAGACCTTCAGAACCGCACACGGTGACGACCTCGGCGAGGCGCTCAAATACTTCGTCGCCATCCTCGCCGTCAACGCCGTCCTAATCGGCCTCATGACGATGGCCGGGTTCGGCGCCCTCCCCGGCATGGGGGCCGGGGGCGGGATCGTCGCCGGTATCAGTGCGATCATCGGCGGGATCATCGGCGGGATCATCGGCCTCTTCGTCGTCGGCCTGATCATCCATATCTTCGTCGCCCTTATCATCGGCGGGAACGGTCTCGGCGAGACCATCAAGGCCCTGGCGTACGCCGCCACCCCCGGCATGCTCCTCGGGTGGATCCCGATCCTCGGTTTCCTCGCGTACCTCTGGACCGTGGCCCTCGCGGTCATCGGGATCAGGGAGATCCACGACACCACGACCGGGAAGGCCGCGGTCGCTGTCTTCATGCCGGTGATCATCCTCTTCGTGCTTTTCGTGGCGTTCCTCGCCTACTTTACGATCAGCCCCTCCTTTGAGGTGGTCTGAGACCCCTGTTCTGAGGGAGGGGGAAGTAACCCTCTCCCTTTATTTCTCCCCTCAGGCCAGGGCGGCGACGCCGTCGGCCCAGGTCTCGATCGCGTCCCGGATCGCGTCGTCCTCGTAACTTGAGATCCGCACCGAGGTGCGGGTGAAGACGACGAAGTAGACCTCGCCGTTTGCGGCGTGGCACCGCAGGCGGCAGGCGTACGACTCGCGGTCCGGGTCGGCGACCGCGGAACCGCCGACCGCGGTTTCGAGGTCGGTGTTGCCGAGGAGTTCGGTCTTCGCGGCGTTGAACCCGGCGAGCGTCGGCGCACGGGCCGAGGCGTTTCCGATGACCCCGCCGAACTCGTCCTCGTAGACGATCCGGGCGGTATAGGTCTCGGCGGCCTTCTCGACCGCGGCGTGGGACTCGCCGGCCCCCTCCCACGGGGTGCACCCCCACGGGTTGTTCGTCAGGACATTCTCGATGACGCCGTTGAACGCGGCGGCATCGGCGATCGGTGCGGTGAGTTTGCGCACCGACGTCTTGTTCGTGGTGGACAGGACAAAATCTGCCATCTCTCTCTCTCCTGCCAGGACTCCCGGGATGTCGCCGGCACACCTCTCTATTACCATAAGTAATATTAATCTGTCTTAACCGCTATTTTGAGATCGAGGAGAGGACGATGGCCGCCGAGCGGGACCTGCGGGAGATGATCGTCGAGACGAACCGGGACGTGAAATGGATCTGCCGGACGCTGGAGCGGATGGAAGAACGCGACGCCGAGATGGAGACGCGACTGCGGGCGCTTGAGAACTGGCAGAGCGAGAAAGTCGGTGAGGAAAGGAGGGAGCGGGGGATCGCCGCCGGCGCCGGGGGAGTCGTCGGGGGGATCGCGGCGGTGGTGGTGCGGGTGATGGGGTGGGGATAACCTCGTTTACGCCCCGACCATGTCAGTGAGAGATTCCTCGCGATCAGGTATGTGGCCCCATCACGCATCATCACGCATCATCACGTACTCATCACGCATCATCACGGTGATCTCCCGTCTCCCTGAACTGGACATCGTGCATGTCCCGCCGCGACGTGCCCCGTCGTTCAAGAACATGCTTTGCCATCGGTGAAGGAACTCGTGCGCATGGTGATCGTGAAGCCGAGGGGCGTGCTGACGATCTCGGGTGCGGGCATCGCGGAAGGCCCGGATGATCCGTTCGATCCCCGACCCGTAACGCTCCACGAGTCCGGCGCGATAAAAGACACCGGCGATTTTTTCATGGGCAGGTGAAGAGGTGACGCCCCGTTCACATTCACCCCGCATGGCCTACTCCTATATCCTCCGCCTCCCACCCCTCCCCCATGACACCATACCCCCACTCCCTCATGGCCGACCAGACGCTCTTTCGCGACCCCGCCCTCTTCGAGGCCGACCACCTCCCCGAGGTCTTCAACCACCGCGACGCCCAAGTCGAAGACCTCGCCTTCGCCCTCCGCCCCACCCTTCGCGGCGGCAGTCCGCTGAACACCCTGATCCAGGGCCCGCCCGGCACCGGCAAGACCACCGCGGTCCGCCGGATCTTCGCCGAGGTGGAGGAGACGACGAAGCGGGTGGTGCCGGTGCTCGTCTCCTGCCAGGCCAGGAAAACAACCTCCGCCGTGCTCCGCGAGATCTACCTCGCCCTCTTCGGCCACTCCCCGCCCACCCATGGGGCCTCGAATTCCCGGATGCTCTTCGAAATCGGCCGCACCCTTGCCGAACGGGGGGCGGTGCTCGTCGTCTGCCTCGACGACGCCAACCACCTCGTCCCGAGGGGAGTGCTCAACGGCGTGCTCATCCGCATCCTCCGCCTCCACGAGACCTGTCCGGGTGCGAGGACCGGGGTGGTGATGACCGACTCGTCGATGGCCCTCGTCCTCTCCTCCGTCCTCGACCCCTCCACCCGTTCGAGCCTCCAGGCAGGCACGATCTTTTTTCCACCCTACACCGCCGACGAGGTGCGGAGCATCCTCGCCGACCGCGTGCGGGTCGGGATCTATCCGGGGGTGGTGCCGGCGTCCGTCCTCGACGATGTCGCGGAGCGGACGGTTGGCTGCGGCGACCTCCGGGTAGGTCTGTGCCTCCTCAAGGAGGCGGTGATCCATGCCGAACGAGCGGGACGGACGGCGGTGGAGGCCGGGGACGTGGAGGCGGTGTTCGCAGTCGCCCGGCACGCCCGCCTCGCCGCCGCGGTGCAGACGCTCGCTCCCCCGGAGCGGACCGTGCTCACCGTGCTCGTCGGGATGGCGAGGCGAGAGGAGGAGACGACCTCGGGCCGGGTGTACGAGGCGGTGGCGGCGGTCGAGCCGATGAGTTACACGATGTTCTACGAGCGGGTGACAGAACTGGAGGCGCAGTGTTTGGTGGGGACGCGGCGGTGGAAGAAGGGGCAGGGAAGGACGCGGGAGATCTGGATCCCGGAGGGGGTGGAGGCGGTGCTTTCGGCGGATTCATCGGGGGCGTCGGTGCACCGGCGTACCGGCGTTGCCGAGGATGAAAAACGTCGGTATGAAACTTGACGGGGATGGGGAGGTGATCGCCGTCGACCTCGCAGAAGAGTTCGGGGCGTCGAAGTCGGAGTTGAATACGTACCGAAAAAATGAGGGAGAGAATCTTTCGCTCCTCTCCCGGGGATGAGGAGAGTTATGGATTTCACTTCTTCTTCATATGGAGAAGAAAAACTCCTCCTCCCGCAACCGCGAGGGCACCGAGGCCGACCAACCACAGCGACGACCACCCCGTCTCAGGGGCAGGCGCCGCGGCGTCCGGCGCCGGAGGCAGAGTGTCCGCCCCGATGGCGGCCGACGCCTGTCCCGCCGAGGTCACGATCGGCGCCGGCGCAGCCCTGGCAAAGACGGCGAAGATCGTGAAATGCGAGACCTTCGCCGTGACTGTGCGGGTCGAAGGATGAACCGTCGTTTCGAGCGCTTCCCATGTGCCGGTCGCACTGTCGTACCACCTGACCACGAACTGTTCTCCCGCCGCAAGGCGCTCCCACTCCTCAGGCGTGAGCGTGATACTGACCTCGATCGCCGGGTCGAAGGTCGCCCCCGCAGGCTCACCCTTCAGGGCCCGGCCGAACGGGACCGCCTCGTCATCGGAGGAAGGGAGTTCGTCGGGAGGGACGCTCTTCACCGTCACCGAATCGAGCGGCCGGCCGAAACGGTTGAGGGCCTTCACCCCCTCGTCGATGACAAGGTTTGCGTCATTCTCAGAGGTCGAGACGACGGTCCGGAACCGGGCCGCCCCCTCGCTGTCGAGATCGAGAGGAGCGTTCCCGGTGTACTCCATCACCGGTGCGGAAGACTGAACCGGTGGCGCGGAGCGATGACTGCCCGACGGCCCGCCGCCGCCCGAACCCCCCGGACCGGAAGGCTTTGAAGAACCTCCGCTCGTCACTGTCAGGTCGAGAGCGGCAGCGGTGCCCGGCACATAGACCGCCGTCTCCTGCGCCTTTGTCCCGCCGACCGAGAAGGTGATCGTCTTACCCGCCTCGCCCTCCTCGCCGCTGACATTCAATCGAGAGTCAAAGACGGCGTCGCCGCCATAGATGCCTGCCTCTCCGAGGGCGGCCGACCCGCAGGCGTGGCCGTTGATCATGGCGGTGACGACCGTACCGGCGGGCGCCGATTTTCCGTCGATCGTGACCGTGCCCGAGAACTCCATCGGGAGCAGGGGAAAGGCCAGCGCACACCCGACAAGGGCGAGGATGAGGAGGGGGACAAGCCCCCGAAAGAACCGTCCCATCGCGATCACCCCGCAAGGCCGGAGAGCGTTCCCGGTTCGGTCATATACAGCCAGTACCCCTGGTTCGGGTACACCTGCCTGCTGTCGGCATGCACATCGCTCCCTCCGCTGACGATCGCCGTCTCGAAGGCCTGCCGCTCCGGGTCGAACCCGATCAGGGTCGTCCACTTCCCGTTGACCGAGAAGAGCGCGTCCCGCGCCGAAGTGGCCCACCCGAGATCAGGTGAAAGTCTGCCGCCGCCGCCACGGCCGGCCACCGCCCCCGCGACCCCGACGGCGTTCCATCCTGTCGAGAGATTGCGTTCCGCCGGTTGAGACGGGAGTACGGTCGAGAACGTGAGAGGCACCGTCGTCGATCCGTTCGCATAGATCCAGAACCCTTCCAGCGGAGCGATCTCGTCGGCCGCCTTGAGGGCCACCCACTGCCTGCCCGCCGTGTCATAACCAAAGATCGAGTGCCCCGCCGTGTCCACCGCAGCAAAGATCGCCGCGGTGTTGTTCCCCGCGGCGAGGGCCTTCGGGACCGAGACAAAGTTCCATCCCGGCGAGAGAGCGGTCACGTTCTGGGCTTGAGACGGTCCGGGCCTGACGCTCTTGTTGATCATGAACGCACTGCCGGGAACGGCCGTGCCGTCCGGGCCCGTCTGGACGATCGTGAGGAGGTTGAAATCCTTCCCCCTCTCCTCTCCGGAGTACCAGGAGAAGTAATCCGGATCCCAGACCTCGCACACGGCCCTGAGATGCACCTGCACATCCCTCTCCGCGGGATATGCGAGGCTCCACCCTTTGATCGTCGTGACCCCGTATTCGTTTCCGGAAGTGATCTTGTTGCCGTCGACCTCGATGATGTACCGGATCGCCGACCATCCGTCTCTCCTCGATTCGATCTTCAGGTCGTTATCAGACGGGAACGGCGAACCCTCGCTGTTTTTCGGGATAAGGGTGATGAGGGTGTTGAATTCCTCTTCATAATATCTACCCCCGAAGGGTTCCGCAAGGGAAGGATGCACGAAGGCGTATTTGATACCATAGTCTCCGGACTCAGGATACATCATCTCCGAGCCCCCGTAGAGGGTGAAGTTCAGAGAGTCCTTCACTGTCCCGTCCGGGCCGGAGACCGTGACCGTGTAATTTCCTCCGTCAAGGGCCGAGAGATCCACCTCGACATCCCACGCATCCGATGAAATCGACCTGACTTCGGTCTCCCCCGATGCAAGGACCGTCGTCTCGTTGTACGGGGTCAGCGTCCAGTCGAGCAGCGTCCCGGCCGGGAAGTTGGACCATCCATCGAGCCGGATCTTCCCGTCGGCGATCCGGCCCTCGTTTGAATAGAACGATACGTCGAAAAAGAGGTACCTGCACTCCTCCACCTCGAAGGAGAGTTGAACCGCGGTATCGTCACAGGATGAGACGGTATCGGCGACGGTCTGTGCCGCGTCCTGCGGCGAAAGCGTGCCGAGGTCAGTGACCGTGCCGTGGGTATCGATGATTCTCAAGTCGGACGCGTTTTCCGGGTGGAGGGGGCGCACATCAAACACCTCGTCTTCCATGGGGTGCTGGACGATGACATAGTAGTCGCCTGAAAGGTTGACGGTCTCCTCCGGACTCAGGGAATACTGCCACCTGTTATAGTATTGTTCTGTGATGGTCTCCATGACCGGACCGTTCTCTCCGAAGATCCAGATCCTGATGCCGGGAGGGTTCCCGGTCGGCCTCACATCGATCCGGAGAGAGTCGCCCTGCCGGATAATGGTCCTGCTCATCGAGGCCGATACAGAGGGTCGAGGGAATTCAAGAGATATGCTCTGGTAGTTCACGCCCTCCAGATTCTTTGCGCCTACATAACCGTTCTCGTTCGTGTCGGCACTGGCGGCGTAGACGGTGTAGGTGCCCAGCTCGCCGGTGTCGGCAAGGACCGAGGTGTCCCAGCAGTACTCCCAGGTGTCGTCGCACTCGACGCTGCGCCTGACAAAGGCGCCATCGGATGTGGGTTTCGCAGGGGTAACGAGCGAGACGCCGTCGGCGTGGAGGCCTGGGCCGGTCATGAAGAGGTAGACGTCGTTGCTGTCGGTGCTGGTGCCTGAGAGTCTGATCTCATCGCCGAAGAAGTAGGGGCCCGGGCCATCGGCGGCGATGGTGAGTTCGCCTTCTTCGATCCGCACCGTCACCTCGGCGTGCTCTGAGACATCGTCGGGGTCGACGACCTTGATGGTGTAGGCCTGCGCCGCGGTGGCGGTGGAGGTGTAGAACCCGAGGGTTCTGGTGCCGGAAGTGGTGGTGGTGACGATGGCCGCCGTGCGGTTGACGGTCGCACCGTCGGCGTCCTTTGCACGTTCATCGTTGGCAAGGGTGTCGGCACCGGTATCGGACGCACCGGAAAAGAGTGCCCCATCCATCGGGGTCACGCCCGGCTGTCCGTGTTTGAGCTGCGGGTACCGGTTGGCGGGGATCCCGGCGTCTGTGATGTAGAGGTAGTAGGCCTTTTTGGCGTCCCCGCAGATCGTCACGGGAAAGTCGTAGTTCCTGTTAATTGATTCCCTGTCGGTTTTGATGGACAGGCCGGTCTCGGAGATGGTGAAACAGATCTTGTTGGAGCCCGTGGCATAGTCGTCAAAACTTTCGGGGCTGTCCCAGACTGCCTGGACGCTGTAGGGGCCGGGTTCGAGGTCTTTGAGGGAGGCGTCGTTCCCGGCATAGACTGTCTGGGCGGTGAGGTTCAGTTTTTTCAGGTCCACGTCGCCGATCCCGGAGACGACCGTGCCGTTCGGGATCCTCAGTTCGATCTTGGCCTGAGCATATGCGTCGCCGTCGCGGTAGGAGAGTCCGACCTTGCCGGAGTTGATCTTGAAGGCGATCCTGGTGCTCGGGGCCACGGTCTGGTCGGCGACCGAGACAGTGTGGCTATCTGCAAGGACGATGTCGAGGGTGAGTTTGGGCTTGCAGAGGTAGACCTCGACGTCCGAGACACTGCCATTCTTAAAATGGGCGAAGTAGGTGCCGAAGTCTTCATCTCTGTAGGCATAGGAGGCTAGATCTTCCTGAATCCTGTATGCCGTCCCGTCCTTCTGAAATGTAAACTGGTTTTCTATATCATAATTCGGGTTGTCGTTCGTGTACCTGGTGAGGTACTCGAGATCTTCCCCGGTCTCCGCAAACACCGTCTCGTTGAGCGCGGAGAAGTCGAGGTTTTTCGAGTCCTCGTACGCAAAGAAGGTGTCGCCGGCCGAGATGTTCCGTGCCGCCCCCGGCCCTGCGAGCAGGCAGAGTCCGAGGATGAAGAGCATCATATATGCTGTTCGCTCTGAAACCATGGTCCAGTCCTCATGTTTTTTTTGTGCACATGCCGGAGGGGCTGAATCGTCACAGAGCAAATCTGCGGGTTTTTTTAAGAATATTGAATGTTTGAAGATTCCGAAACGGGGGGATATGTCCTCCTGTGCTTGGAAGGCTATCATGTACCGTCTACAATAAATTTTTCGATATTATTCTTATTCATATGTGGGCGGCGAGGGTCGCGGAGCACCCGACACATCATCTCTGGGGCGTCCCGAAACGATATCTCGCCATCATCAACAGAACCCGACCCGGCGACACCCTCATCGTCTATGTCGGGCAGCAGGGGATCGACAGGGACACCCCCGCCTTCGACCCACCGATGGAGTTCAAACCCCTGATCTCACCTTCATCACGACAGGAGGCAGGCGATGAGGGTGATCGCTGAGGAGGACTATGCGTACATCATGAAGACGGCGGAGACGCCGCGGAGGTGGACCCCGCGTTCAACCGCGATTGATGGTAAGGAGTTGGGCCGCCGGTATCGGAGGATCGAAGGGGATCACCCCCTCACCCCCCGCCCCCCGTTCCACTCCCTCACCACCCTCGCATAACATCTCTCGCACAACACCGCCCGCCCGTCCTCCGAGCGGTACGCCGCCCGCCCCGCGTCGCACACATCGCAGCGGCCGAGATCGGTCGTCACCCGCGTGAACTCCCGGCGGTCGAGCACGCCGGGGAGAGGGATCGTTCCCGAACATTCTTTCAGCAGACCCCCCTGTTTTTCAGCGATCTTCAGCAGGTTTCGGCAGGTGCTGTCATTCAACAGGCGGCGTGGTGTAGTTTGATCGCGATTATCTCCGCCACACGGTGAGATCTCGGGATCAGTTTCAGCATTCCGGGGATCGCACGCACACCCACACCCGGACACCGGGGCACCGGTGGTGCTGTGTGGGGGTGTGTTCTGCTGTACTTTACTCTTGAGAGAGAGATCTATCTCTCTCTCTGTACCAGTACCGTGAGATTCAGCGCCTTTCCTGGCGTTTTGATCATGACAGCAACTGCTGAAATTCTGCTGAAAATCTGCTGAAATGCTGAAATCGTCGTCACCCCCCGGACCGGGACCGGGGTCATGCCCACCGTCCTCGTCGTCCTCATCACCACCGACGATCCAGACCGCCGACCCGCATGCCCACCGTCGGTACACCTCCAGGTCGAAGAGAAAGAGATGCTCCCGCCGCCGCACCGCACGCCCGTCCTGGTCCTCGGTGACCATGGTATCCAGGTAACTGATCGCCGGGCACTTCTCCAGCAGTCCCGAGTACGTCGTGCCGCGGCTCTCGTACCCCAGAAGAATCCGGCGGGTCTGCTGGTACGAGAGCCCGAGCGCCTCCTGCAGCATTCGGACCGTGAACTGCTCCCACCCCATCGTCGCCACCGTCTCCAGGGCCGCCGCCTCGTTCTTCGTCAACTTTGTCTCCTGCCCCCCGGCGTCGCCGTTGATCGCCGCGTAGATCCGGGCCGCGGCGGCGAAATCCTCGCGGTTCGCGCGGATGCCGCCGCCGTAGTCCTCGCGCCCGAACCGGTGCAGCAGCGCCGAGGCCTTGATGAGGTCGAAGAGGATGACCGGGTTCCTGCGGTTGGCCGAGGAAGAGAACTGCACCGCCTCGGCGTACGGCACCGAGACGTGGAGGCGCTCTTCCTTGAGCACCTCCCAGATCGCCCGGCAGACCGGGAGGTCGGGATCTTCTTCGTCCTCGTCTTCGTCCTCCTTCACCTCCCGCGTCTCCGCATGTTTCCGGTACCTGAGCACCCGGTCGTCCTGCCGAATCGTGTCGTCGATCCAGGTGGTGAGCATCCGGTTCATCACCTGGTCGTCGCCGACGTCCTCGACTTTCGCGAGCCACCAGACGCAGCGTTCGGGTATGCGGCATATCTGGAGTTTGCGGTCGTTGGTGAGGGTCTGGTGCTCGATGCCTTCCCTGAAGTTTGCGGTGGCGGCCTTGAGCACCTGCTGGAGGTCGTCGGAGAAGGAGACGTCGTCGAAGAGGAAGACGGTGCCCGGCCTGAGTCGGTCGTTGTAGTAGAGCGCCTTGTCCGAGACCGTGCTGGCGAGGCGGTACGCGGCCGGCACCTGCTTGAGCATGGTGTTGCACGCGTGGGTCTTGCCTTTGCCGGAGATGCCGGAGATGGCAACGTGCAGCCCGCTGGTGTTCTTCACCGACTGCGAGGCGAGGGACATCACCAGGCACTCGGCGACGATGCGGTCGCCGACGTGCTCGCGGCCGAAGGTGTCGAGGAGGAAGGCGAGGGGGTCGCCGCGGGTGAGGATCTCCAGCGCCTTTTCCCGATGGACCGGTTCGGGTGCCGGAGGGATGGGTGGAGGTGGCGGCGCCGTTGCCTTCCGCTTCTTCTCGTACATCCCGCGGAGTTCCGGCCACCGCTGTGTTCCGCCGCCGCAGGAGGCGTGGTGGCACCCGGCATAGATCGCGCCCGAGGGGAACTGGACCGCAAACGCCCCGTCGTGGTGCGCCCCGGAGAAGGGGCAGTCCTCCAGGACAAAAAGGGTGCCCCCCTGCCAGGGTTTGGCGCTCCGCACCGAGATCCCGTGCTCGAGGAGCCATGCGCCGAGGTCGATGCCAGCCTTCCCTTTCCGGGGCGGTGCCGGGGCTCCGGTGGGGAAGCGGTCGGCGATCTTTTTGAGCAGGTCGGCGTCGGCGGTCTCCGGGTGGTCCGGCACCGCGAGGAGTCGTGCCCGCCGGTGCGGGCGCTCGGGGGTGTGGTCGCCTTTGCGCGAGCAGGTGCCGTAGAGTTTCCAGATGCGGGCGGCGTTGAAGTTCGCGGTGTCGACGACGACGACCTCGTCGGAGAACAAGGCGTCGAGGGTGACGAGCACGCCCTTCACGAGGGCCGTCGCCGCCTCGTCGTTGGGCAGATCGATCGCATAGAGCAGGTGGGCGCCGTTGCCCGAGTCGGCCGCGATCGGTGCGGGGAAGCCCTGCTCCGCGAGCCAGCGAGCGATCGCGTCGGCCCGCTCGATCGCCGCGTCGTGTTCCGCGTCCGTCGACGACACCCCGCTCGGCCGCACCGGGTCGAGGTCGATGGGCAACCACCGGCGTCTGAGGATGTCGGCGTCGCTTGTGGTCGGGTCGCTCCTGGTCAACCGCATCTTCACGCGGTTCGCCCGCCTCGCGAGGAGGGCCGGGTCGACGACGTTGAGCGTGACGTACGTCCCCTTCGTCTCCGGGTCGGCGTCGAGCGCTTCGGCGGCGGCCGCGAGTTTTGCAGAGTCGTCGAAGTAGCCCGAGTGCGTGAACCGGTCGGCGAGGGCGCGGAGTTCCACGACACCGCCCCCGGAGAAGAGGGCGGCGAGTGCCGCTTTGATCACGGGCACCCCTCCGGGATCAGCGGAAAGAGCGGCGCCGAGGCGGCCTCGCCCCGCACCACCCGCCGCACGCTCACCAGCGGCACGATGAAGTGCCCGACCGTCGTGAAGACCTTCACCGCCCGGCCCGCGGGGTTCACCGCCGCGTGCCCGACGATCGCCGTCCGGCCGGTCACCGTCCCGTCTTCGTTCGTCTCCACCTCCTCGGTCGTCACCGGCACCGTCTTCCCCCGCGAGAGCAAGGCCCGCAGATCGTCGGCGGCGATCCGGAAATGTCCGCGGCCGACAAAAATGTGGAGCGTCTCGTCGGCGCCCGGACGGAGCGTGCCGTTCATGCCTCCTCCCCCCGCGTCACCACGGTGATCGTATAGAAATGCATCCCGCCCCGCCGCACATGCAGTTCGGCGAGCGCCTCGCCGCAGCGGTGGACCGCCGCCGTCACCATCTGGGGCACCAGGTAGAGCGGCACCGGATCGATCGCGGGTATATCCTCACAGGTAGAGGAGAACGTGGCAGTCATCGATGGTCCGGTGTTGGCGCACAGGTGGTCGCGGGGGCTGCCGTCTCGTACCTCCTGAGTTTCCACCATAGCCCTGCTCTTCGTGCTGTTCCTCGTCCCCCTGCCGGGGACCGCGTGAGATAGTTTTTGCATGGTTTTTCTTCCTCCGGTGCGGTCCGCCGCCGTTTCGTCCTGACGAGCGGCGGCGGCGCACTGAGGAGAGGGAGGGAGTGGGGGGATAAAAAGAAGAGGTAAATGGACCGAAAGTCGGAATGTCGGCGGGGGGAGGTGCGACATTCGCGACGACTCTCCCGACAAAAATGATCAGGTGTGCCGCCACCCGATCGCAGAAATTTCACTGCCCTCTCGCGCCGGGGAGAGAAAGATTTCGGAATTTCTATGGATACTCAATATATAATATGAAATTCCAGATCGTCATAGGCCCCCATGTCGAGCGAACTCACTGAAGAAACCCTCTTTATTCTGAATCTACTTTACAAAAGGAGAAGCGTACGATCAGATAGGGGGTATCACTCAGAAATGTTGAAAAAATTATACCTAAAAAAATTTCCCGGCCGCGATCATCTCTCATTCAAAAAAGCCCTGAAAATCTTGCTGAACGAAGGATATATTACAAAAATCGCGAAAAAAGAAGACAAATATTACATTTCCAACATCAGTAAGGCGGTCTCAGCACTGGAAAACCATGGATATTCCGCTTCAAAGGGGCTGTAATATCGGCCTCCGGAACAATGCACAAAATTTTTATCACCCGCGACAATATTAGTGATCACTCCATTGATGCATCAGTATGCATGGTTTCCACCAGGACCGAATGTGAAGATCATTCCCATCAAAAAAATTGTGATAGATATGATTCGTCCGTTTGAAGGGGTGTTCGGGAACACCTGTGAATTACGGCTTCTCGAATTCCTTTTACCACTTGAAGGCATGGAGTTCAACATCACCGAACTCTCGGAAGAAGCAGGCGTGAGCAGGAACACGGTCGGGAAGGTGGTCAGGAAGTTTGTCGAGTGGGGTATCCTCACCGCCGGCACCGACCAGATTCCCAGATACTCACTGAACCCGGCGTCGCCGATCGTCCGGTCACTTGATATCCTGAACAATTCGTTGATCGGACGGATGCTTGGCGACGAGAACGTTCGGGAAATTCATGACTATCTCCGAGAGGATGCGTCCGCAGCCGACATCTCAGATATTGAAACCTCGACTGAAGAGGAGTGGAAGAACTTCCCTGTCAGGCCCGCGGCAGGAAACGGATGGGGTGCCGGGGACGGGTGGTGCGTCGGTGAACCCGACTCACTCTCCCCTGCCCCTCCGTACGCGACAGCAGACGATTATGACAGAGGATTTCCCGGATATATCAGGTAGGAGATAGATGCCCATGGCAAAAGATGATTTCTTCAGAAAAGAACTGGTCGCAGAACTGCGGCGCATTGAACTGATGATGAAGAGGGCGGAAACGATTGAGAAGAAGATCTACTATTTTTCCGCAGCATACGGGATCACCGGCCGGACGCTCAGATATTCTTTTGCGGAGGACTATCTTCTGGCCGACTTTGTTCTCAACACCAGTTATAACGGGTTGATGGAACGGTTCAAACGCCTTCGTTCGGGAGATGCAACGGTCGAACTCGAACCGGTTCATTTCGAACGTATCCAGGATGGTCTGAGGATGCTTGCCGATGCATTTGAATCGGAAACTTCAATTCTCGCTCCCCTGGAACAGATCCTGACGGCAATGTATGCAACGACCGGACCTGGAAATTATCTGCGTGAGAAGGGGCAATTAAATCTTTAATTGGCTCTGTAGAAATCTTCTGGACATTTATCTTTGGCGGGGGGCTTGGCCGCCCCCCGGTCCCCCCGCGGAAGATAAGCGGTGGACGGCATTACGATCTTCATGGCGATTGATTGTGCCTTCCTGGCACTATCTTCATCCCGGGGGTCCGGGGGCAGCGCCCCCGGCCGAAGAGGGGGGAAGGCGGGCGACACACATCCCCCCCACAATAGGTGAGGTTTTCTACAGAGCCCTTTAATTCGATTCTGTTGGAATTCTCTTCTCAGGTGAGAATGGAGGGGGCCGACCTTATCCTCGCCTCTCCTGAGACTGCAAAGGGTGGGGAAGTGCTTTCCTGTGTTCTTCATACGTCATACCGCAGGGTACGGACCAGACCCCCGTGAGGGCGATAGGGGGGATCTCTTGTTGGTGGATCAGAGGGGGGCCGTCAGTTTTGATTGAGTGCGTGCTCTCTCGTACGGGTCTTCATGAGAAGTGTGTCGCCGTCTCACGCCGGGGGACGTGCCGCCCCCGGACCCCCGGCGAATGGCGATAGACGTGGATGGCAGAGCAGTGGATCAGGTAGGGACCGTCAGTTTTGATCGGGGTGTGTGCCGCCCACGACCAATCTTCATGATGAGGGGGACCAGGGGCCGCAAGGCCCGCGGTCCCCATCGCAGAGGCGATTTATCAGGGGGTTTCCGACCGCCACCTGGTCTCCCTCAAACCTCCCTACACCCAGGTGATTCTTCCTGGCGCAAGCCAGAAGACCGAGAAGCCTGGGGTTACGGCAAGGACGGCGAGGACAAGGAGAGGGATGCCAAAGACCAGGACAAGCGCCAGGGCCGCCTCCCCTTTCGAGAACTCCTGGAGTTCCTGGAGCCCGAAATAGAGAATGACAAAAGACCAGAGGAACCCGACGAGGGCGACGCCCGGGATCCATCCGAGGAGCGCCGTCGGGGTCAGCCCAAGGATGACCACCTTGAAGGTGGTGCCGACCCCGCTCCGCCCGCCCAGCCCATAGACAAAGAGATGGAGCCAGAACCCCCCGAGACAGACGACCAGAATCGACGAGACCGCCACCGGCAGGAGAAGTTCGGGGGTGAACCCGCTCGTCATCGCGAGAAGGACGGTCATGAGCAGGTTGAAGAGGACGATCCCGAGGCCGTATACAAGGACCGCCCCTGCACTCATCGCTCTCACCTCCTGAAAAGCCCCGGCAGGATGGGTGAGTGTTCGTATCATCAGATGAAGATAGGATGCACCAGGCGTAGTCGGGTTCATTTTTTTCCTCACTCAAGAAAGAAATTTTGTAAATTTTGTCATCTAACAGTAACTAGATCTGAAGCTGTTGGTCCTTGTACTACAGGTGGAGTAAAACCTACTGGAGCGGTAAAATAGTGTTCACCATGACAGAAATATTCCCCTGGTTCAGACACAGTTACGCTAACTTCTGCTTTTAAATTGTAAGTGTCTTCAGCACCTTCTGTTTCATATGCAAGCACTGTACCAGTCTCTCCACCCTCATCTAATTTACAGACTGCTGATGTGATCTCACCTGTTGGCATCTTGAGATATGGTGGAAATACCACCCAAGATTCAGAACGACCCTCTAATTCTCTTCCAGACGCTGTGATATCAGAAAGGTGACGCATTAAAATGGCTGGAGTAGGGTCAGAATCAACATCATTTGTATTAATTATGATTGTCTCCTTTACGTTCGTACTTTCTGAATCCCCCTGAGAAGATGCGTATACTTTTGAATAGTCTGGCCAATTTACTTTTGTCTCATAAAGAAGCTTTTGTCTTTCCTCAGACAGACCTTCCACAAGTTCCGGCTGAAGTATTTCGTAGAGTTCTCCTTTAGTTATGTCTTGACCCTGAAGATCATTTATAATTTGAAGTTGGGTTTCGTTCGCAGAAAACTTATACGCTGTCGTTGCCGGTGCAAGTGCCATTATCATAAGCACAGCAAAAGCAACTCCAAGACCAATTGCCTTTTTCATGTTTTTTCCTCAGCATTACGATCACGTGGAAGCCACAAGGCAGTATAGTTATTTACAATGATAACCAGAAGCACTATAGCCTCCGGGCGATACAAAGGTTGGATTTAACATTTGATTTGAGGTTTCCAACCCTTTTAGAATACCACTGTTGGTATCCTCAATCTGGAATATAATTTTGCTATATATATGCCTGTCTACAGTCTTATTCATTCATTTAGGGGCAATTAGACGCTATGATCACAAAGATTAAGAACAATAATCCCCGCCCAAATGATACAGATGCCAAACCTCTCCATCGTGGCGGCGGCCCATGCGCCTGGCGCATTTGTGTAGATTAAGATTTCATGGAGTGTTGATTCTCTATCGCGAGTGATTTGCGCCAGTATGTGTACTTTTCCTGAACACGCACTGCCTTAGGGGGAGGGCGACGGGAAATAATCGCCGCAAGACCTGTGTCTGAAGCACCAGGGGCGGGAGAATTATGCCCACAGATCATCGCGACGACGATGTGCAGGAGATCATTATAGACCAAATTAGGGCTTTGTAGAAAACCTCACTTATCGTAGGAAGAATGCGTGTCATCCGCCTTCCCATAGCCTCCCGCCGGGGCTCTGCCCCCGGACCCCCGGGAGGAAGATAGGAGCGGGAAGGCATAATAGATGATCATAAAGTGAGTGCTGCCGTCCTCCGCCTATCGTGCGGCGGGGGGTCCGGGGGGTGCAACCCCCCGTCGAAGAGAACTATCAAGAGGATTTCTACAGAGCCCAAATTAGACCAAATCTGATTGATCACATGCCCGCCGTCTATGATCCTCTTCATGAGAAGGGACTCAGGGGCCGACAGGCCCCATGAGCCCCGTCGAGGGGTGACGAGTGAAGGGAAAAGATTTGATCATCTCGTCGGTGCGTGCTGTTGAAAAATATCTTCATGGAAAGTGTATCGCCGTCCCCGCGCCGGGGGATACCGCCCCCGGACCCCCGGCGAATGCCGATAGGCCGGGGATCGCTGAATTCGGATCAGGTGAGGGTCATCTAATTTGGATCGCGTGCTCGCCGTCTGCTTCAATCCTCATGAGAAGTATGCGGCCGTCTCGCGCCGGGGGGAGACCCCCCGGACTCGAAGATCAGAGATCTTCTCGACTCCCTCCGGTCGTCCCCCCCACGGCGAAGATAGTCGAGGGGCAGCGAGGTGCTTGTTTCCATCACCCTCCCTGTCATGAGGAGAGGAATTGAGGATTTCAACAAAGTTCTCCCCTCTACGCCTCCTTGATCTCCAGCGTCGTGAGCACATCGGTCCTGGTCACGATCCCGACCAACTCCCCCTCCTCCATCACCGGTATGCGCCCGATCCCGGTCCGCGACATGATCCGCATCGCCTCGGTCAGCGGCGACGACGGCTTGAGCATCACCACCTCCCTCGACATCAGGTCGCGCACCTGCATCGCCTCGCGGTCGATCGGCGGCGCCGCATGCACGTCGCCGAGCGTCACCATCCCGATCACCACCCCCCGGTCCATCACCGGGAACCCCAGGTGCTTGGTCTCGTACATCATCTGCACCACCTCCATCACCGGCCGGTCCGGGCTCACCGTCGTCACCGGGGCGGTCATCACGTCTTTGACCAGCACATCCCTGAGCAGGAAGTTGTAGCGGACCATCGTCGCCTCCTGGTTCGCCCCGATATAAATGAAAAAGGCGATGATGACCAGGATCGGGCTGAGCACCAGGAACCCGAAGATCCCGAAGAAGACCGCGAAACCCCGGCCCACATCCGCGGCGATCTTCGTCGCCTGGTGCAGGGGCATCTTCTTCGCCAGCCACGCCCGCAGCACCCGGCCCCCGTCCATCGGGAACGCGGGGAGCAGGTTGAAGAGGAAGAGAATGATGTTGAGGAGCGCCAGGTATCCGAAGAAGAAGACGAGCACCCCGGCCACCGCCGGATCCAGGCCGCCCACTCCCGCGGCCGCCGCCACCGCATAGGTGATCGCCAGAAAGATCCCGCCGATCGCCCCGCTCGTCAGCGGCCCGACCAGGGCCATCGGGAGTTCGACCTTCGGGTCGGGCATCTCCTCCTCCATCGAGGCCACCCCGCCGAAGATGAGGAGCGTGATCGAATGGATCTTGAGCCCCTTCGACTTCGCCACCAGCGAATGCGCCAGTTCGTGGACCAGCACCCCCGCAAAAAGCCCGAGCACCACCAGCGTCCCCAGGATGTAGGGCATCCACCCCTGGAGGTAGAGGGTCATCGTGATCTCGAGCCCGAAGAGGTCGGCCAGCAACTCGGTCGTGAGCACGATCTGGCTGCCGATGATCCATGCGAAGAGGGGGATGACCAGCAGGAATGTCCAGTGAAGATAGATGGGAATCCCGAATAGATGCCCGATCTTGAGGGATCCGTTCATGGCGAATGATAGTATTTTTAATGTTTATAGTCTATACCTTGAACCGATAGCGATGAAGACACAGGTCACACAGCTCTTCGGGATGAATGTCTACACCGAGAAGGCGGTCTACGTGGGAGACGTCGACGATGTCCTCCTCGATATCGACGGCAAGAAGATCGAATCCCTCGCCGTCGGCAACCTCAACACCGATATCGCGGATCCCAAGGGCCACCGCGGCTACCTGATCCCGTACCGGGTCATCAAGACCATCGGCGACATCATCATCATCCGCCACATTTCCAGCGCGTTCAGGAAGGCCGGCGGAGAGAAGAAGCTCTAAACGACGGTGTCCGGCGCGAGAACATGGACACCCACGAGATTTTTTCAAATCTTGCCATCTATCCTCCGGTCCTCCTCCGTCTCGACGGCCGGGCTTTCCATGCCCTGACCCGCACCTGCGAGAAACCCTTCGATGCGCGGTTTCACGCGGCGATGGTCGGGACGTGCCGGCGTCTCCTCGCGGACGGCGGGTTGAACCCGCTCTTTGCCTACACGTTCTCAGACGAGATCAGTCTCTACTTCGCCGCCCTCCCCTTCGGCGGTCGGGTCGAGAAACTCGACTCGGTCGCGGCCTCGTATGCGGCGAGCGCCTTCACCCTTGAGGCGGGCCTCGATGACCCGGTCGCCTTCGACAGCCGCGTGATCCCGGCGACGCCGGCGTACGCCCTGGAGTACCTTCGTATGCGCCAGGCCGAGGCGTGGCGCAACCATATCAACGCCTACTGCCAGGCCGCGCTCCTCGGCGAAGGACTCGGGCCCCGCGAGGTCGCCGCACGGCTGAAGGGGTTGAACGCCGCCGGGATGCACGACCTGATGTTCGCGCGCGGCGTGAACCTCGCGGAGACGCCCGCGTGGCAGCGGCGGGGCACGCTGGTGAAGCACGGGCACTATACAAAAGAGGGGATGAACCCGGTAACCGGGGAGCGGGTCGTCGTCGAACGCCGATGTGTCGTCGCCGACGAAGACCTGCCGCTTTTTTCGGCACCCGAAGGGCGCCGGTATCTCAGTTCACTCGTCGGCGAGTGAGAGGCCCATCGTCATCGCGACGCCTTCGACCTCCCACTCGGCGGTGAACGCCCATTCGCCCGTGAGCGCGGCGCCGTCACGGATCTCCAGTGCGGCGGCCCGCACTTCGCCGGCGATCCCGTCCGCCCAGGTGCCGACGAGGTCGGCGATCCGCGCGTCGGCGATGGCGATCTCGGCGGCGATGTGGTCGTCCACTTTGAGATCGTGCTGTTTGCGCATGTCCTGGAGACGCCGGATCACTTCGCGGGCAAACCCTTCGGCCTCGATCTCGGGCGTGAGGTTGACGTCGACGTAGACGGTGGCGCCGTCCATTGCGGCGGAAAAAATTCCTTCGGGCATGGCCTCGGTGAACGTGACCATCTCGGGGGTCACCTCGATCTCGCCGAGCGCGGCGGTGCCCGCCTCGGCGAGGGCGGCCTTCAGGGCGTTCCCGTCGGCCGCCTCGATCGCCGCCTTCACCTTCGGACCGTCGCGTCCGAACTTCGGGCCGATGGCACGCATCACCGGTTCGGCCTGCCACCCGATCTTCTCCCAGTGTTCGCCGACGACCGCGACTTTCTTCGCGTTCGCCCGCGAGGTGCAGAGGTCGTTGAGCCTGATGACGGCCGCCTTGACCTCTTCGGCACTCGTGGCGACGGTCACCTCGGCGACCGGCCAGCGGAGTTTGCGTTTGCCGTCCTGTCTCGCGGTGGCGGTGGCGTCGTCGAAGTGCTGCACGACGGCCATCGCGTTTTCGAGGTCTTCGTCGACGAGGTCGGCGTCGGCCTCGGGCCAGTCGAGCATGTGCACGCTCTCGGGGTCGCCCTCGCACCGCAGGTTCTGATAGATCGCTTCGGTGAGGTGCGGGGTGAAGGGCGCGAGGAGTTGCGCGAGTCTGCGGAGCACGTAGTAGACCGTCTCGTAGGCGCACCGTTTTTCGGGTGCGTCCTCTTCGAGCCACATCCGCGGGCGCACGATCTGGAGGTACCAGCGGGAGAGGTCTTCGAGCACGAAGGTGACGAGCGCCCTCGTGATCTTGTGGAGGTTGTACTCCTCGAAGTCCTCGCCGATCTCTGTGCAGAGGGTGTTGATGCGCGAGAGGATCCAGCGGTCTTCGTCGGGCATGCCGTCGAGGAGCGTCTTCACGCTCGTCTCGTCCCAGGCGCCGTCGGCGGCGACGGCGGGGGCGAAGCGGTCGAGGGTCATGTACGGCAGCGGGAAGCGGTAGACGTTCCAGAGGATGTTGAGCGCCCGGTTGACGGTCTTGACCCCGTCCCAGTTGAACTTCATGTCGTCCCAGGGTGCGTTGGCCCAGAGGACGTAGAGACGGAGGACGTCGACGCCGGCCTTCTCGATCACTTCGGACGGGACGACGACGTTGCCCTGGCTCTTGGACATCTTGCGTCCTTCGGCGTCGAGGGCGAAGCCGTGCATGAGCACCGACTTATACGGCGAGCGGCCGAAGGCGACCATCGAGGCGCCGAGTTGCGAGTAGAACCAGCCGCGGGTCTGGTCCTGGCCTTCGGTGATGAAGTCGGCCGGCCAGTATTTGTCGAACTCCTCGCGCTGTGCCGGGAAGCCGAGGGTGGCCCAGGAGGCGACCCCGGAGTCGAACCAGACGTCGAAGATGTCGGAGACGCGGTGCATGGTGCCGCCGCAGGAACACGGGACGGTGACCTCGTCGACGTACGGGCGGTGCGGGTCTTTGACCGACCGGCCGCTTGCGGTTTCGAGTTCTTCGACGGTGCCGTAGACCTCGCGCCGGTCGCAGGTGTCGCACTGCCAGACCGGGATCGGGATGCCCCAGTACCGCTGGCGGGAGACGCACCAGTCGCGGGCCCCTTCGACCCAGTCGTGGAACCTGGCGCTGCCCGCCCAGTCGGGGTACCAGTCGACCTTCTCGGTCTCGGCGAGGAGTTCGTCGCGTATTTCCGAGACTTTGATGAACCACTGTTCGGTGGCGCGGTAGATGATCGGGGTCTTGCACCGCCAGCAGTGGCCGTAGCGGTGGGTGATCTTCCCTTTGTGGAGGAGGTGGTCGCCGAGGGCGTCGAGCACCTGCTGGTTGGTCTCCGGGTCTTTGACGTAGAGGCCTTCGAAGGTGCCGGCCTTCTTGGTGTACCGGCCGCTGCCGTCGACGGGGCAGAAGATGGGGAGGCCTTCGCGCATGCCGGTGAGGAAGTCGTCCCACCCGTGGCCGGGTGCGGTGTGGACGAGCCCGGTGTTTTCGAGGGCGACGTAGTCGGCGAGGACGACGCGGTGCGGGATCTCGGCCTGGAGGGGTACCTGCCCGACGAGCGGGGATTCGTATTCGGTGCCGACGAGGTCGGTGCCGGGCATGGTCTTGAGGAGGTCGAACTCCTGGTATTTGCCTTTCTTGAGTACGTTCTCGACGAGGTCTTTTGCGATCCAGAGTTTATCCTCGCGGCCGTCTTTGCGGGCGGCGACGAGGGCGTAGGTGATCTCGGGGTGGACGGCGATGGCGACGTTCGCCGGCAGGGTCCAGGGCGTGGTGGTCCAGATGACGAGGTATTCGTTCTCGGCGCCTTTGACCGGGAACTTGACGAAGATCGAGGGGTCGACGGCGTCGTCGTATTCGACTTCGGAGTCGGCGATCGCCGTCTCGCACCGGGGGCACCAGTTCACGACGCGGGAGCCGCGTTCGAGTTTCCCGTTCTTCTCGGCCTCTTTGAGCGTCCACCAGGCGGCTTCGATGTATTCTTTCTTGAGGGTCTGGTAGGGGTGGTCGAAGTCGAGCCAGATGCCGAGTTCCCTGAACTGGTCCGACATCTCCTCCATCTTGACGAGGGCGTACTCCCGGCAGTGTTCGATGAACTTGTCGATGCCGTAGGCTTCGATGTCTTTCTTCGAGGTGAACCCGAGTTCGTGCTCGACCTGCACTTCGATGGGGAGGCCGTGCATGTCGTAGCCGGCACGCTCGATGACGTTCAATCCGCTCATCCGCTTCTGTCTGAGGATGGCGTCTTTGATGATCTTGTTCCACGCGGTGCCGAGGTGGATGTGCCCGGTGGTGTAGGGCGGGCCGTCCACGAAGAAGAACGGTTTGCTGTTCTGCCTGAGTTCCTTGACGGTGTGGTAGGTGTCGTGTTCCTGCCAGAATTTCCGGGCAGAGGCCTCGACTGCCTGTGCATCATAACTGCTGGTTACCTCTTTCACCTCTATCCCTCTCGCCGCCCGGTGAGGGGCGGGTGTTCATGAGGAGTCAGGTGCGTGTTGAGAGCCAAAGTAGTTTTTCAATGGGGTGGTCGGGGGCGTCGAAATTTTTCCGGCGGGCCGAGATCAAAAGGTCGCGGGGGCCGACTCGATAGTTTTCATGGTCGTCCCTCTGCTTGCGGGGCGGATCTTTCGGGGCAGGGTCGGCGGGCGGAGTCGCCGGCGCGTGTGGTGTGAGAATGGCGTGATGATCGGATGTGCCGCCCTCAATTGCAGAATCTTTTCCGTCGTCTCGCACCGGGGGGCGGCATGATGCTCGACTTCGATTCGCTCCTCATTCTCTGAGATGATATTTTCATTCCGTATGCTTGAGGCGTGCTTTCCCCTCATGAAAAATTCCACACAGCCTATTTTTTTCTTCTTCCCCCCGAATCTGTGTGACGGTGTGCTATCGGACACCGGTAGGTCTTCCTCTGTTCGGTCCAGTGCATTCTCAATCCGGACGCCCCCGGATACCGGGATCAATTTTACCCGATCCTCAAAGAATCGATCTTTTTTTCGGTCCGCCGCGGCCAATCGAGTTCAAAACAAAAACATATATAATATCTAAAATTCAATCGCGAGAATCCGAACCCCCCGACGGGAACGCCTTTGTCTCCTGAGAGATGATGCTGGCGTTCGATTCCCGAGGAGGCCTTGAAATGAACAAAATGCCCCCCTTCCGAAAAAATGCAGCTCTTTTCATCGTTTTACTGGCGGTCCTGTTCTGTCTCGTCCTGCCGGTCGCCGGCGGCGAGGATGGCGCGGGCCCGTCTGAAACCACGGCGCCACTCGAACCGCCTTCGAACATCACGAACGCCACCGTTCCGGCGCTCAACCTCTCGCTCGCCGCCGATCCGCCCGCCGGCACGGTGCCGCTGACGGTCAGGTTCACCGCTGCGGTGCAGGGCCTCGCGGTCGATCTCTGGAACTGGACGGTCGACGGTGTCGCGGCGGTCGGGAACGAATCGACCTTCAATCACACGTTCTTCGAACCCGGCACCCACGTCGTCGGCCTCACCGCCGTCAACGAGAGCGCGTCGGTCGCGAACACTTCTTCGGTCGATATCAACGTCGCCGCCGCACCCGCGCCGGCGGCGGTCGTCCTGGCGGACGGCGACGGTTCCGGTCACCCCAGGGACTGGTACGTCTCCAAGACCGGCACCGGGAACGTCTCCAGTCTCCTGGATATCACCGATCTCGACGCGGGCGACACCATCCACATCCGGGGCGTGGAGGGGCATACGTACGAGGGGGGGTTCGTCATCGACAAACCGAACGTGACGGTGAAACGGTGGGAGGGTTCGCCGGTGCAACCGCTCATCACCAGCACCTCCGGCGCGTCGGCCTTCACCGTCACCGCCGACAACGCCACCTTCCTCGACCTCAACATCTCCGACAACCAGTTGAACGGTAAGGGCGGCGCCGGGATCAACGCCACCGGGACTCCAAGACGCTACTTACAGCGCCTCACCATAACGAACTGCACCTTTGCCGGGAACACGGTGACCGGGAAGGGAGCAAGCGGCGGTGCGCTCTCTGCCCAGGACGTCGACAACATCCTGATCGAGGGGACGGCGTTCACCGGCAACAGCGCAGACTACGGCGGCGGGGCATACTTCAGTGTTTGCACTGGCGCCACGCTCACCGGCACCACCTTCACCGGCAACACCGCAACATACGGCGGCGGCGGGGCATTATTCCACGGCTGCTATGCCGCCACGCTCACCGGCACCACCTTCACCGCCAACACCGCAAACGAAGGCGGCGGGGCATACTTTAATGTTTGCCATCACGCCACGCTCACCAACACCACCTTCACCGGCAACACCGCAGACGAAGGCGGCGGCGGGGCATACTTCGGGGAGTGCAAGCGCGCCACGCTCACCGGCAACACCTTCACCGGCAACACCGCAACTTACGAAGGCGGCGGCGCATTCTTCTACTACTATTCCATGAACGTCAACATCACCAACTGCCGCTTCGACAACCCCACCAACATCCATGCAACAATGATGTCCTCCGCCGCCGCCCTCAACACCACCCGCACCCCCGGCACCAACATCGCCGGCGGGCCCTTCCTCGGCGGCAACCTCTGGCTCCAGGATCCCGCGCAGAACATCTCAGAGTGGGCTGCGGACGCCGACTTCGACGGCATCTGCGACCAACCGCTGTCCCTCGGCGCCTTCGGCACCGACCACCTCCCGCTCATATACGGCGGCACGGTGCAGATCAACGCCACCCCCGCCGCCGACGGCGCCTTCGTCTACGTCGACGGCACCAACACCACCCGCACCGCGGACAACCCCTTCTACCTCCCGGTCGGGAACCACACGGTCACGGTGCACAAGGAGGGGTTCTTCACCGGCGAGAAGCGGATCACCGTCGCCCCCGACGAGAACGACCCCCTCGACCTCACCCTCACGAAGATCATCCACCCGATGGACTGGTATGTTTCAAAGTTCGGCGGCGACCTGAACGTCACCACCATCTCCGCCATCCCTGAGATCGGCACCGGCGACACCATCCATATCTGGGGCGTCGAAGGCCACGCGTACGATAGCGGGGTCGTCATCAACGCATCGAACGTGATGGTCAAACGGTGGGAAGGTTCGCCCGCCCGCCCGCTCATCACCAACATCTCGCAGACCGCACCGGCCTTCACCGTCACCGCGGACAACGCCACCTTCCGTGACCTCAACATCTCGCGGAACCGGGTGGACGGCAACGGCGCCGCGATCAACGCCACCGGGGATTCAGGAAACCACCTGGAGCGCCTCACCATAACGAACTGCACCTTCGCCGACAACGCCGCGAACGGGACCTCCGCATGCGGCGGCGCCCTCCATGCCCGGTACGTCGACCACCTCCTGGTCGAGGGAACCGGGTTCACCAACAACACCGCGGTCTGGGGCGGCGGGGGCGCACGGTTCGAGGAATGCAATGACGCCACGCTCGCCGCCACCACCTTCACCGGCAACAACGCCACGGTGTACGGCGGCGGCGCATTCTTCTATCGATCACCCGGCCCCGCGGTCGCCGGCACCACCTTCACCGGCAACACCGCAGGGACCGACAGCGGCGGCCTCTGCTTCTGGATTTCGCCAGACCCCTCGGTCGCCAACGCCACCTTCACCGACAACCGTGCACGCCAGTACGGCGGCGGCGCATTCTTCTATGAGTCGCCGAACGCCACCGTCACCGCCACCGCCTTCACCGGCAACACCGCAACTGACGGCGGCGGCGCAAGTTTCAGGAACTCTCAGAACGCTACCGTCACCGACTGCCGCCTCGACAACCCCACCAACATCCATGCAGATTCCTCCCCCGGCGCCGTCCTCAACGGTACCTACCAGCGCGGCACCAACATCGCCGGCGGGCCGTACCTCGGCGGCAACCTCTGGCTGACTGATCCAGAACAGAACATCTCTGAGTGCGGTGCGGACGCCGACTATGACGGCATCTGCGACGAGAACCTGACTCTCACGAACTTCGGCACCGACCACCTCCCATTGATCTACGACCTCGACCGAGGCACCGTGCAGATCAACGCCACCCCCGCCGACGCCTTCGTCTCCGTCGACGGCACCAACACCTCCCGCACCGCGGGCAATGCCTTCTACCTCCCGGTCGGGGAGCACATGATTTCGGTGCACAAGGCGGGCTACCTCCCCGGTGAAGAGACGATCACCGTCACCGCCGGCGAGAACAAAACCCTCGACCTCAACCTCAGAGAGATCATCCACCCGATGGACTGGTACGTCTCGACGATCAGCGGCAACTACACGAACATCTCCAAGATCCCCGACCTCGGCGCGGGCGACACCATCCATATCTGGGGCGTGGCCGGGCATACGTACGACGGCGGGTTCGTCATCGACAAACCGAACGTGACCGTGAAACGGTGGGAGGGTTCGCCGGTGCAACCGCTCATCACCAGTGCCGACAACACCACGTCGGCCTTCACCGTCACCGCCGACAACGCCACCTTCCTCGACCTCAACATCTCCGACAACCACCTGAACTATTATCAAAGCCGCGGCGCCGGGATCAACGCCACCGGGTCTTCAGGAAAAGGAAACCACCTGAAGCGCCTCACCATAACGAACTGCACCTTTGCCGGGAACAAGATGACCGGGAGGGAGACATGGGGCGGTGCGCTCTCTGCCGAATACGTCGACGCCCTCCTGGTGGAGGGGACGGCGTTCACCGGCAACAGCGCGGTCTGGGGCGGTGGCGGGGCATGGTTCTCCGGTTGCGATGCCGCCACGCTCACCGGCACCACCTTCACCGGCAACACCGCAAGGGACAGCGGCGGCGGGGCATGGTTCCAGGGATGCGATGACGCCACGCTCACCGGCACCACCTTCAGCGGCAACAACGCACGATACGGCGGCGGGGCATACTTCATGGAGTGCCATGCCGCCACGCTCACCGGCACCACCTTCAGCGGCAACAACGCACGATACGGCGGCGGGGCATACTTCTACTACTCCGATGACGCCACGCTCACCAACTGCCGCTTCGACAACCCGACCAACATCTATGCAATGGACTCCTTCTGCGCCACCCTCAACACCACCCGCACGTCTGGCACGAACATCGCGGGCGGGCCGTACCTCGGCGGCAACCTCTGGCTCCAGGACCCCGCGCAGAACATCTCAGAGTGGGCTGCTGACGCCGACTTCGACGGCATCTGCGACCAACCGCTGAAGATCAATTGTAGAGGTGGCGGAGTCTTCGGCACCGATCACCTCCCGCTGATGCACGGCGGCGGCACGGTGGTGATCAACGCCACGCCCGCCGACGCCTTCGTCTTCATCAACGGCACCAACACCACCCGCACCGCGGACAACCCCTTCTACCTCCCGGTCGGGAACCACACGATTTCGGTGCACAAGGCGGGCTACTTCCCCGGTGAGCAGACAATCACCGTCGTCCCCGGCGAGAACGACCCCCTCGACCTCACCCTCACGAAGATCGACCACCCGATGAACTGGTACGTCTCGACGATCAGCGGCAACTACACCACCATCTCCGCGATCCCCGAGATCGGCACGGGCGACACCGTCCATGTCTGGGGCGTCGAAGGCCACGCGTACGACAGCGGGGTCGTCATCGACAAACCGGACGTGACGGTCAAGCGGTGGGAGGGTTCGCCGGTGCAACCGCTCATCACCAGCACCTCCGGCGCGTCGGCCTTCACCGTCACCGCCGACAACGCCACCTTCCTCGACCTCGACATCTCACGGAACACGTTGAACGATACAAACGGCGCCGCGATCAACGCCGTCGGGACTTCAGGAAACCCCTTACAGCGCCTCACCATAACGAACTGCACCTTCGCCGACAACGCCGTGAACGGGACGAACACAGACGGCGGTGCGCTCTCTGCCGAATACGTCGACGCCCTCCTGGTCGAGGGAACGGCCTTCACCGGCAACACCGCATCCTCCGACGGCGGCGGTGCAATCTTCGAGTTCTGCACTGCCGCCACGCTCACCGGCACCACCTTCACCGCAAACACCGCAGGCGACTACGGCGGCGGAGCAGACTTCGAGTTCTGCACCGGCGCCACACTCACCGGCACCACCTTCACCGACAACACTGCAGCCTCCGGCGGCGGGGCAGGCTTCGGAGGCTGCACGGGTGCCACCATCACCAACTGCCGCCTCGACAACCCCACCAACATCCATGCACGCGGTTCCACCGCCGTCCTCAACAGCACCTACGCCTCCGGCACCAACATCGCCGGCGGGCCGTACCTCGGCGGCAACCTCTGGCTGAACGACCCCGCGCAGAACATCTCGGAGTGCGGTAAGGACGCCGACTTCGACGGCATCTGCGACGGAACGCTGAGCACGGACCTCGGCACCGACGAACTCCCGTTGATCTACGACCTCGACCGCGGCACCGTGGTGATCAACGCCACGCCCGCCGATGCCTTCGTCTCCGTCGACGGCGCGAACACCACCCGCACCGCGGGCGGCGCCTTCTACCTCCCCGTCGGGGAGCACACGGTTTCCGTGCACAAGGAGGGTTTCTTCACCTGTGAGCAGAACATCAACGTCACCGCCGGCGAGAACGACCCCCTCACGTTCGACCTCATGGAGAGCACACACCCGATAGACTGGTACGTCTCGACGATCAGCGGGAACTTCAGCAGTCTCCAGGAGATCCCCGAGATCGGCGAGGGCGACACCGTCCACATCTGGGGCGTGGCCGGCCACGCGTACGAGGGCGGGATCGTCATCAACGCCTCCGACGTAACCATCCGACAGTGGGAAGGCTCGCCCGTCAAACCGCTCATCACCAGCACCAACCACACCGCACCGGCCTTCACCGTCACCGCAAACAACGCCACCTTCCGCGGCCTCGACATCTCGGGCAACTGCCTGGACGACGACGAAGGCCTGGGCGCCGGGATCAACGCCACCGGCAGTGAAACAGACCATCTGAAGCGCCTCACCATCGCCGACTGCACCTTCGCCGGGAACACGGTGAACGGGACAGGGGCAGGCGGCGGTGCGCTCTCCGCCGGGTACGTCGACGACCTCCTGGTCGAGAGGACGGCGTTCACCGGGAACAACGCCACCAGGTACGGCGGCGGGGCACGGTTCCTCTCCTGCAACGACACCGTGCTCGCCGACACCGCCTTCACCGACAACGCCGCACGATTCGGCGGGGGGGTACAGTTCCTCTTCTGCAACGACTCCGTGCTCACCGACACCACCGTCACCGGCAACCGCGCCTCCAGTTGCGGCGGCGGGGCGGACTTCTTATATTCACATGGACCCGTCACGCTCGCCGGCACCGCCTTCACCGACAACACCGCCGCCAACCAGGGCGGCGGCGCACGCTTTTACATTGCCGAAGGCTCCTGCGCCACGCTCACCGGCACCGCCTTCACCGACAACTCCGCAGGATTCGGCGGCGGCGCATACTTTGCGGGATCTTATCGCGCCGCCCTCCCCGCGGCCGTGCTCGCCGGCGCCACCTTCGTCAACAACACCGCGGAGAAGTTCGGCGGCGGAGCATACTTGGTGGACTGCGATGCCGCCATGCTCACCGACCTCTCCTTTGACGGGAACAGTGCGGACGACGGCGGCGGTGCATACTTCTATCAGTGCGATGACGCCACGCTCAACGCCTCCGCCTTCACCGGCAACCGCGCCGCCCATGCGGGCGGTGCGATCAACGTCACCGGGCATTGCGGATCCAGCAAAGTTCCCTTACAGCACTTCGCCATCGCCGACTGCACCTTCACCGGGAACGCGGCAGACGGATGCGGCGGTGCGCTCTCTGCCAGGGCGGTCGACAACCTCTCGGTGGAGAGGACGGTGTTCGCCGGGAACGACGCACCCGTCGGCGGCGGAACCCATCTCTCCTGGTGCAACGACACCTTCGTCGCCGACTGCCGCTTCGAGAACCCCGCCAACATCTTTGCAGAAAACTCCACCGGCGCCCTCAACGCCACCCGCACCCGCGGCACGAACATCGCGGGCGGGCCGTTCCTCGGCGGCAACCTCTGGCTCACCGATCCCGCCCAGAACATCTCCGAATGGGGGCCTGACATCGACTGCGACGGCATCTGCGACCAGCCGTCGACCATCCCCGGCCTCGGCACCGACGCCCTCCCGCTCGCGACCGGCGGGGACCGCGGCACCGTGCTCGTCCGCGCCTCCGCTCACGGCGGGTTCGTGCATATCGACGGCACAAACACCACCCGCACCGCCGACCACTTCCCCGCCCCCGCACCCCGTGCGATGGCGAGGGCCGCCGCCGCACCCACCCCGCCTTCGGATGCCTTCTTCCTCCCGACCGGCAACCACACCGTCGAGATCGTCGGGGCGACGACCTACGGACGGGCAACGGTCAACATCCCGGCCGGTGCGACCGAACGGGTGATCGTCGAGGTCGGCGAGGTCGAGATCCAGGGCTACGCGATACCCCGGCAGGGCCTCGCACCCCTCAACGTCACCTTCGACACCGGGTTCACCGACCCCGCACCCGACCGCCTCACCTGGACCTTCGGCGACGACAACGAATCGAGCCCGTGCTACTGGCCGTCTCACACCTACGAGAAGGCCGGGCGGTACACCGCCACCCTGACGGCGGCGTGGGGCGAGGGGAGCGACCTCGTCACCCTCGTCCGCACCGTGAACCTCACCGTCGGCATGCCCGCACCCTCCCTCCACCTCTCGGCCGTCGAAGGCAACGCCCCCTTCACCCTCGGCATCAATGTCAGCGGCGATGGGATGCCTGAGAGATGGCACCTCGACCTCGGCGACGGCCGGACGGTCGAGGGCGCAAGTCCGGCCGAGATCAACCGGAGCGTCACCTACGAGAACGCCGGCACCTACCCGCTCGTCCTCACCGTCAGCACCGGCGCGTTTACCACCATCACCACCGGGACCGTTACCGTCCACGCACCCCCGACCACTCCGTCCTCTGAATCCAACAGCGGCCATTCACCCATCTCGGCAGGGTCGACCGGGTCGATCCCGGCCGGAGAGAGCGCCTCCATGAAGATGAAGGGCACGGGCATCTACGAGGTCAGGGTGACCGCCGGAGAAGATATCCCGAAGGTCATGATCACCATCAAGAAGACCGGTCGGCCCTCAGGCGTCGACGCACCCGCGGGCACGGTCTACGAGTACGACGAGGTGACGCTCTACCACACGACCGAGGACGCGATCGAGGAGATCGTCGTCTCCTTCGGCGTCCCGAAGACATGGCTCGAGGAGCACGGCCTCGAACCCGCCGACGTGGCGCTGTACCGCTACGACGACGACGGGTGGCAGCCTCTCCCGACCAGCGTCGACGGGGAGGACGAGACCTCCCGGCACTTTTCGGCCAGGAGTCCGGGCTTCTTCCTCTTTGCGATCGGCGGCGAACCCTCCGCGGTCTCGACCCCGGTGATGACGCCCGCCGCAGCGGCGGAGACCGTCGAGACATTCGTGACGTCGCCGCCCGCAGGCCCGACGCCGGCCGATACCCCGACGCCCTTCCCCACGATGCTGCTCGTCGTCGGCGGGGCGATCCTCCTCCTCCTCGTCGCCGTCGCGGTATGGAGGACGAGATAGAACCCTCCACTTTTTTTAGGGCCATCTCTCCGTCTTCCCCTCTCTTCCGAAGATCGACGGCGGCCCCCTCCTTGCTCCGGTCCTTTTGCCGGCCTCCGTGATCCCCGGATCTCACGCACGTCCTTTCTCCTGATCGATGCGCCATTCGTTCTTTTGTAGTCGTCGAAGTTCAAAACAAAAACATATATAATGCCAAAAATTCAACTAAGCGAATCTTTGTTCGCCGACGGAAACGAAACCACCTCATATCTCATGATGTCGGCGTTCGGTCCCCGAGGAGGTTTGAAATGGAAAAAATCCCCCCTATTCGGAGAAATAGACTCTTTTATGTAGTCCTGCTCGCGGTCCTGGTCTGTCTCGTCCTCCCGGTCGCCGGCGGCGAAGACGACGCAGGGCCGCCTCTGAACCTCACGAACGCCACCGCCCCGGCGCTCGACCTCTCGCTCGCCGCCGCACCTGCTCTGATGGCCGCCCCCGCGGGCACTCACCCGCGGGACTGGTACGTCTCCCCGGTGCCGGGCGACGGCAACCCCCACTCGTATGCGAACATCACCGGCCTTCTCAACCTCACCGACCTCGGCGAGGGCGACACCGTCCACATCTGGGGCGCGGCCGGGCATACGTACGAGGGCGGGATCGTCATCGACAAACCCGACGTGACCATTCAGCGGTGGGAGGGATCGCCCGTCCGACCGCTCATCACCAGCACCAACCACACCGCGGCGGCCTTCACCGTCATCGCGGACAACGCCACCTTCCGCAACCTCAACATCTCCGGCAACCACCTGGATGGTGCAGATGTCCGCGGTGCCGGGATCAACGCCACCAGTACAGATTTCAACACCCACCTCCAGCGTCTCACCATAACGAACTGCACCTTTGCCGGGAACAAGGTGACGGGGACGGATACAGACGGCGGTGCGCTCTCTGCCCTGTACGTCGACGCCCTCCTGGTGGAGGGGACGACGTTCACCAACAACACCGCGAATTGGTGCGGCGGCGGGGCCTACTTCTCCTTGTGCCATGCCGCCAGGCTCACCGGCACCACCTTCACCAACAACACCGCACAATACTACGGCGGCGGGGCCTACTTCTCCTCGTGCAATGCCGCCAGGCTCACCGGCACCACCTTCACCAACAACACCGCACAATACTACGGCGGCGGGGCCTACTTCATAACCTGCTATGCCGCCACGCTCACCGGCACCACCTTCACTGGCAACAGCGCATCCGGCGGCGGCGGGGCGTATTTCCAGAATTTCAATGCCGCCACGCTCACCGCCACCACCTTCACCAACAACACCGCCGGACAGGGCGGCGGCGGGGCATACTTCGTGGACTGCGGTGAAGCCACGCTCACCAACTGCCGCTTCGACAACCCCACCAACATCTTTGCAGAAAACTCCGACGCCACCACCCTCAACACCGTCCGCACTCCCGGCACGAACATCGCGGGCGGGCCGTACCTCGGCGGCAACCTCTGGCTCCAGGACCCCGCGCAGAACATTTCGGAGTGGTGTGCGGACGCCGACTTCGACGGCATCTGCGACGGAGCGCTGACCATCAATAGGAACGCCGGCAGAGTCTTCGGCACCGACGCCCTCCCGCTGGTGCACGGCGGCACGGTGGAGATCAACGCCACGCCCGCCGACGACGCCTTCGTCTTCGTCGACGGCGCGAACACCACCCGCACCGCGAACGACGCCTTCTACCTCCCGGTCGGGGAGCACACGATCTTTGTGAAGAAGGACGGGTATCTCCCCGGCGAGAAGCGGATCACTGTCACCGCCGGCGCGAACGATCCCCTCGCCTTCGACCTCACCGAGATCATCCACCCGATGGACTGGTATGTCTCCCCGGTGCCGGGCGACGGCAATTTCACGAACATCTCCGCGATCCCCGATCTCGACGCGGGCGACACCGTCCACCTCCGGGGTGTCGAGGGCCACATCTACGAGGGCGGGGTCGTCATCGACAAACCCGACGTGACCATTCAGCGGTGGGAGGGATCGCCCGTCCGACCGCTCATCACCAACACCTCGCACACCGCCCCCGCCTTCACCGTCACCGCCGACAACGCCACCTTCCGCGGCCTCAACATCTCGGGCAACCGGTTGAACGATGACAACAGCCGCGGCGCCGGGATCAATGTCACCGGGGATTCAGGAAACCACCTGAAGCGCCTCACCGTCGCCGACTGCACCTTCGTCGGGAACGAGGCGAACGGGACATCCGCATGCGGCGGTGCGCTCTCCGCCCGATACGTCGACGACATCCTGATGGAGGGGACGGCGTTCTCCGGCAACAGCGCAGACTGGGGCGGTGGGGCGGACTTCACGGGATGCGATGTCGTCACGCTCACCGGCACCTCCTTCATCGGCAACAGCGCACGATTCGGAGGCGGCGGGGCAGACTTCACCCTTTCATCCGACGCCGCGCTCACCGCCACCACCTTCACCAACAACACCGCAACCGACGGCGGCGGCGCATACTTCTATTTTAGCCGTCGCGCCACGCTCGCCGACACCAATGTCACCGGCAACACCGCTGCGGAACATGGCGGCGGGGCATATTTCCTCTCTTCCCCTGCCGCCACGCTCACCGGCACCGCCTTCGACCGCAACACCGCCGCGGAATATGGCGGCGGGGCATACTTCGAGGATTCCCGTGCTGCCAGGGTCACCGACTGCCGCTTCGACAACCCCACCAACATCTTTGCACACATGTCCTTCGGCGCCGTCTTCAACGACGCCCGCACTCCGGGCGCGAACATCGCCGGCGGCCCGTACCTCGGCGGCAACCTCTGGCTCCAGGATCCCAAACAGAACATCTCGGAGTGGGGCACGGACGCAGACTTCGACGGCATCTGCGACGAAGCGCAGAACATCGCCAACAGAGACCCCGCATTCCTCTTCGGCACCGACTTCCTCCCGCTGATGCACGGCGGCGGCACGGTGGTGATCAACGCCACGTCCGCCGACGGCGCTTTCGTCTTCGTCGACGGTATGAACACCACCCGCACCGCGAACGACGCCTTCTATCTCACGGTCGGGAACCACACGGTCGAGGTGGTCGGGGCGACGACCTACGGGCGGGCTTCGGTCGACCTCTCCGCCGGTGCGACCGAACGGGTGACCGTCGAGGTGAGCGAGGTCGAGATCCGGGGCTACGCGATACCGGGGCAGGGCTTCGCACCCCTCGACGTCTCCTTCGACACCTGGTTCCCCGATCCCGAGTCCGACCGCCACACCTGGACCTTCGGCGACGGCAACGAATCGAGCCCGTGCTACTGGCCTCACCACACCTACGAGAAGGCCGGAACCTACACCGCCACGCTCACCGCCGCGTGGGGAGAGAAGAGCGACCTCGTCACCCTCGTCCGCACCGTGAACATCACCGTCCTCGAACCCTCGACTCCTTCGTCTCCCGGTTCCCATGGCGGCCGCTCGACCGACTCGGCCGGGTCGGCAGGGAAGATTCCGGCCGGCGGCACCGCCTCGCTCATGCTCCCGAACTCCGGCATCTATGAAGTCAGGGTGACCGCCGGAGAAGAGATCCAGAAGATTCTGGTCACCATCGGGACGACCGGTCGTCCCTCCGGCGTCGATGCCCCGGCCGGGTCGGTCTACGAGTACGCCGAGGTGACCATCTATCACACGACCGACAATGCGATCGAGGGCGTCGTCTTCTCCTTCAGCGTCCCGAAGACGTGGTTCGATGAGCACGGGCTCGATCCGGCCGACGTGGTGTTGTACCGCTACCATGACGGTGAGTGGGTCGCCCTCCCCACCGGGGTCACCGGTGAGGACGGGACCGCCTGGCACTTCTCGGCCAGGAGTCCGGGCTTCTCCCTCTTTGCGATCGGCGGCGACCCTTCGCCGGTATCGACGCCGGCGATGACGCCCGCCGCACCGGTGGAGACCGTCGAGACATTCGTGACGTCGCTGCCCGCAGGCCCGACGCCCGCCGGGACACAAACCCCCTTCCCCACGATGCTGCTCGTCGTCGGCGGGGCGATCGTCCTCCTCCTCGTCGCCGTCGCGGTATGGAGGACGAGATAGAACCCTCCACTTTTTTTAGGGCCATCTCTCCGTCTTCCCCTCTCTTCCGAAGATCGACGGCGGCCCCCTCCATGCTGCGCTCATTTCGCCGGCCTCTGTGATCCCCGAATCTCTCGCACGTCTGTTCTTCCAGATCTATGCCTTATTCGTTCTTTCGCGGCCCGCGGAGTTAAAAACAAAAATATATATAATACTTGATATTAAAGGCAGCGAATAATCCTGCACCGACGGAAACGGCCTCACCCCCTATCCCATGAGGTCGGCGTTCGGTTCCCGAGGAGGTCTGAAATGGAAAAAGTCCCCCCTATTCGAAGAAATATAGTATTTTTCGGAGTACTGCTCGCGGTCCTGGTCTGTCTCGTCCTGCCGGTCACCGGTGGCGAGGAGGGTGCAGGGCTGTTTGAAACACTTGCGCCACCCGAACCGCCTGCGAACATCACGAACGCCACCACCCCGGCGTTGAACCTCGCGCTCGCCGCCGACCCGCCCACCGGTCCGGTACCGCTCACGGTCAGGTTCTCGGGTGCGGCCGCGGGTCTTGCGGTCGACCTCTGGACCTGGACGGTCGACGGCGTCGCGGCGGCCGGGAACGAGTCGGACTTCACCCACACGTTCCTTGAGCCCGGTACCCACGTCGTCGGCCTCACCGCCGTCAACGAGAGCGCGTCTGTCACAAACACCACCGCGGTCGATATCAACGTCACCGCCGCACCCGCCCCGGCGGCCGCTCCGGTGGTTGCCCTCGCCGACCCCCCTCCGGGCACGCACCCGAGAGACTGGTACGTCTCCCCGGTACCCGGCACCGGCAACCCCCACTCGTATGAGAACATCACCGGTCTCCTGGCGATCACCGATCTCGGCGAGGGCGACACCGTCCACGTCTGGGGCGCGGAGAACCACACCTACGAGGGAGGGATCACCATCGACGCACTGAATGTCACCGTACAACGCTGGGAGGGATCGCCCGTCCAGCCGCTCATCACCAACACCTCGCACACCGCCCCGACCTTCACCGTCACCGCGGACAACGCCACCTTCCTCGACCTCGACATCTCGGGGAACCGGTTGAAGTATGATAATAGCCGCGGCGCCGGGATCCATGCCGCCGGAGATCCAGGAACCCCTCTGAAGTGCCTCACTATCACCGACTGCACCTTTGCCGGGAACGCGGTTGAAAGGAACACTACACGCGGCGGTGCGTTCTACACCGAGTATGTCGACGACCTCCAGGTAGAGGGGACGGCATTCCGCGGCAACTTTGTAGCAGGGGGGCCTGGCGGCGGGGCATATGTATGGAGATGTGAGAACGCCACGTTCACCGACACCGGCTTCATCTCCAACCGCGCAATGGCCCCCTATGGTGGCGGGGCATACTTCAATGAGTCGAGGAACGCGGCGTTTACCAACGTCACATTCTTCGATAACTACGTATGGGGATCCGCCGGCGGGGCACGCTTCGAGCACTGCGACGCCGCCACCTTCACCGACACCGTCTTCATCGACAACGAGGTACTGGCGAGTTACGGTGGGGCAGACTTCGAGCACTGCGACGCCCTCACTCTCACCAACACCTCATTCCTCAACAACAAGGCGTGGTCGGACGGCGGTGGGGCACGCTTCAGTGGGTGCGCGAATGCCATCCTCACCAACACCACCTTCACCGGCAACACAGCAACAAAGTGGTCCGGCGGCGGTGCAATCTTTGGGGGATGTGATAATCTCACCATCACCAGCGCCTCTTTCACCGACAACAGCGCACGACACGGAGGCGGCGCAAACATCGGCGGGTGCGAGAATGCCACCATCACCTCCACCGCCTTCACCGACAACAGCGCACTCTTCGGTGGCGGCGCATACTTCGGGGGGTGCGATGCCGCGGCCATCGTCTCTTCCCTCTTCACCAACAACACCGCCAGCCAGGAAGGCGGCGGGGCATGCTTCTCGGAGTGTACAGATGTCATGCTCACCACCACCATATTTGCCAACAACACCGCAGGCCAGGGCGGCGGGGCAGGCTTTGAGGAGTGTACGGCCGTCATGCTCACCAACTGCCACCTCGACAACCCCACCAACATCTATGCATCTAAATCCACCGCCGTCCTCAACACCACCCGCACTCCCGGCACGAACATCGAGGGTGGTCCGTACCTCGGCGGCAACCTCTGGCTCCAGGATCCAGAACAGAACATCTCTGAGTGGTGTGCGGACGCCGACTTCGACGGCATCTGCGACCAGGCACTGACCATCAACAACAGCCACTTTGGCAGCGAAGCCGACGGCAACAGAATCTTCGGTATCGACCATCTCCCGCTGGTGTACGGCGGGACGATCCCGATCAACGCCACTCCCTCTGCCGACGGCGCCTTCGTCTTCGTCGACGGCACGAACACCGCCCGCACCGCGAACAATACCTTCTACCTGCCGGTCGGGGACCACCTTATTTCGGTACATAAGAATGGCTATCTCCCCGGCGAGAAGTCGGTCACCATTGTCCCTGGCGAGAACGATCCCCTCACCTTCGACCTCACCGAGATCACGCACCCGATGAACTGGTACATCTCCCCGCCAGGTGGCATAGGGAACTACACGAACATCTCCGCGATCCCCGGGATCGGCACAGGCGACATCATTCACCTCTGGGGGGTGGAGAACTATGCCTATGAGGGCGGAATCGTCATCGACGCACCGAACGTCACCGTACAACGCTGGGAGGGATCGCCCGTCCAGCCGCTCATCACCAACACCTCACACACCGCCCCGACCTTCACCGTCACTGCGGACAACGCCACCTTCCGCGACCTCAACATCTCCGGGAACCGGCTGGAGAGCGGCAACGGGGCCGGGATCAATGCCATCGGAGATCCGGGAACCCCTCTGACGGGCCTCACCATCATTGACTGCACCTTTGCCGGGAACGCGGTTGAAGGGGACACGACATGCGGCGGTGCGGTCTCTGCCGAATATGTCGACGACCTCCTGGTGAAGGGGACGACGTTCACCGGCAACAGTGCAAGAGGGCCCGGCGGCGGGGCATACATCAACATGTGCGAGAACGCCACGCTCACTTCCACCGCCTTCACCGACAACACCGCAATGGAGGAGGGCGGCGGGATATACTTCAGTGATTCGAGGAACGCGGTGTGTATCAACGCCACGCTCACCACCAATCACGCAGGCCAGGGTGCCGGGGCATATTTCGAGAACTGCGATGCCGCCACGCTCACCGACACCAAATTCTCCGGCAACACTGCATGGGCGGACGGCGGCGGGGCACGATTCTCTTCGTGCGATGCCGCTACTATCACCAACAACACCTTCCTCAATAACATCGCATGGCGCGGCGGCGGTGCGGGCTTTGGAGGATGTACGGGCGTCATGCTCGCCAACTGCCGCTTCGACAACCCCACCAACATCTATGCATATGGTTCCACCGCTGTCCTCAACACCACCCGCACTCCTGGCACGAACATCGGGGGCGGTCCGTACCTCGGCGGCAACCTCTGGCTGCGTGACCCCAACCAGAATATCTCAGAATGGGGAACAGACGCCGACTTCGACGGCATCTGCGACCAGGCACTGACCATCCAGGGCCTCGGCACCGACCATCTGCCGCTGGTGTACGGCGGGACGGTCCCGATCAACGCCACGCCCTCTGCCGACGGCGCCTTCGTCTTCGTCGACGGCACGAACACCAGCCGCACCGCGAACAATACCTTCTACCTCCCGGTCGGGGACCACCTTATTTCGGTGCAGAAGGAGGGCTGCGTCCCCAGCGTGAAGTCGGTCACCATCATCCCCGGCGAGAACGATCCCCTCACTTTCGACCTCGCTGAGATTATCCACCCGATGAACTGGTATGTCTCCAGGTTCGTAGGCGGCGGGAACTTCACCAGTCTCCTGGAGATCACCGATCTCGGTGAAGGCGACACCGTCCATATCTGGGGCGTGGAGGGTCACACCTACAACGGCGGGTTTATCATCGACAAACCGAACGTGACCATTCGACGCTGGGAGGGCTCGCCTGTCCGGCCGCTCATCACCAACACATCGCGCACTGCCCCGGCCTTCACCGTCACTGCGGACAACGCAACGTTTTGCGGCCTCAACATCTCCGGGAACCGGCTGGAGAGCGGCAACGGGGCCGGGATCCATGCCGCAGGTGCGACCGCTGAAAACCCCCTGGTGCGCCTCACCATCACCGACTGCACCTTTGCCGGCAACGAGGTGAGCTGGATCCATGGATCCTCTCCGTCCTATGCATCCGGCGGTGCGCTCTACGCCGAGTATGTCGACGACCTCCAGGTGGAGGGGACGGTGTTCACCGGCAACAGCGCACTGGCGAACAGCGGCGGCGCATACGTACATAGTTGCCATAACGCCACGGTCACCACCACCTCCTTCACCAACAACACGGCGATGTGGTACGGCGGTGGGGCATGCTTCTCGTTGTGCGATGCTGCCACGCTTACCACCACCACCTTCACCAACAACACCGCAAGACTTGGGGGCGGCGGCGCATACGTACATAGTTGCCATAACGCCACCATCACCACCACTACCTTCACCAACAATACCGCAAGACTTGTTGGGGGCGGCGGCGCATACATTGGGCTGTGCGAAAATGGGGTAATTGCCAACTGTCGCTTTGACAACCCCACCAACATTCATGCATATGGTTCCACCGCCGTCCTCAACACCACCCGCACTCCTGGCACGAACATCGCGGGCGGTCCGTATCTGGGCGGCAACCTCTGGCTGCGTGACCCCAACCAGAATATCTCAGAATGGGGAACAGACGCCGACTTCGACGGCATCTGCGACCAGAACCTGACTATCGACGGCCTCGGCACCGACCACCTCCCGCTGATGTACGACGGGGACCGCGGGACGGCGCTGATCCGCGCCTCCGCTCTCGGTGGATTCGTCTATGTCGACGGGGTGAACACCACCCGGACCGCCGACTTCTTCGCCACCCGTGCGACGGCCGTCGCCGCCCACACCCCGCCCTCGGGCGCCTTCTTCCTCCCGGCCGGCACCCACACCGTCGAGGTGGTCGGGGCGACGACCTACGGACGGGCAGTGGTCGAGATCTCCGCCGGCACGACCGAAAGGGTGACCGTCGAGGTCGGTGAGGTCGATGTCCGGGGCTATGCCGCGCCAAGGCAGGGTTCCGCTCCCCTCAATGTCTCCTTCGACACCGGGTTCACCGGCCCCGCACCCGACCGCATCGTCTGGACCTTCGGCGAGGGCAACGAATCGAGCCCGTGCTACTGGCCGTTTCACACCTACGAGAAGGCCGGGACGTACATCGCCACCCTGACCGCGGGATGGGGAGAAGGGAGCGACCTCGTCCGCCTCGTCCGCACGGTTGAGATCGTCGTCGGCATGCCCGATCCTGGCCCAGGCCCCGGTCCCGAACCCGTCCTCTACCTCTCGGCCACCGAAGGCAACGCTCCCTTCACCGTCGGCGTCAACGTCGGCAGTGCCGGTACGCCTGAAAGGTGGCGCCTCGACCTCGGCGACGGCCGGGCGATCAATGGCACCACACCGGCCGAGATCAACCGGAGCGTCACCTACGATACCCCCGGCACCTACCTGCTCACCCTCACGGTGAGCACCGGCGAGGCCACCAACGCCACCACCAGGACCGTCACCGTCCTCGCACCCCCGGCCGCCGACTTTAACGTCTCGCCGGTCAAAGGCAACGCCCCGCTGGACGTCGCCTTCACCGACAGGTCGACCGGCGATATCAGCGCCCGGTCATGGGACTTCGGCGACGGCGCCACCTCGACCGATCTAAATCCCGCCCACCGTTACGAGCAGGCAGGCACCTACACGGTGCGGTTGACGGTCTCCAACGCCTACGGTGCATCGACTGCAGAACAGACTGTTATTGTCTCTACTCCCCGATCCAACGAAGGCCGTTCGACCACCTCTGCCGGCGGGCGCTCGACCGCCTCGTCCGGGTCGGCAGGGAAGATCCCGGCCGGCGGGACCGCCTCGCTGACGCTCCCGAACTCGGCCATCTACGAAGTCAGGGTGACGGCCGGAGAAGAGATCCCGGAGGTCATGATCACCGTCGGAAAGACCAGTCGGCCCGGCGACGTCGATGCCCCGGCCGGGTCGGTCTACGAGTACGCCGAGGTGACGCTTTACCGCACGACCGACGATGCGATCGAGGGCGCCGTCTTCTCCTTCAGCGTCCCGAAGACGTGGCTCGATGAGCACGGCCTCGATCCGGCCGACGTGGTGCTGTACCGCTACCACGACGGCGAGTGGCAGCCCCTCTCCACCGAGGTCGTCAGGGAGGACGAGACTTCCTGGCACTTCTCGGCCAGGAGTCCGGGCTTCTCGCTCTTCGCGATCGGCGGCGAACCCTCAGCGGTTGAGACCCCGGTGATGACCCCTGCCGCACCGGCGGATACGGTCGAGACGCTGACGACGCCACCGGCGGCGGCAGGCCCGACCCCACCCAATACCCCGACGCCCTTCCCCTCCATGCTGCTCGTCGTCGGCGGGGCGCTCGCCCTCCTCCTCGTCGCGGTGGTGGTCCGGAGGATGAGGTAGAGACTCACCACCTTTTTTTGGTAGTGACAGGAGAACTGAAACGCTATTTCTAAAGATTTGACTCTGATGAAACGCTCATCCAGTTGTCATGACTCTCTGTTCGCCTACCTTCCCTCTCGCGCCTCTCCGACCGTTTGCCGTCCCGCTCCCCCACCATCCCGCTGTCCACAACATCTATATGCCCGTGCGTGATATTTCCGGCCTGATGATACCCGGCATCGGCACCGATGTTGTCTCGATCCCACGTTTCAAAGAGAAGTCCCTCGAACACGACCGCCACTTCCTCGAACGCGTCTTCACCGCGAAGGAGATCGCCTACTGCTTCTCCAGGGAGCATCCGGCCCCCCACCTCGCGGCCAGGTTCGCCGGCAAAGAAGCGGTGACCAAAGCCCTCTCCTCCATCGGGTATGACGGCATTGCAATGAACGAAATCGAGATCACAAACGGGCCGTCAGGGGTGCCCTCCGTTACTTTAATATGTCGGGATGCCGGTATGGTCACTGTCCTCGTCAGTCTTTCGCACGATGGGGACATTGCGGTCGCCTGTGCGCTTGCGACGGAGGGGGACGGATGGAAAAGGGGCCTCAACAGAGAATAGAAAAAATCTTCTGCGACGTGATCGGTGTTCGAGAATCAGACCTCTCTGACGATATCAGTTACAACTCGTACGAACTCTGGGACTCGCTCAAGCATCTCGAACTGGTGGCGGCCCTGGAGGAGGCCTTCGGGATCACCCTGGAGATGGAGGAGATCGTCGAGATGGAGGACTTCGGCAGGGTGAAAGGGGTCGTCTTCTCCCATCTCGAGGAGGGAGAGGAATGAACTTTGTCGACTATCTCCTGGAAAACAGCCGGGAACGCGACACCCTCTTTATCGCCGGGCCCAGAGAGACGATCACCCACCGCGAACTCTTCCGGAAGGTGAACGCCCTGGCCCGGCACTTCGGGCGGACTTACGGGAGGGGGAAACGGATCCTGGTCCTCGCGGAGAACAGTCTTTTTTTCACCCTCTGCTACCTTGCCGCAATGAAGAGCGGGAACATCGCGGTGCTCGTCGAGACGAGGGTCGCAAAAGACCAGCTCGAAAAGATCGGCGACCTCTGCAAATTCAGGTGCTGCTGTGTCCAGGAGAAGTACCGCTCCAAGATCCGCGACGGGTGGCCGCTCTTCTCCGAGGCCGACCTTGCCGCCCTCCCGGCGACCGACGAGGAATGGGTGGTCGAGACTGCGGACGACGAGACGGCCCAGATCCTCTTCACCTCGGGGAGCACCGGGGAGAAGAAGGGGGTGATGATCTCCCACTGGAACCTGGTGACCAACAGCGAGGCGATCCTCGAAGTGATGCACCTCACCGAGGATGACCGGGCGTGTGCGGTCCTCCCCTTCACCTACTGCTACGGCGTCTCGGTCATGCACACCCATCTCAGGGTCGGCGGGAGCGTGGTCCTGCACACCGCGATCTTCCTCGGGACCGTCATCTTAGAGATCGATGATTACGGGTGCACCGGGATCTACGGCGTGCCGAGCACCTACCAGATCCTCATCCACCGCACTCCCTTCCTCAAGGCCGCGCTCCCGAGCCTCCGCTACATGACCTGCGGCGGGGGGCACCTGGAGGAGAAGTACGTCAGAACGATCACCGGCGCCTTCCCTGAGAAAGATCTCTACATCTACTATGGCGCCACCGAGGCGACGGCCAGGATCTCGGTCCTCGACCCGCGCCTGATCCACGAGAAGATCGGGTCGCTGGGCAAGGGGATGCCCGGCGTCACCCTGGAAGTCCTGCGCCCGGACGGCAGGCCGGTGGACCCCGGCGAGATCGGCGAGATCACGGTGCTGAGCAGGACTCCCATGCAGGGCTACTTCAGGGATCCGGTGGGGACCGCGGCAAAACTGAAAGACGGCCGACTGTACACCGGCGACCTCGCCACCGTCGACGAGGACGGGTATGTCTATTTCAAGGGCCGCGGCAACACGGTCATCAAGTCGGCGGGGCACCGGATCACCCCGAGGGAGGTGGAAGACCTCATCAACACTCTGGAGACGGTGAGCGAGACCGCGGTCATTGCGGTGCCCGACGAACTGATGGGCGAGGCGGCGATCGCCGTCGTCCAGGCGGTCGGAGAACCTTCAGGCGTGCTTCGCGACGAGATCATGTACCTCTGCCAGACCACCCTCCCGTCGTACAAGGTGCCAAAGGCAGTGGTCTTTGCGGAGTCGATGCCCCTCAATGCCTCGGACAAGGTGGACCTGATCAGGCTGAAGGCGGCGGTCGCCGCTCTCCGGGCCGGGGAGGAGGTGGGAGGGTACGAGGAGATCGGACCGATCCACGGACGAGGAGAGGCAGGGGACGGCACCATCCTCTGACCGATCCGCTCTCGGCCTTCCCGTCTCTGTCGCCGTCCCGGTGGTTCGGTGGAAACGTGAGAACGGTTACAGCGTCCCGCGGTCGGGGTCGACGGTCGAGGGGAGGAGCCCGGCCGGCCCGGCCCTGCCCCAGCGGTAGAAGTAACTGTAGTCGATCGGTCTGGAGGTGGTGGTCTCGGCCCTGAGCACCTCCTCCATCTCGGGCGACGCCGGCCAGAAGGCGACGGTGGCAGCTTTTTTCTCCTCGGCAAGCGCTTTGCCTGCGGCGACCGCCGTCCGGGCGCTCGCCCGGTCGGGGAGAAAGGCGTCGCGGAGGAGGAGCACCCGCACCCCGGCGCCGTACGGGGTGAGCAGGTCGAAGGCGCAGTAACCGTTCAGCGCCCCCTCGTCGTCCCGGCATGCGACGACCATCCTCTTCCCGGCGACGGTCTCGGAGAAGTAGAGCCACTCCAGAGTCTTTGCGTCCCGCGCCACCGAGGCGGTGCCCGGCGTGCGGTGCGCTTCCCAGAGTGCGTCGAACTCCTCCCCGCACCCGGTGCAGACCTCCCATGCGCCGGGGGCGACACCATTTTTTTTCCTCAGGTACGGCGAGACCGCGGAGAGCGGGCCGCGGGCGATCGAGGAGAGGGTCCGTTTTGTTCCCCCCGCTCCAGGACTCGCCCCGTACAGCGCCGCCGCCCCCCCGTAGTCGAAGACCGAGAGGTACTCCCGGCCGCCGGCGGGGAACGGGATCCTGGTGAACCCCAGGCGCGGCAACATCGCCTGGACCAGTTCGTTCGGGGTCGTCCTGATGAAGAGGTCGGCGTCTTTCTGGCGCGAGTAGGCGATGTTCAACTGGAGCCCGAGCACCCCGCGCACCTCGGAGCGGACATACCAGGATGAGGCGGCGCGGGCAAGGGCGTCTTTGCCGTCCACCCAGAAGGGCACCGGGATGTTGCCCAGGAACCCGGCGACCTCATGGTCGTCGTCCTCGATCATCCACCCTCGCGGAACCGTCTCGTCCATCGCGGGGTTCTCGTCCCACCACATCGTAAACCGGCGCATCCAGAGATCAGCCGGGTCGGCTTCGACCTGCGTTGCAAGGAAGGTCGCAAGGCCTTCATACTCATCGGTTTGAATAGTCCGCACATTCATGATGCATCACCGTCTGAAATGGAACCAGGCAAGGTCGGCAAACGCCCCGGAGCCGAAGAACTTGAAGGTGTCGAAGTCCCAGCCCGAGAAGATCCGGTTGAGCCTGAAGAGGTTGTTCCCGGCCCTGACCGGTCCCGGTATCCCGCAGAAGGCCGAGAGGTACCCGGCCTCGCTGACCAGAGTTTCGATCTCCGCCGAGGTGTCGGCGGCGCCCCCGTTGGGGTACGAGAAGAAGAGGATCTCTTTTCCGGTCTCCCGCTCGATCCGCTCCTTCGAACACCTGATCTCCCTCGCCGCCTGCTTGAGAGGGATGTGGGTGAGTTGCGGGTGGGTGACCGTGTGGGAACCGAAACTGACGCTGTCCTGCCCCATCTCGCGCACCTGCTCCCAGGTGAGGATGTAGTCGTCCCCGATCTCGGGCGGGTCCACGTCGAGGTCGTCCTCGATCGCACCGATGCACGCGAGTTTCTCGGCCTCGTCGGCGACCTTGAGGATGTTTCGTTCGATGAGCGTGACGGCCCTGAACCGCTCGTCCCGCGTCCTGAGCGGGATCTCTCCGAGTCCTTCCACCTCGAATCTCGTTTTCCCGGTGGTGTGGATGACGTGCCTGAACCGGTCGAACCAGAAGAGTTCCCGGCGGTCGATGGGGCCGGTGGTGAGAAAGACCGTGGCCGGCACCCCGTATCTCTGGAGCACCGGCCAGGCATGGGTGTGGATGTCCTGGTAACCGTCGTCGAAGGTGACCGCGGCGGTGCCTTCGGGCAGTTCCCGCCCCTCCCTGAGGGCTTTCACGACCTCGCTGAGAGGGAGGATGCGGTGGTGTTCGGCAAGCCATCGAACCGTCCGCTCGAACTCGGCGGTCTCCATGGTGGGGATAAGCCAGTCATGACGCTGGGGGCCCACGCGGTGGAAGGTATAGATCGTTGTCCCGCCTCCGAGACCGCTCCGAAGGTTTCGGTACGCGTCGCACGCACCTGAAGGGCTCAAGACGGCTGAAAGAAGAGAGATGGCCCGGCGTTCAAGATTGACTTCCCCCCGCATGACCCCATCTGGACCGGAATTGGTATATATAAGTTTCCCGAAGAGGCGGGAGAATTTTGGCCTCGCCCACCAAAGATCGCGGTATGCAGATCGCTGTCATCGGTGCCGGAGACGCATCGCCTGAAGAGGTCGAGGCCGCAGAGACCGTCGGTTACCTCCTTGCACAGAACGGGGCCGCCGTCGTCTGCGGAGGGCTCGGCGGTGTGATGGAAGCGGCGTGTCGGGGGGCGAAGGAGGGCGGCGGGAGAACGGTCGGGATCATTCCGGGAACCGCCGGCGAGAACCCGTACGTCGATATCGTGGTGAGGAGCGGCCTGGGGCATGCGCGAAACGCCCTCGTCGTCGGGTCGGCCGATGCGGTCGTGGCGGTCGGCGGGGCGTACGGCACGCTCTCCGAGATCGCCCTTGCGCTCACGATGAAAAAAGCGGTCTTCGGGGTGAAGACCTGGGAGATCGACGGGGTCTTTCCCTGCCTCACCCCCGAAGAGGCGGTGCTCACGGCAGTCCGCGCCGCACGCCTGTCTCACTGACCCGGTACCCGCCGAGAGCGGTGAGCACCCCTTTGAACTCCTCGGACGAGATTGCCCTGAGGATGGCGTCCACCCGCGGGTCGTCGAGGGTATCGGCATGGAGGACCAGCTCGTAGCGTTCGGTGGCGACCGGCGTGAAGGCCAGGCCGAGCGCCTTCGCCGCGGAGTACACCCCCATCCCGCACTCGGCCTCGCCTGACCGGACGGCCAGGGCGACGCCGAGGTGGGTGGTGAACTCCCGGTCGTATCCGGCGATGGTCGCCGGGTCGGTCCCCTGCTCTTTGAGGAGATGGTCGAGGAGGATCCTGGTGCCCGAACCCTTCTGCCGGTTGGCATACCGCAGGTTCGGGAGATCCCCGAAGGCGACCGGTTCGCGGGCGATGAGCCCCTGCTCACGCTCGGCCACGCAGACGCAGACGAGATCTTCGTTCGGCATATATTTTCTGAGGTACGGGAGGTTGTACTCCCCGTCCGCGCCCAGCAGGTGCATCGGCGCCGCATGGCACTGCCGCTTTTTGAGGGTGAGCAGCCCGCCCATCGACCCGACATGGGTGGAGTGGACCTCCACGCCCTGCGGCCTCACCAGGTCGGCGAGGTGGTCGAGGGCCGGGTCGTGGCTCCCGGTGATCAGCACCACCTCGCGTGCCTGCCGGTGCGGGACCATGAGACGGGCAGTGACCGACTCGCCGGCCTCGACCCCTTCCTTGGCGGACGGGATCGTCATCACGGCGTTCGCCCGCACCGCACTCATCTGGACCCCCGCGCCCCGCGACTGCGGGACGGCCACCCAGCGGTCGCCGATCCGGCCCACCGAGAGGAGGACGAACTCGTCGGTCCCGATGTCCGAGTGGAGGGTGGTGGTGAGTGCGGCCTCGACCGTCTCTGCGTCAGGGACCGGGAAACCGTAGCCGGCGACGAGCGGGGTGATCACCTCGCGCAGGATCGTGAAGGCCGCCAGCGGATAGCCGGGCAGCCCGATGACCGGTTTGCCCCGGACCTTCCCGATGATCACCGGCTTGGCCGGTTTGATCCCGACCCCGTGCACGAGCACCTCGCCGAGTTCGGCGATGAGCGAGGCGGTGAAGTCCCGCGTCCCGGCCGACGAGCCCGCGGAGACGATGAGGAGATCGTTCTCCTCGATCCCCTGCTCGATCGTCGCCCTGATCAGGTCGGGCTCGTCGGGGACGATCCCGTACCGCTTCGGCGTCACCCCGAGAGACCGGAGATGGGCCGCGGCCATCAGCGAGTTGCTCTCCACCGCCTGCCCCGGCCCCGGCCTGGTGCCCGGCGGCACCAGTTCGGTCCCGGTCGGGATGATCCCGGCGCGGAGGGCGAGCACCGCCACCTCGGTCACCCCGTACGCCGCCAGGGCACCGAGTTCGTGGGGCCTGACCGTGTGCAGGGAGGGGAGGATCATCTCCGACTCGCCGATGTCCTCGCCCACCGGTCTGACATGCTGCCAGGGTGCGGCCGGTTTCCTGATGGTGTACGTACCGTCCTCGCCGAGCCAGACGTCCTCGATCATCACGACGGCGTCGTACTGGTTGGGGACAAGGTTGCCGGTGTTCACCCGGAGAGCGTCGGGCAGGGTGACCGCCCGCGTCTCTCTCGCGCCCCGCGTGTCCGCACTCCGCACGGCGATCCCGTCCATCGCGGAGATGTGGACGCCGGGCACCGAGAACCGCGCGAAGATCGGGGCCGCGGTCACCCGCCCGGCGGCCTCGTCGAGCGGGACCGTCTCGGTGCCAGGCCGCCCGCCGCATTCATCCCTGATGATTTCGAGCGCCCGGTCGAGAGAGACGAGGTCGAGGTAGCGTCTTACCACAGGACCACCTCCACCTCGTCGCCCTCCTCAAAGCCTTCCCGGCTTGCCGGGACGACGACGACCCCGTCGCTCCTGACGAGAGTGTTGAGGAGCCCTGACTTCCCGAAGACCGGGACCGCCTCGCCGTTCTCGATCCTGACCCGCACATGGTCCTCCCGGCCTTTGGCCGAGGGGATGTTCGCGGCCAGGCGCACCCGCACCCGTCGTTCGGGCACCGGCGCACCGGCGGCGAGGGCGAGGAGCGGGGCGACGATGGTGGTGAGGACGATGTAGGCCGAGCCCGGATGGCCGGGCAGCCCGATGACCGGGGTCTTCCCCACGTGCCCGATGATCGTCGGTTTGCCCGGCGAAAGGGCGATGCCATGGACGAGCACCTCGCCGAGTTCGCCGATCATTGCGGCGCTCATGTCCCGCACGTCCTTGGACGAACCTCCGGAGATGAGGACGAGGTCGCACTCCTCCACCGCCCGCGTGAGGATCGGCCTGAGGAGTGCGGGGTCGTCTTTCACGATGCCGTACCTCTTCGCCTCGCACCCGTGCTCGCGGGCAAACCCGGCGCAGAGATACGAGTTGGCGTCCCGCACCCGTCCGGGGGCGAGGGGTGCGTCGGCCGGCACCACCTCGTTCCCGGTCGAGATGATCCCCACGACCGGGATCTTCTTCACCGGCACGCGGGTCACGCCGGCCGAGGCGAGCACCCCGAGGTCCTGCGGGTTGAGCCGTCGGCCTGCCGGGAGGACGACCGCCCCTTCCGGGAAGTCCTCGTCATGACCGAGGACGTTCTCGCCGGGCGCCACCGCCCGGTGGATGAGCACCTCGTCTTCCAGCACCTCGGAATACTCGACCATGGCAACGGCGTCGGCACCCGGCGGCAGCACCCCGCCGGTCGGGATATACCAGCAGAACCCGCTCTCCACGGTGCCGGGCGGCGCCCGGCCCATCTCGATTCTTCCCCTGAGCGTGAGCATGGCAGGCAGCGCCTCCGAGGCCCCGGTGGTGTCCCCGGCCGTCACGGCGTAGCCGTCCACCACCGAACGGTCGAAACCGGGGAGGTCGCCGGTGGCAGTGACGTCCCCGGCAAGCACCCGGTGGAGGGCGTCCTTGAGCCCGACCTCCTCGGTGCCGACCTCAGATGCGATCGAGCGAGCGACTTCGACCGCCTCGCCGACCGGCACCACCTCAAGAAAAAGACTCATTTGAAGCAGCCCAGCTGGCAGGCGCGGATCTTGATCTTCGGGTCGTGGCGATTGCAATACCTGGCGATGTCCATCCTGGAGATATCATATTTTTCGCAGATGGCGAATGCCTCCTCGCAGCGGATCTCGGTGGTGATTCCGGACTCCGCGAAGACTTTCTCGATCAACTCTTTGTCCATGAAGATGAGATTGCCCTTCAAAAAGATAGTATTTCCCCTGAGGCGAGGGGTGAAGGCCGGGTGCGGGAATCTCCGGCGGCGGTCACGCGAGCCTATCTCAGACTCGTCCCGGTCGGGAACACCCTCCGGACGATCCCCCTCCACCTGCCCGCACCACCCTGACAAGATTTTAGCCCCTGCGGCACCGATGCTCTGTATGCACATCGCCCTCCTCTCCTCCCGTCTGGACCCGGCGGGCACCAACCTCGCCCGACGGCTCAAGGCACTCCTCGGGGAACGGGAAGACTGGCCCCTCCTCCGGGCCGCAGACCTCACCTTCCGCGAGATCGACGAGAGACTCATCTACGCCGAGGGAGCCGACACCGATCTCGGCGCCGACCTCCTCCTCTTCCTCTCCAGGCACAGCAGCAGCCACCCCCTCCCGGCCCTCACCGTCCACGTCACCGGCAACTACGGCGACCCGGTCTACGGCGGCGAGGCCCGGACCCTCGCCCCCGCGGCCCCGGCCATGATGCACGCCGTCCTCCGCGGCATGGCCCGCCACGCCCCGCCCGGATACCGGGCCAGTTACGAGGCCACCCACCACGGCCCCACCACCCTCTCGACCCCCTCCCTCTTCGTCGAGATCGGGTCGACCGAGACCGAATGGAACGATCCGGCCGCCGCCGACGCCGCCGCGCGCGCCGTCCTCGAGGCCGCGCCCACCCCCGTGATCCCCCTCGTCGGGTTTGGGGGCACCCACTACGCGGTCAGGCAGACCGAGATCACCCTCACCTCCCGAGGGGCCTTCGGGCACATCGCCCCCTCGCGCGTCGTACCCTCCCTGGACCGCGATCTGATCACAACGATGGTCGAAGAGACCGGTGCGGTCGCTGCGTACCTCGACCGCAAGGCCCTCTCGAAAGAAGAGATCGGCACGATCGACGCGCACCTCTCGGCCCTCGGGGTGCCGGTCCTCTCGGAAGGAGAGATCGCGGAGATCGGCACCCTCTCCTGGGAGACCTATGCCGCGCTCAGGGCAGCGGCCGAGCGAACCGTCCCCGGCGGCCGGGTCCATCCCGGCGGACTGGAAGGGGAGGGCGACCTTATCGCCGTCCAGGTTCCCGACGAACTCCTCAAGGAAGCCGAACGGTCCGACCAGCACGCCCTCAGGGAAGGACTCGACCGTCTCCGGGCGGCCCACATCGCCACCCCCAACGGCAACACCTCTCCGTCATTCATTACCTTCAAAAATCAAAGCGAAGAAATAATACATGATATCATATCCCTGTGTATTAATATCATAGATGTACGGTGGAGCACTGTTGCCGACGGGGACGACCTTGTCATCACCAGGACGCGTTTTGACCCCGGCAAGGCCCGGGCGCTGGGAGTTCCGAAAGGCCCCCTCTTTGGGAAACTTTCCGGCGGCTGTGCCGTCGAGGTCGGGGACGCAACGGTCACCCCATCCATGGTACAGTCGAGCAGTGTGACCCGCATTCACATCCCGGGGTTGGAGAGGTATATCGATGAAGTCCATTGTTGAAGAGGCATTATCACGGGCACAAGACGAATATGAGGGGTCCGTCCAGCCCGATGACGAACTTGAGGCGCTCCTGCGCGAGCTCAGGACCGAGGTCGTCGTCGTCGGGTGCGGCGGCGGCGGCTCGAACACCATGAGCAGGATCGCCGAGGAGGGCGTCACCGGTGCCAGACTGGTGGCGGTCAACACCGACGCCCAGCACCTGATCCGGACGAGGGCCGACACGCGGATCCTCATCGGCAGGCAGCGGACCCGCGGCCTGGGCGCAGGTTCGATCCCCCAGATCGGCGAAGAGGCGGCCCTCGAGAACGAAGACCAGATCAAGGCCGCCCTTGGCGGGGCCGACATGGTATTCATCACGACCGGTCTCGGCGGCGGTACCGGCACCGGTTCCGCCCCGGTGGTGGCGAAAGCCGCCCGTGAGGAAGGGGCGCTGACGATCGCCATCGTCACGCTGCCGTTCACCTCCGAGGGAACGATCAGGATGGAGAACGCCGAGGCCGGCCTGGAGAGGTTGCGCGACGTGGCCGACACGGTCATCGTCGTCCCCAACGACCGTCTGCTCGAAGTCGTCCCGCGCCTTCCCCTCTATGCCGCCTTCAAGGTGGCCGACGAGGTGCTGATGCGGGCGGTCAAGGGGATCACCGAGTTGATCACCGTGCCCGGTCTCGTGAACCTGGACTTCGCCGACGTGCGCACCGTCATGGAACGCGGCGGCGTCGCCATGATCGGGATGGGCGAGTCGGACTCCGAGGACAAGGCGGCCGACTCGGTCAAAAAAGCGCTGCGCTCCCCCCTCCTCGACGTGGACATATCCGGCGCGACCGCCGCGCTCGTCAATGTCGTCGGCGGTCCCGACATGACGATGGTCGAGGCCGAAGGCGTGGTCCAGGAGGTCTACGATCGCATCGATCCGAGTGCGCGGATCATCTGGGGCGCGCAGGTCGACCCTGATATGCAGGGCAGTATGCGCACGATGCTCGTGGTTACCGGGGTAAACTCCCCACAAATATATGGGCGAAACGAACGCAAATCTCTCCCCAAGGTTTCCAAGGAATTTGACATCGACTTCCTGAGGTGAAATATATATATGGCTATCAGCACTGAGTCTGTGAAGATGAGCTCCATCAACGAGGAGTTCTTTAAAAAGTACATGCGCGTCCTGAAGCTGGCGCGGACGCCGACCCGGGATGAGTTCACCAAGATCGCCATCGTCGCCGCGATAGGGGTGTTCATCATCGGGCTCCTGGGATTCATTATCTACGTGATCATGACCGCGCCGATGCACTGATGCTCATGACTGAGGAACCCGAGATCAGGATCTTTGCCATCAAGACGACGGCAAAGCAGGAGCGTGCGGTCGTGGACTCGCTTTACCGTGCGGTGTTGCACGACCCTTCGTTCAAGGTGCTCTCCGTGGTGTCGCCTGACGAACTGAAGGGGTATGTCCTCATCGAAGCGGCCGAACCCTTCGCGCGGATCGCCGAACTGATCGAGAGCGTGCCGAGCGCCCGAGTCGTGGTGCCCGGCGAGACGAAAATGGAGGAAATCGCCCATTATCTCGAACCGAAACCGACGGTCACGGGGATCGACGAGGGTACGATCGTCGAGTTGATCGCAGGGCCGTTCAAGGGCGAGAAGGCCGTGGTCAAACGGGTCGATTCAAACAAAGAAGAGATTACCGTTGAACTCTACGAGTCGATGGTCCCGATCCCGATCACCGTGCGCGGCGATAATGTCCGGGTGATCGACCGGGGCGAATCCTGATCCTTCTTCCCCTCTTTTCACGCGAAAGTGATAGTTTTAATAGTCGGCCCGGAAAACCTTAGTCAACCCAAGCATAGTACCCTCGCGGGGAAAGCATGGTGATAAGCTATGGCAGAAACGGTCGAGGTATTGGTACCCGGAGGCAGAGCAACGGCAGGGCCGCCTATCGGTCCTGCTCTGGGTCCCCTCGGTATCAACGTAAAAGCGGTCATTGACGAGATCAATAAGAAGACCGCAGAATTCAATGGCATGCAGGTGCCGGTGAAGGTCGAAGTCGACGACAAGAAGAACTTCACCGTCTCCGTCGGTATTCCGCCGACGACGGCCCTGGTCATGAAGGAAGTTGGTATCGCAAAGGGATCTGGTGAGCCTGCCACCCAGTTTGTGGGTGATCTGCCGCTCGAGGCCGCTGTCAGGATCGCACGCATGAAGTTCGACGACATGCTCTCCTACCGTCTTAAGACGGCAGTGAAAGAGGTCGTCGGGACCTGTGTCTCAGTAGGTGTAACGGTCGAAGGCCGTGCACCCAAGGAGATGCTGGCCGCTATCGATGCGGGCGAGTTCGACGGCGTCCTTGAGGAGTAATCGGTATTCATCCATAGGAGATCGAACAAGGTCGCAGACTATGGAGGTTCTCAATGGTTGAGAAACAGCAGATATTGGAGGCCGTGAAAACGGCCCTGGAGACTGCGCCTGAACGAAAGTTCCAGGAGAGCGTTGATATTACCATCAACCTCAAGAACATCGACATGGCGCAGCCCAAAAACCGTATCGACGAGACTATAAATCTTCCCAACGGTCTGGGCACTCCGATTAAGGTCGCTGTACTCGGAAAGGGCGAGATCACGACGCAGGCCAAAGAGGCCGGGGTCGATCTGATCATCAGTCCCGAGGAGATTGAGCGGCTCGGCGGCGAACCTCGTGAAGCACGCAAGGTTGCGAACGAGTATCGCTTCTTCCTTGCGGAGACGAGCGTGATGGGTCAGGTAGGTCGCTGGCTCGGTCCGAGGCTCGGTCCGCGCGGGAGGATGCCGACGCCGATTCCGACCGGAACGGATGTCCGCCCGATCATCGAGCGACTCAAGACGTCGGTGAAGGTCAGGTCCAAGGACAAGAAGGTCTTCCACGCCCCGGTGGGCAGCACCCAGATGGCGCCCGAGGAGATCGCGGAGAACATCGACGCGATCCTCAAGAAGATCGAGACGGCGTTGGAGCAGGGTCCGCAGAACATCCGCTCGGTCTATGTCAAGACAACGATGGGACCGGCAGTGAGGGTGATCTGAGATGGGTCTCTACACGCACCACCTGCCCGCGTGGAAGCGCGAGCAGGTCGAGGAGATCAAGCAGCGCTTCGCAGAGTACCCGGTGGTCGGGCTGGTCGATATGCACGGGATTCCGGCAAGCCAGCTCCAGGACATCAGGCAGAATCTCCGCGGGGTCGCTGAGATCAAGATGGCCCGCAAAACGCTCACTCATCATGCCCTCAACGAGATCGGTGGCGATGTGGTCGAGATGGGCGGGCATATCTCAGGGCAGAGTGCGCTCATCTTCACGAAGGAGAACCCCTTCAAGCTCTACAAGCAACTCGAGCTGACCAAGACGAAGATGGCCGCCAAGCCCGGCGAGACGGCGCCTGAGGACATCGTCGTCGCGAAGGGGCCCACGAGCTTCAAGCCGGGTCCGATCGTCGGTGAACTCCAGCAGGCTGGGGTGCCGGCGATGATCGAGGGCGGGAAGGTCAAGATCAGGGAGACCAAGACGGTCGTCAAGAAGGGCGAGGTTATCAACGCAAAGATAGCCGGCGTCCTGGCGAAACTCGAGATCAAGCCGATGGACGTGGGCCTTATTCTCAAGGCGGCGTTCCAGGACGGTACGATCTTTGCGCCCGAGACTCTGGCGATCGACGAGACGGTCTACCTCAACCAGATTACGCTCGCGGCCCAGCAGGCATTCAACCTCTCGGTGAACGCAACGATCCTGACGCCGTTGACGACGGAAACCATCGTCGGCAAGGCGGCACAGGAAGCCAGGAACCTGGCGGTCGAGGCGTGCATCTACGAGAAGGATGTCGCCGACCTCATCGTCGGACGGGCATACCGCGAGATGCTTGCTATCGCCATGAAGGCCTCCGAAGGCGGGTTCGAACTCGACGAGTCGATCACGCAGGCTTTTGCGGCTGCCGCAGCCGCACCCGCAGCCGCAGCGCCGGCTGCTGAGGAAGCCCCCGCCGAAGAGGAAGAAGAGGAAGAAGAGGAGAAGGAAGAGTCCGGCATGGCCGGTCTTGGGGCTCTCTTCGGATGAACAGAATATCATTCATATTTGTAAATTGAGATATAGGTGAAAATCATGGAGTACATCTACGCTGCACTGCTCCTGCACAACGCAGGCAAGGACATCAACGAGGAGAACGTCAAGACGGTTCTCTCCGCTGCCGGTATCGAAGCTGACGACGCCCGTGTGAAGGCCCTCGTGGCCGCACTCGACGGTGTGGACATTGAAGAGGCCATCTCCAAGGCCGCCGTCGCTCCGGTCGCAGCCGCTCCGGCCGCCGCCGCCGCCGCAGCCGCTCCGGCTGTCGAGGAAGAGGCTGAGGAAGAGGCTGAGGAAGAGAAGGAAGAGTCCGGTATGGCCGGTCTCGGTGCCCTCTTCGGCTAAATCTTTTTTCTTTTCTGTTCGTTCGGTCCGGTTGTTTGTGCAGGTGCGAGGGGTCGAGCCCTGGCGATCTGTGGGGTGTTTTTCCGTCCGGTATGCCTGAGGCGTGCTCCCGGTTCATGGTCGAGGGCTATGAGAATGATCCGGAGTATCAGTTCTCTCCTGTCCGGGTTCTATCTTTGGGGTTGCGACGCCGGGGAATGCGTGATGATCAAGGACGAGCCGTCCCCCTTCACCGCATCTGTTCTGCTGTCTCGCGAGAGGATAGGGCGGGGGATGGTGGTCGTGACCCATGATTGCGTCCACTGTCTCGCCCCTCCGGGCGGGCGTGACTCTTTCCGCCGTGACGATTATGCCGACATCGTCCGCTGCTATCGTTTCCGCTGCCTGACAGCCGACCTCTCGAAACGTCTCGGTCCGCTCGAACAGGTCTGGGAGGCGGTGGCCGTCGACATGGACCCTGGCTATGGCGCGATCCCTTTTCAAAAAGAGTGAGATGGGTGACCTTCGTCACTGTTCGTAGGCGATGAGGATCTTGCCGAGTTTCTTCTCTTTTTCCCGTACTTCCCTGACCTCGTCATCGGAGAGAGCGGCAAATGCCGGAACCTTCTCGTAGGCCACGAGGACGGTCCCGAACTCTTCCTCAATTTTCCGGAGCTGTTTGAGTTTCTCTTCAGAGAGGTGGGCATAGGCCGTGCATTGCATACGTCTTCACCGTCTCCTCCACTGATTTCATAAGATTTATATCTTTTATATATCGTGGTTGATGTATCTCAATGGCACTGGCGGCCGGCCGGTCGGCCCCGGTGTGTGGGGGTGGAGACCTGGATCCTGGTGAGGTGCCCTTCTTCAGAAAACCCTGGCTCAATTTCTGGTTCTCGGTGCAGTGCCATTACCCCGAACCTCCGGGGCAGTACACCCTCGCCTCTGATCTCCACGACCTGGTCGGCGCCGTCGGGATGACCTTCGACGGCGGCGGGGCGTCTCCAAGTGCCTCAGGCAGGCGGGCCCTGAAGTTCCGGACAAAAGTCAGGACGACCCCCGACCCCTGCACTGTCGAGTGTCTCCTCCTCCCGCGAGAACCCTATTCTCTCCGCGACCTCGCCGCCGACCGGCGGGCGATCGCGGCGGCGAACCGGATGCTTGCCTCGCGGTCGGGGGTGCTGTTGAGGACGCCGCCGCTCGCGTGTCTCGGGTACGACGACGCCGGCGAACCGGTGGGGCGCCTCTGTTTCGGCCCGCTCTCGGTGCGGTACCTGATGAGGGACCGGGTGCGGTCAGGGATCGACGACCTCTTCTTCGACAAGTTCTGCTTTCATGAGACAGCCTTCGAGACCGTCTCCAGGTTCAAGCACGCCGCTCTCTCGGAGTACGCCGCCGCATGGGTGAACGATGTGGAGGCCGTCATCGATGAAGAACTGGCACGCGGCGGGTGCGACCGCCGGACGATCGAGCGACGGGCCAGGGCGACGGACGACTTTCTCCGCGGCGTCCGCCGGCGGCACCGGATGCCGCGGGTGTGGTGACCTCCTACCGCTCCGCCAGGAGCGCCCCGGCCCAGACGCACTGGCCGAGGCTGATGCACCCGTCGCCGAGGGGGTACTCGCGGCTGACGACGAGGTCCAGGCCCTCGCCCTCGACGACCGAGCGGATCGTCTCCCTGATCTGTTGGTTGTAGGCCACCCCGCCTGAGAGGGCGACCCTCTTGATCCCGCGTTCGTGTGCGGTCCTCACCGCGAGGTCGGCCACCCCGCGGGCAAGGTTGTACTGGACCGAGGCGGCGACGTCGGCGACCTTTGTCCCGCTCTCGTAGGCGTCGAAGGCCGTGGCGAGGAGGGCCGAGGTCTCCAGGATCTCGCAGGCGCCGTCGCGCCCGAAGGAGAGATCCCAGGTCTGCGGGGTGCCCCCGGCCGCCACAGCCTCCAGCTTCATCGCCGGTTCCCCGTCATAGGTCCGCTCCCGGCAGATCCCGAGAAGGGCCGAGGCGGCGTCGAGCACCCGACCGGTGCTGCTGGTCTGCGCCACATTGAATCCCCGTTCGACCTGGCGGGCCAGCACCCCGCGTTCGGTCTCGCCCCAGCCGCGGGAGGCGAGGAGGTCGAGGGTCCGCTCTTCGGGGAGGATCCCGTAGAGCATCCGTTCCGGGAACTTTGTCGCGAGGTCGCCGCCAGGCATCCCGACACTCTCCAGGTGGGCCGTCCGCTCCAGGTGAGGCGCGGCCCCGGCAAAGATCTCGCCGCCCCAGATGGTGCCGTCGTCGCCGTAGCCCACGCCGTCGATGGCGATCCCGACGCACTCCTCCCGCGTCGTCGCCGCGATATGGGCGCGGTGGTGCTGGACCGCGACGAGTTCGGCGCCGCACTCCTCCGCGAGTGTGCGGGCGTACCGCGTCGAGAGAAACTGCGGGTGGAGGTCGTGGGCGATCACCTCGAATTCGGCGCCGAGCAGTCCGCCGATCTTCTCCACCGTCTCCTGCAGGTAGGCGAGGGTCTGGGGGTTTCGCACGTTCCCGACATGCGGGGAGGTGACGGCGAACCCGTGCCGGTAGATCGTCGTGGTGGCGTTGAGTTCGGGCCCCACCCCCAGGATGCACCGCTCACCGAGATCGATCTGCAACCTTTTGGGGGCGATGCCTCGCGAGAGCCTGATGATATGACCATCCCGCACCACCGAGTCGTCGCACCGGTTCACGATCTCGCGGTCGTGGACCAGGAACCCGTCGACTGTCCCGCCGAGACGGGCGAGGGCGTCGGGGGTGGCGGTGATCATCGGCGTCCCCGGCACGTTGGCGCTGGTCATGACCAGGAGGTCGTGGTCGAGGCGGGCGAAGAGGAGGTGGTGGAGCCCGGTGTAGGGGAGCATCACGCCGAGGGTGTGGAGAGACGAGAGTCCGGGGTTGGCCGCGGCCTCCCGCTTCTTCATCACGACGATCGGGCGGACGCGGCTGGTGAGCGCCTCGCGGTCCCATGCCATCGGCTCGACATAGCGCTCCACCACATCCTCCTTCATCATCACCGCCAGCGGTTGCTCGGGCCGGCCAAGTCTGGCCTTGAGCGTCCCGGCCGCCTCCTCGGTGCAGGCAAGATGGAACCCGCCGACCCCCCGGATGGCGAGGACCGCCCCGGCGTCGAGCATCGCCGCCGCGGCGCCGACCGGATCGTCGCCCCCGCACGCCTTCCCCTCCGTGTCGAAGAGGGCGAGGCCCGGCCCGCAGGCGTCGCACGCGATCGTCTGGGCATGATGTCGCCGGCACCCCGGATCGGTGTACTCCGCACCGCAGGCATCGCACATCGGGAACTCCTCCATCGCCGTCCGCTCCCGGTCGTACGGGAGGCTCCTGATGATGCTGTAGCGCGGCCCGCAGTTGACGCACGAGGTCGCCCAGTAGTTCTCGTACCGTCCGCCGGGCGTGAAAATGTCCCTGATACACTCGTCGCAGACGGCGACGTCCGGGGTGATCAGTCCGTCCAGTGTCCCTGTGCCGCTCGGTTTGATCACAAACCCCGGCTCTGCCGCCTCCTCGTCAAGAGGCAGCACCTCGACCGAGTCGATGACCGAGAGGGGCGTCCCCCCGGCCACCGCCTGACAAAATTCGGAAAAGCGCGCACCGGAAGCGGCAATCTCGACCCGGCTCCCGAGGTTTTTTACCCATCCTGATATATCGTATTTCTCGGCGAGAGCATAGACGAAAGGGCGAAATCCGACGCCCTGCACGATTCCTCGGATGATGATCTTTCCTCTGTTTTGCATTGCGCGACCTGCAAAGGTTTATTGGGTTACAGTGCCCTATATAAATAGGGTTTTGCGTGACAGGTCATATCAGGATAGTGAATGATCCCGTTGAGATCGTGCCTCTCTTGTTGACATTTAACAATCCGAAATTCAAAGAGATCTATGGACTTTTAAACAAACAGTGGATGACCGAGCAAGAACTCTGCGAAGAGTGCGACAGCACCTGCGTCGGGCCGTGTCTATCGATCCTGAAGAAGGGCAATCTCATCGAGGAACAGTGGCGGATGCCCAAACCGGGCGATATGCCGAGCAAAGAATACCGGACCACCTATGGTGGTTTCAGGGCGAACTTCCAGTGTACGATGACCGACCTGGCCGATATCATCTACCTGGCACTATCGACCGACGAGAACCTGCGGACGATGGTCACCCATGTAGAAGACGAGTTGAATGTCGGGAACACGTCTATCGCTGATATTGCCAGGAAGTATGGGGTATCTCCGCTCTATGTCAAGGGTCTCACCAAGCGGATCCCGAACCTTGACGTGAAGGGGCAGGGGTTGATGTATGTCGAAGACAGCCGGTGAAGATCCGGTGGCTTCACTCCTCCGAAGCAAACGGGAGATCACGCGTTTTCAGATTCTGGTCGAGGTCGCCGAGCATCAACCGGCGGTCAGGCAGCAGGAGGTCGCTGAGAAGATGGGGGTGACGCCCCAGGCGGTCTCCGAATACATTCGAGAACTTGCCGACGACGGCTTCGTCTCGGCCTATGGCAGGGGTCGCTACGAGGTCACCAAGGAGGGGATCGAGTGGGTGCTTGCCAATGCCGAGGTGCTGGAGAACTATGCCCGCCATGTCACCCGCGATGTGATCCAGAAGGTGCGGGTCTGGCCGGCGGTCGCGGCCGAACCTCTCCACAAGGGCGACGCGGTCGGGGTCTTCATGAAGGACGGCTGGCTCTACGCCTCGAAGACCGAACAGAGTGCGATGGGTGAGGTGATCGCCGACGCCGAGGCCGGGCAGGACGTCGGGGTCGCGAGGCTCACCGGGCTCATCGATCATGCCGAGGGAACGGTGCATGTCCTCAAGGTGCCGCGGATCGAGCGGGGCGGTTCCAGGAAGATGGACCTGGCCGGGGTGCGGGGAGTGCTCGCCGGCGTCCAGCAGGTGGGGATCGCCGGGCTCGAAGCCGCGGTCGTGATGAAAAGTGTCGGACGTAAGCCCGACATCTCGTTCGGCTCGCGGGAAGGTGTGATCGAGGCCGCCTTCCACGGGGTGGAGTGTGCGATTCTCATCGTCGACGAAGAGTTTACCGATTTCCTGAAGAGGCTTGAGAATGCCGGCCTCACGTACGTGATCCACGACCTCATTTTGCCATGACGGTCATCATCGTCCCCCAACGAGGGTCATACCGGCTGATCATCTATAATGGAAAGAAGGTTCTCGATACCGGTGTTTTCGGGTTGACTTCAACGGCGAAGGGGTATCGCCCGGTCGATTTCAAGACCCGAAAGCCGGGACGGCGAAATTATCAGAAGGTGCCGACGAAACAGCTCGTCGACCTCATCCGCAGTTCGAAGATCTGGATCACGAAGCCGGACCCGGCGCTCATGGCTTTTCTCGGTGATTTCCAGGTCTCGACGTCGTCGGCTCCGCTCTGCCGGACCTGTCTCCTCGAAGACCGGGTCACGGTGCTCAACAAGAAGAACGCGGTGAAGTACGGGCGCGAGCGGGTCTGCATGGACTGTGCGGAACGCGAACTGCGACGGGAGATGGGGTACCTGGGGCAGTTCGGGCACCGTTCGTTCCAGCATATCAGGGCGCTGCTGGAGTCGTACAAGGACGTCGACCGGGTGCTCGGGCTGCTCCAGCCCGAACAGCGGGATCCGTCCCAGACGCTCTTCGACCGGATGGAGGCGGTCAAGCCGATCACGACCCGCCATATCACCCAGGTTCCGGTGCCGCCGGCGTTTGCGAAGGCGTCGGGGGTGGAGTATCTTACGCCGGTGCAGCAGCTCGCGGTCAATGGCGGGCTCCTCGAAGGGAAGGATCTCCTGGTCGTCTCGGCGACGGCGAGCGGCAAGACGTTTGTCGGGGAGATGGCGGGGATGAAGAACCTGCTCGAAAAGGGCGGGCGTCTGCTCTTCCTGGTCCCGCTCGTGGCCCTTGCCAACCAGAAGTACTTCAGGTTCAGGGAACGGTACAAGGATCTGGCCTCGGTCTCGCTCCAGACGGGAACGAGTCGGCTCAACCTGCCTGAGACGAGGCCGGTGGGCGAGCGGAACACGCGGGCGCAGATCATCGTCGGGACCTACGAGGGGGTCGACACGATCTTCCGCAACGGCCGGCAACTCAAAGATGTCGGGACGGTGGTCATCGACGAGGTCCAGAACCTGGAGGAGCCCGAGCGGGGTCATCGTCTCGACGGGCTGATCGCCAGGATCAAGAAGACGTCTCCGAAGGCCCAGTTCCTTTATCTTTCGGCGACGATCGGGTTGCCGAATGTGCTGGCCGGAAAACTCAATGCAAAATTGATCCGGTACGACAGCAGGCCGGTGCCGCTCGACCGCCACCTCATCTTCTGCGAGAAGAAGAAGAAGGTGCAGTTCATCAAGTCGATGGTGAGGGAGGAGTTTGCCAGGCGGTCGTCGAAGGGCTACCAGGGGCAGACGATCGTCTTCACCAACTCCAGGGCGAGGTGTCACACGCTCGCCGATGCCATCGGGGCGAACACGGCCCGCCCGTACCACTCGGGGCTCACCGCAAAGGAGCGTCGGCATGTCGAGGAGCTCTTCGGGTCGCAGAAGATCGCCTGCGTGGTGACGACCGCCGCTCTTGCCGCGGGGGTGGACTTCCCGGCGTCCCAGGTGGTCTTCGATGCTCTTGCGATGGGGATCAAGTGGCTCACGGTCCAGGAGTTCAACCAGATGCTCGGTCGGGCGGGGCGGCCGGATTTCCATGACCGGGGGCGGATCGTCCTCCTTGCCGAGCCGGGGGGTTCGTACTCGAGGACGTCGAAGGTGACCGAGGAGGAGATGGCGATCGCTCTGCTCAAGGGCGAGATGGAGGAGGTGGCCCCGGTCTACGATGTCGAGGGGAGTTCGGAGGAGTTTGCCGCGAATGCCGTCGTCTGCAAGGGCGACGAGGCCGAGGTGCGGTGGATGGAGCAGCAGATGGTCGGGACCACCGAGCCGGTGCTTGAGATGCTCCAGAAGCACCGGTTGGTCAAGCGCAAGCAGGGGCATATCGAGCTCTCCGAACTTGCCGGGGTGATGGCCAGGCATTTCATCGGGGTCGAGCGGTTGCTGCTGGTGCGCCACCTGGTGAAGAAGATCGACGATCCTCTCGAGATCGCGGCCGAGATCGACTGTGCCGAGGTCAGAAAAGAGGACGCCTGATCTCATATCTTTTTTTCCGATCGAATTGCCGCCCTCAGGGCGTGACGGGGGCCGGTGCGGGTCGTCGCAGTGTGTCGTTTTGATCTCTGCTCCGGAGAGAATTGTCTGATCCCTGAGGTCCGCCTCCCTAATATTTTGGCCGGCGCGGGCATTCGGCCGACGGCCGCCTTCTCCTTTCGGGTTGCAGGATAGAGCGCCGGGTGCGGGGCTGTCCGCCTCACCGGGCATGAATACGATTTTTTGTTTCGTGTGCCGGAGATCAGATGATCTATAAAAAAGATATGATCGAGTGTGAACGATCCGGGTATATATGCGATCAAATAATTACACTTCTATACACCGAGCCGTCCCTCCTCGTCATTCCATCTTTTGATCAGGGTCGTGGGAAGAGCCGGATATCTTCACAATCATGGAGTTGAGCAAAATATGCGACAAAAATTACTGATTCTCTGTATCGCTGCACTGCTTTGCATGGCTGCGCCCGCGAATGTACCGCGTTCCTGCATTTTGAGGTGTTGAACATGAGCCAGTATACGAAATCTGCGCTGCTGGTGCTGGTACTCCTGCTGCTTGTCGGCACTGCCGCAGCTTTACCTGTAATAGCGCACGATACCGTGCGGGGTGAAGTCTATGTGGACTCCACGGCAAACTGGTACTCTAAAAATAGTACAAATAACTTTGACGTACCAGACGGCACCGTAATTTTTGCAAAGTATTATGTTGGGATATGGTGTGCGGCCCCCCCAATCTACACCACATTCAACGGACATGCCTTCCCGGCTTCTCCATCTTGTTATTCCTCCGATATGGGTGTAACGTGGATCCCCTACAATGTCACAGACTACATCGTCCCGGGTGAAACAAATACTGCAACAATCGATTCGACCTCCGGAGGAGACGGCAGGCAGTACGGCAGTACGCTTGTCGTCGTATTGCAAAATGAAAGCAAATCCCGGGCAGAATACTGGGTTGCCGAAGGTCTTGACTGGATGCATTATGATGATTATGTAGGATATGGAGTAGACAATTCAACGACGTATTTCAATGGTACTATAGATCTCGACGAAGTGAATAGTGCAAGTCTCTATTCAACCCATCTTACAGGATATAACTACGAGGATTTTAACGGGAATTCACTCTCAGGTGCTGCTGATTCGGCAAGCGGCGAGTATTTCAACTATATCAGGTGGGACAATGTAAAAGATTCTCTTGTGGCCGAGAACCAGACCGTTAACGTGGGACGCGGAGGGGATAATTACTGTTCCGTTGTCCTGCACGGCCTTACAATAGAGTATGATACTGTCGACCTGGTCCCGCTGAGTCTCACTCCGATGTATGTGACCGCCGGCACCGTCAATACCATGACTGCAACAGTTAGAAATTCCGGTAATATTGATGCATCTGCATTTAACGTCTCTCTTATGGCGGACAGGAAGTTCGTGGATACGCAGACCGTGTCCGGGCTTGCAGCCGGCGGCAGCACGAGTGTGGATCTGCACTGGACACCCGACGGCACTGTATACGCTTATACGATGACTGTCGTTGTAGATCCCGAAAATGCGGTTGATGAAATAGAAGAAAGCAACAACATGCTGGATACACGTGTCGGCACGACTTCGGCGCCGGTACCTGTTGCTGAATTCAGCGGAACGCCAGCCTGCGGCGACGCACCGCTCACCGTCAACTTCATGGACGAGTCTACGAATTTACCTCTGCTCTGGGCCTGGGACTTCGATAACGATGGTATCATCGACAGTAACGACCAGCATCCCACTCACACCTACAATGTGCCCGGCACCTATACGGTCAACCTCACGGTTTCTAACGGAGGTGGAAGCAATTCCACTGTGAAGACAGACTACATCATCGTCACCACCCCGGTAGTACCGGTAGCAAACTTCACCGCCACACCGGTTCGTGGAGATACACCCCTCACTGTTTCCTTCACTGACCAGTCGGTGAATTCACCCAGGTCATGGGCCTGGGACTTCGACAATGATGGGATAGTAGACAGTACAGAGCAGAATCCATCACATACGTACACATCGGCCGGCATTTACGCGGTGAATCTGACGGCAACAAACGCAGCAGGATCTGATTATGAGACGAAGGCAGATTACATCACAGTTGCGGGTACCACGCCACTTGCTGCGTTCACCGCGACGCCCCCCTCGGGCCCTGCTCCGTTGACCGTCCAGTTCACCGACCAGTCTGCCTACGATCCGGTTTCCTGGGCCTGGGACTTCGACAACGACGGAACTGAAGACAGCACGCTCCAGAACCCCTCCTACACCTTTATGGCCCCCGGCGTCTACTCCGTGAAACTCACCGCCGCCAACAGTCACGGTTCCGACGACGAAGTCAAGACGGGCTACATTATCGTAACGAACACCACCGCGCCGCTCGCCGCCTTCACGGCAACACCGACATCGGGTATCGCACCCTTAACCGTTCAGTTCGCCGACCAGAGCAGCAGCAGTGGCAGTTCGGAACGTATCGTGAATGGGGGGTTCGAGGCCGGTTCATCCGGTTGGACCATCTCCAGGAGTTTAGGTACAGTAAGAATGAGGAACTCCGTGGCGAACATTGAAATGGAAGCCGACGGCTATATCGGGAGCGGTGCTGCCAACATATCGCAGGATGTCGACTTGACCAACGCCAACTCGCTGAAATTCTCTTACTGTTATGGAGAAGAGTTGATGGGTGGAGGTTATTCTGCAGTAAAAGTGTTCATCGGAGACGATGTCGTCTGGCAGAAAGCGTATAATGATAATAAATGGAGAACGGTGACGATTGACACATCTTCGTATACGGGGATGCAGACTGTCACTTTCTCTCTTATAGGAACCGAATTAGATGGTCCGGGGGGTGTCAACCTGGTCCTCGACGGCATCAGTGCGATCGGAACCAATAGCACCACGTCCTGGGCCTGGGACTTTGAGAACGACGGTTCCATCGACAGCACAGACCCGAACCCCGAGTACACCTACGAAACTGCAGGGAACTACTCGGTCAATCTTACCATCACGACCGCGGCCGGCAGCGACTCCGAGGTGAAGAACAATTATATCTCCATCAGTGAAGCGCCACAGGGGGTCGACCTGATCATCGGCGGCATCGTGAACCCGGTGCCCGCCAGTGCGGTCTTTGCAAAGGACTCTAACCCCGTCAAGATTCAGAAAGTCACGAACAGCGGCCCCGCCGACGCCTCCAACATCACGGTGGCCCTGTATGCGAGCGATGTATCGAACGGCACGGTTGCGATAAACTCAACGGTCGTTTCGTCACTGTCGGGCGGTGAGCAGACCGATGTAATTCTCATCGACCCGACGATCCGCGATCTCGAAGGCGGCACCGTCACCTACACCGCCGTCCTCGACCCGGAGAACCTGATCGTCGAGACCGACGAGAGCAACAACAACAAGACCAGCCCTGTCAAGAATGTGCGCTACAACGGGTACAAGGGCAAAGGGCTGTACTGGGAGGGGGGCAGCAACATCACGACGCAGCACACCTACGACCTCCGCGGTGACATCGTCTCCTCCACCCAGCCCGAGTCCGCCTATAAATCGGTCGGCTGGACCGACCGGACGGAGACCTGGACCGCCGGTGACCTGCCCGTCCCCGACGGCGCCACCGTCGAGAAGGCCTGGCTGTACGTCTCGTACAACTGGGACCAGACCCCCGGCGGACTGCCGAACCTGACGGCAACCTTCAACGACAACACCCTCGCGCTCGGCACGCCGTACATGGACAAGAGCAACTTCGGCGCCTTTGCCGACTACGAATACGGCCTCTACGTTGTCAACGTCACGAGTTTCTTAGTCAGAGATGGTGACAACATCCTCGTCACGATGCCGAACACCGGCAACAAGAACGCCCTGTACCCGAGCACTCTTGCGGTGATCTACAGTGACCCGACCGCCACCAGGAAACAGATCTTCATCAACGAGGAGTGCGACGAACTCGGGTATTCCGAGTCCGGCTACGGCACGACCATGGAAGAAGCGACCGCCTACGCACCCTTCACCGGCATGGAGATCGACCCCGCCGGCGTCCGGAGCGCCACGCTGTACAGTTTCGTGGGCAGCGCCGGACCCGATGAAGGCAACCTGATTTTCAACGGCAACGTCGTGGCGACGAACGCCTGGCATGGTACTTTGAACACCGCCTCTGCACAGACCTTCGACGTCACCGGCCTCCTCAACGCGACCGGTAACGAGGCTGCCGTCCAGGGCACGACCAGCGGGGGCATGGCCGCTCTCCAGCAGGTTCTGGTCGTTGAATACACTGAACCCGCCGCACCCGACCTGACGATCTCGACCCTCGCCCCCAACAAGAACGAGATCTTCTCTGCAGGCGAGAACACCTACTCGACAAAGATCACGAACATCGGTACCGCTGATGCCGGTGCGTTCGCGGCCGAATTCAACGTGAGCGGAGTCATCGGCACGGTCGCCGTGCCCGACGGCCTCCCCGCGGGTGCGAATGTTACTCTCACCTGGACCGACGGGACGGTGCGTGCGGCGGGGGAGCCGGCGACGTTCACCGTCACCGCCGATGCGGAGGATGTGATCTCTGAATCGAACGAAGAGAACAACATTCGCACCATCGAGAAGACCGTCGTCGACAACGGGTACCGCGGCAAGCGGTGGACCGACGGTGACGACCTCACCACTGCGGCGACCTACACCGTCCGCGGCGACCTGGCGTACTCTTCGGGCGACAGTGCGTACCTGAGCGCCAAGAGCAATTGGAAGGCGTACACCGCAAACTGGACGGCAGACGACCTTTCGATCCCCGAGAACGCCACCGTCACCGCCGCACGACTCTACGTCCCCTACACCTGGGACAAAGGCCCGGTCTTCCCCGACGCAGTGGAACTGACCTTCAACGATGTGGCCGTTGAAAAGGCCGCCTTCTACGCCGACGAGAAGCTGTGGGGCAGTTCATACCCGTACGGCATGACCGTCTATGATGTGAAGGACGCCTTCAACAAGGACGCGAACGCCGCCGTCCTCACCAGCACCTTCCCCGGCGGCGGGAACGTCTCGGTACGCGGGATGGTGCTTGCGGTGGTCTACGACGATCGAGTCACCGCCCCGCACACCATCGTCATCAACGAGGGTTTCGACCTCCTGTACGGCGGCAGCGGCCAGGCGACCACCCCTGACGAGGCGACCGCCTACGCTCCCTTCACCATTGACACCGCCGACGCCCTCAACGCAACCCTCGTCGCCCTCGCACCCGGCGCAGGCCCGAACGAAGGCGAACTCATCTTCAACGACGAGGTGTGGACCGACGCCTGGAACTCCACCGGGCAGAGCCAGATCGGTGCGGCAGAACGCGACGTCACCTCGCTCCTTTCTGCTGAAGGGAATGTTGCGGCGTTCCGGAGCAGCGCCGACTACATGGAGGCGGCGGCTGCCTTCCTGGTGATGACCTACCCGGTCCCGACAGGGTGCATCGCGGTGACTTCGACGCCGGAGGGAGCGACGATCTTCCTCGACGGTGAGGACACCGGTCTCGTGACCCCCGCCACCCTTGAGGAGATCCCGGTCGGCGAGCACGTGGTCACCCTGAAGAGGGACGACTACGCCGACGCCTCGGCGACGGTCACCGTCGTCGAAGACGAGACCGCAACCGTCGACCTGACCCTGACCACCCTCACCAGCAGCCTCGCCGTCACCTCGACTCCCGACGGCGCTTCGATCTTCATCGACGGCGCCGACACCGGCGAGACGACCGACACCACCCTCGAGGGGATCGCCGTCGGCGACCACACCGTCACCCTGAAGATGGAGGGGTACCGCGAGGCGGCGACCGATGTCACCATCATGGAGAACGAGACCGCGATCGCCCACCTCGACCTTGAGGAAGCGGTCGGGTGCATCGCCGTCACCTCGACGCCTGAAGGTGCCACGATCTTCCTGGACGATGTGGACACCGGGGAGACAACAGATGCTCTCCTCGAAGACATCGCCATCGGCGAACACACCATCACCGTGACGAAGTCCGGGTACATGGACGCCTCGACGACCGTGACCGTCGTCGACAACGAAACCATCTCGGTCGAATTCACCCTCGCCGAACCCTCGGGAAGCATCGCGGTCACCTCCTCCCCGGACGGTGCCAGGATCTTCCTTGACGGAGAAGACACCGGGGAGCAGACGAACACCACACTCACCAACATCCCGGTCGGCGAGCACCTCGTCACCGTGAGTCTCGATGGATATCTTGAGGCTGAGGAGACGGTGACGGTCTTCGAAGGCGAGAGCGTCGCGGTCCACTTCGACCCCGCCCCGACCTCGATCACTCTCCTCCCCGGCTGGAACTTTGTCTCGACCCCCAAGACCCTCGCCCCCGGCCACGACACCATCGCCGTCTTCGACGAGGTGGACACCGCCGACCACTCAGTGCTCCTGTACAACGGGACCGCACGGTGGGAGGCGATGAGTTCTGAAGAAGCGTTCAGACCGCTCGACGGGATCTGGATCTATGCCAACTCCACCTACAATATCCCGCTCGTCTTCGACACCGGCGGCATTGCGACCCCGCCGGAGAAGACCCTTGACGAGGGCTGGAACGCGATCGGGTTCACCGACACCATCGCCGAACCCGCGGCCAACACCCTCAGGTCGATCGAGAACTGCTGGGCCACCGTCATCGGCTTCGACGCCGGCGCACAGGAATACGAGACCTCGATCATCCGCGGCGCCGAGGGACGGCACGGTGAGATGCGGACGATGGAACCGATGAACGGCTACTGGCTGTACATGAGCGATGCCGCAGAACTCTGCGCCATCGGGGCGTGAAGATGAAGACCTGGCAAAGCATTGCGGTGCTCCTCCTCCTCTGCGGCCTCGTCGCAGGGGCGGCGGCGGCCGACGGGGGCGTCCCCGTTTTTCCCCATGAGTTCAAAGGGAGCGTGACGATCGACGGCTCCCCGGCACCGGCCGACATCGAGATCACGGCGGTGCTGGGCGGCGAGACGTACGGGCCGGTGACGACCGCGGCGGACGGGACGTACGGCGGCTCCACCCGGCATGCAGGCGAGAAACTGCTGGTCCTTGGTACCGACGACCTCGCCGGCGAGACGATCACCTTCCTGGTCGACGGGGAGACGGCGAAAGAGACGGCGACCTTCACCCCGAAAGGCACGAGCCGCGTTGACCTGAGCGTCGGGAGCGGCGATGTGACGCCGACGCCGAAGCCGAACCCTCCGTCGAGCGGTGGCAGTGGCGGTGGCGGCGGACCGTCCCCGGTCTCCAACCCGCCCGCCCCGACCGCGACTCAGACGACGTCCGTCGAACGCGCCTCTCTCCTGATGACAAAGAGCGGTGAACTGACCGAGAGCGTAACCGTGCGGACCGGCGACGGCGTCGGCTCGGTGACTCTCAGGGAGGGCACGGTCGCCCGCGACCGGGACGGCGAGCCGCTCGGTGAAGTGACCGTCAAAAAGGCCGGACTGACCGGCACGCCGCCGATCCCGCCGGGGACGACGGTCGGGTTCGCCCTCAGTTGCGGCCCGGCCGGCGCCACCTTCGACCCGCCGATCACCCTCACCTACACGCTCTCCGCGGAAGAGTGGGAGGAGATCGGCGACCCGGCCACCCTGACGGTGATGTGGTACAACCCCGAGAGCGGGGCCTGGCAGGAAGTCCCCGCCACCATTGACCCGGCCACGCGGACGGTGACCGCCCGCGTCTCGCACTTCAGCCTCTTCGCCCTCTCATGGGCCACTCCAGAATCGGTGGCGGCCTCGGCGGACCGCCCGGCCGCTACGGTCACCACGATCGGGCCGGATGAACCACAACCGGCACCGACCGCCGGAGAGACTCCCTGGGCGCTGATCGGGGCCGGAGGACTGCTGCTCCTCTGCACACTGGCGGTCGGGGGATATGTCATGTGGAGACAGAAGTGAAAACTCGGCCCTGTGGATGATCTTAGGGGTCGAAATCAATTCTCATTTTTCCCGCGGATCTCTTCTCTGCTCTTCTCCCGGATCTGAGGTCTGCGATTTGACCGCCGTGCGGTCTCAGGGCAGACCTGATCGGATCTCCCGGATATATCCCTCTTCATACCCTTGAAGCCGAAACCATCGAGGTTAATGTATTTCAAACTCCCTCTAACAGATTAAAAAATATATTGAAAATGAAACATTATTTATGCCATAAGATGAGAATATTCTGCCATGAACAGGGGACAGACCCAGCCCCAGGATCGGAGAAACGAGATGTCGTGGTCATTTGCCAGAAAAATCAAAGGAGACGGACTTGACTGCGGAAAAATTGTTCAGGGTGAGGAGGCAGTGCGAACCTTCATCGGGGAACACGCAGAGGTCATTCCGCCTGCCGATGCCGTGATCGACAGACTGAAAAAATACGACCCCCTCGCCTGACATTTTTCCTGAAACGCTTTTCTGAAAGAAATCCACCGGGCCGATCGATTGCAATCGGTGGATGTGCTCTCATGAGACCCGGCGCTCCGCTATTTTTTCTGATAGAAGAAATGGCTCTGGTGAGATCCTTAATCACTCTCCTTATGGTGGAGAGGTGAGTGTTTCCAGAGCCCGTTGCCGTCCTCCCCATCAATCGTTCCCGCTCTCACGCCTTCCCACATGTTCTCGCCGGGGGCGTTGCCCCCGGTGCAAGAATGAGGGAAGGCGATGGATTCGGTCATAGGGGGGTTGAAGGGATGAAAAGAGGATGGTTTCTACAGGGCCGAGAATTTCTTCACGGCCAATAATTGTAGTCTATTGGTGGTGACCCTGTGTTCTTGACTCGCCGCCAGGGGAATGTCACCCTCTTCTCGCCAGGCAGACCCAGCGATCGTAGATGGGATCGCGCGTGTTCTCCCTGACCTCGGTCGTCCTGCCCGCCAGACGGCACCACTCTGCAACGAGTCTGATTTCTTCCTCGGTGGCGACGGTGATGAGAGTCTCTTCGGAGAGTTCCAGCAGTTCCGCGGTGATCGCCTCCCAGATCTCGGCGTCGAAGGAGCGGATCGTCCCCATCATGAAGACCGCCCCGTAAGGTGCCGGGCTGAAATAGACCGTCGCGTCGGTGGCGTCGATGCAGGCCGTCTCGTCGGTCAGGAGCCGCCCCTCCCCCAACCCGAGGGCGAGCAGGGTCGGGTCGTGATCGTAGGCCAGCGGCCGCATCCCGATCGACCTGAGCGCGGCCGCGCCGACTCCCGAACCGCAGCAACAGTCAAGGCAGACCCCTCCCTCTTTTTCTTCCCAGACCTCCCTGACAAGATCCACAATCTTGTCCTGCCGGTCGGGAGGGATATCCTCCATCGTCGGGCTGACCGTGCGGAGCAGTTCGGTGCTGTAATACTCCCGCATCGCCGCCGCCCAGACCTCCCGCTTCTCCTGATACATCTCGGCATCGATCTCGTCGAAGAGATCGATCACCTCGCTCTCAGGCGGGTGGAAGAGATAACTCGCCCCGATCCAGTCGTCGCCGGTTTTGAATGCGACCGCCAGGAGATCCTCATTCTCGTCGACAAGGAGCCTCCCCTCCTCCGGTCGACAGGAGAGGATCGGCAGGGCCGATTCGGGGTCCGCCAGATCCGCAAAAGAGCCTTCAACAAAGTTCAGGCTGTCCAATTCCAGAATTTTCGCTGCTTTCATCGCCGTTGTTCTCCGCTTTTCGATCGATCCGCACCCCTTGCGGCGCCCTGATGACTCCGTCGACACGCGCCTCCTCATGGAGGACAAGGGAGTCGGCGACGACATCGCCGAGGATGCGGACCTGTTCCGCAATCATGACCTCGTCTTCTCCCTCGACATTTCCGTGCACCTTTGTCTCGGGGCCGATCCCGATGGTGCCGTGTGCCCTCAGGCTCCCAAAGATAGTCGTGCCGTTCCCCACATCCACCGAATTGGCCCTGATGTTTCCATGGAGACGGCACCCGTCTCCGATGCTCATGGCCGCCGGGACAGAGAAGACCTTCATGTCGAGGTGCGAGCCTGAAGGGATGAGGAGGGGTGCTTTTTCGTTCTGGTCTTCTTCGTCTTCATCTCCAAAGAGTTCAGAGAGGGCGTCTTCGATCTCGTTCTGGTCCTCCATCTTGAGGAGGGTCATCACATAGAGAAGAAGGTAGACGATCACCGGCATCGGGTTGCGGATCGAGATCCATCCTTTCGCCTCGAAACCGCGGTCGATCTGCACGTTGTCCCCGATGTCGAGGTCGCCCTGGACGATCAGTCTGCCGTGGACTTTAACCCCCTCGCCGAGGTACGCGTCCTCGGCCACGATCACATCTCCGTTAATCTCACACCAGTTATCGATCCGCACGTCTCCGTCCGCAATAACGCTCCCGTTGAGCGTGCAAAACTCGCATACGATAATGTCCTCCCCTTTCAGCCCGTAATCGATGGTGCACCGATCCCCGATGATCATGTTCCTCTCGGTCTTCAGGGTGTGCTCCTGGAGTTCGGTGCCGTCAGGGAGTGAACACTGGTGGAGCCAGTTCTGAACTCCGTTCTCCATGAAACTGTACATCTCTCATCTCGGGGGCTTATGAGTATTTTCAATCTCTTCGATGGGTACAGGGAGGAGTTTGGAATTTTTTATGAGATCGATTGTCCTTTCTTCTGCAGGAACCGTCGGGATAGGCCATGACACCGTCGGCCCCCGAGATCGGGAGAGGTCGGGCTGCGGGAGAGGCGCTGCGCGCCCCCGGAACCCCCGGGATTGCGATAGGGCCGGGAAGGCGGCGAGAAGATCATGAAGGGGGCGTACTCATCCCCGGCGTTTTCTTCACGGTCAAAAATGTCCACCGTTCAAGTGCATTCGATTGGCGACCTTCTGTTCCCGCCCGCTTTCCGGTCGTGAGGAGCGAGATCAAAAGTTTCTCCACAGAGAGCATGGGCTCTGCGGGGACAATTTTCAGAAAAAAAGAGAGTGTTCAGGCCACGAACGAGACCGGGGTCTCGACCCTGCTCTTGATGACCTCGACCCGGCGGACCGGGAAGATGGTCTTGATGGCCTTGAAGGTTTCCTTGGCGAGATCGCCGGAGACGATCATCTTGGAGAACTCGTCGAAGGTGTTCTGCGCCGCCGTGTCGAGGAGGTTCTTCATGATCGTCCCCCTGATCGCGTGGATCTGACTGTTTTCGGCACGGTTGATGGTGAAGCAGGTGACGGTGACCCGTACCTTCTTCCCGTCCTTCGTGTTGGTCAGGACGATAGAGTCGATCCGCGAGGTCTTCCTCTTCACCAGCCCGCGCATGTAGTCGCGGGTGATCTCGTGCCCGACGAACTCGGTGTATGCCGCGTCACCTGCCACGTTGTTGATCTTAAAGCGCATCTTGATGTGCTGCTTTCCGTAGTCGTGAGAGATCTCGCCGAGCGTGGTCTGCAGCACGCGTCCCGCTACTTTCTCGGGGTCGGCGGAGATCGTATCGCCGAGATAGGCCTTGCCGAAGGCTTCGGGGCCATAGACCTTGTACCAGGACTTGGCCTTCCAGCCCTCGACCCGCTTTCCAACCTGTTTTCTCTTTGCCATGAAATCACCTTATTATAAGAATTTAAACCTCTGCTCTGTTTCTCCAACCAGTTTTGTCATATTTCCAGGTCGTTTTGAGGTGTCAGGGTTCTTCCGAGACATCCGCACAGACCTCCTCGGCGATGGCGAGGTTCATCAGATAATCGTCCGCCGATGCGATCACCGAGCGCAGGTGGGTGCCGGTGACCTCGGTCACGACCGCCGGGCCCTGTGCCCTGGTCTCCATCCCGGTGAGATTGTCCGGGGCGAGAGAGGCCGCGACGCATCTGCTTCTGGCGCTCTCGGTGGTGATCCGGCCCTTGATGCCGATCATGAGGCCACCGCCTTGATGAACTCGTCTCTGAACGCTTCGACCTGGTCGGCCGGAATCGAGGCACCGCCCCGGTTCCGGTGACCGCCGCCCGACCCGCCCAGGGTTGCGGCGAGGTCGCGGAGGATGAACTCCAGGTCGGCCTCCACTCCTGGCGGACAGCGTGCCGAGACCTGCCATGTGTCGTCTCGCGGGGCGAGGACCGCCACGGGGGCGTCTCGCTTCAGGTCGAAGGCCAGGCAGTCGGCCACGCCACTCGCGGCACCTGCGTCCTCGACGCCGTAGACTCGCCCGCTCCTGTCGAGGGGTCTGGCCCCCTCGACGCCGGCAAGCACCCGGCGCCGGTGCGTCTGTGCCACCCCGAAGGCCTCTTCGACGGCGCCGGGCGACCTGAGACAGACTGAGGCGGCGAGGCCGCCCCGGCCTTCCTGGCCGCAACCGTCGACGAGTGCGGCAAGGGTGCGGGCGTCTTCGACGACCTCGCGTTCGAGCCGGTAGCGTTCGCCGTAGAGTCGTGAAAAGACCGAGGGTGCGACATCGCCGCCGGCCTCGAGCACGAGCAGGGAGAGGAGGAGATCTTCGGCGACCTCCTCCTCGCCGACCGCGTGTTCGAGGATCCCGGTCACCGTCTCGGGGCGCCCGCTCACTCCTCTGATGTAGGGGTCGATGGCGGTCTCGAGGGCCTCGCGCATCCCGCGTCCGGGGAGAAGGAGTCCTTTTTCCGGGGAGATGTAGCCGTTGGCGATCCCGTCGTTGAGGATCTCCCGATTTTTCCCGGTGAACTCCTGTCTGTCCCCGTAGATCCCGATGAGTGCGAGGCCGACCAGGTCGCGGTGGTCGCCGAGCGCCTGTGCCACCAGGTATGCCGTCCCTGAAGCCGAGAGTTCCCGTTCCCCGTCGATGCCGGCGAGGCGCGGGTTGACGTGATATGCCCCCTCGAAGTGGGGGACATGATGGTCGACGACCATCACGCTCTCGGGCAGGTCGGCAAGGCCGGCGCCGAGGTCGCAGAGGAGCGTCGATTCAGGGTGGACGATGTCGTCCGCGCTGATGGTCCGACGCACCCGCAGCCTGAACCGCCCGCCCGCTCTGAGGATCGCCTGGCAGAGGATCGCCCCTGCGGCGATCCCGTCGGCGTCATGGTGGGCGTAGACTTCGATGAAGTCGGCGGCGAGGATCCGGTCTGCAACCTCTTCGGCAACGGCCTGGATGGACATGACTTATCTGGAGAGGAGGATTTCGGCAGTCTCTGGTTTGTATGTCCAGTCCGCAGCGAGTTTCCCGCTCGACCGGTAATACTTCACAAGACGGCGCACCTTGGACTCGGTGAGCTGGAGCTGCCGCTTGTTGTGCAGGTCTTTCTTGTTCTCCTCAAGGTGCTTGCGCATCGCGAGCGCCTTGACGATGAGGTTCCTGAGGTCCTCGGGGATGTCGGTGCCAAGCCCGTTCTCTTCGAGGATCTCGCCGATCTTCTTACCGGCTACGAGTTTGATGTCGGGGATACCGTACTTGTCCCTGAGGATAAACCCGATCTCGCTGCTGGATTTGCCCGTCTTGCGGAGGTCGATGACGACCTTCACGGCCTCTTCCCCGGAGATCCCACACCACTCTGGTGCTTCGGTGCGGTACGGAGCGACCGATCCGGATTTACCCCTCCGCCGTGCATGCATTCGTGCCATATTCTACCTCACATTGACCAGAGTAAGTCCAGAAAAGAGCAGTATTGCTACTGACCTCTCTGTAATCCCGAGCCACTCCGGGCCGTGCCATGGGGCACGTCGGACTTACGTCAGCCAGCACCGTTCAGTGCTGTATATATAATGCAATGCTGTGGTCTTAAGGCTGTCGCCCTTTCCGGTGCCGGGGCCGGGGGAGAAAGAACCTTTATAATCCGGGAACGCCAATGAAATATGGTTCAGGCGATAGTAGTCTAGTGGTAGGACAGTGGCTTCCCAAGCCACTAACTCGGGTTCGAATCCCGGCTATCGCATGCAGATTTTCTGATTTGTTTTGTGTGTTTGTCCTGGCAGGAGAGCATGCGCTCTGCTTCACTGCGGCGATCCCTCACTCTTTCCGCCGCTTCATCACCATCTTCACCAGCGGCGTCATCAGTTTTGTAGCAAGACCGTCGAGGTCTCGCCTGACCTTCTTCAGTTCGTCGGGAATCGCGATCCCCTGCGGACATGTCCCGACGCATTTCCCGCAACTCCGGCAGCGCGAGGCGTTGGACGGATCGCCGTCAAACCCGATCACCTGCCCGATGTAAAATCCCCGCGTCATGATCCGGTTGCCGGTCATGTGATACTGGTTGTAGAAGTGGAAGCACTGCGGGATGTCGACGCCGAAGGGGCAGGGCATGCAGTACGCACACCCGGTGCAGTCGACCCGGATCAACCGTTTGTAGACGGCCCTCACCTCGTCGACGACGGCATGCTCGGCACTGCTCATCGAACCGGGCAGGGCGTCTTCGCAGGTCAGGAGGTTCTCCCGGATGTGGCGTTCGTCGTTCATCCCCGAGAGGACGATCGTCACGTCGGGGTGGTCCCAGATCCATCGCAGCGCCCAGTCTGCGGGGGAGCGGGAGAGCCCTGGGCGGTCGTAGATTGCCTGCGCCTCGTCAGGCAGGTCGCGGGCAAGCATCCCTCCCCGCAGGGGTTCCATGATCATCACGGCGATCTTTTTTGACGCCGCATATTCCAGTCCCTCTCTTCCGGCCTGGAGGTTCTCGTCGAGGATGTTGTACTGGATCTGGCACATTGTCCAGTCATAGGCGTCGACGATCTCCCTGAAGGTCTTGCGGTCGCCGTGAAAGGAGAATCCGATGTTGGTGATCTTCCCTGCGTCCCGTGCCGCCTCCAGAAATGCGAAGACGTCCAGGTCGACCAGTTTTTTCCACGACCGCGCATCGAGCATGTGGAGGAGATAGTAATCGATATGATCGGTCCTGAGCCGTCTGAGTTGCACGTCCAGGATCTGCTCCATCTCTTCCCGCGAGTTGACGAGCCAGGGCGAAAGTTTGTCGGCGATCTTCACCTGTTCCCGGTACCCGTCTTCGAGGGCCTTGCCCAGAATTTTCTCGCTCTCGCCGCCATGATAGGGGTAGGCGGTGTCGAGATAGTTGACGCCGCTCTCGATGGCGCTCCTGATCTGTTTGATCGCGCGCCCCTCGTCGATCCGGCCCATCCGTGTCGGGAGACGCATGGCGCCAAAGCCGAGTGCGGAGAGTTTGTCGCCGTTTTTCGGTACGGTCCTGTACTGCATGGGTCCACCGCGTCGTGTGCAATTGAGGTCTTTGTCGAATGATCGCAAAAAAGCGCGGGTGGTGCCCTCCCCGTCGCCTGGTCGCGATTGAGAGGGATCAAGGATCCTTCCACCAATGTTCATGCGGCATGCTTGAGGCGCACTCACGGCCCGTGCCTGATTCAACGAAACCAGAAACCGATCACAATATTAAAATCGTCATATATGGTATCATGAATGGTATGTCGGCGGCGCATGGAGTTGAGTTTTCCTCCGCCCCCTCCCTTCGATGCGGGGCATGAGTCGTCCGAGCATTGGAGTGGGCGTTTTCATGATACAAAATTTCATGATACAAAAAAGTCCTGGTGGTCGTCGTACCTTTTCTGGAATCGGTCTGGTCGTATGGATCGTGTTTCTTCTTCTCTTCGCCTCGGCATCGTGCGGGTGTCTTCAGGTCCGGGATGATTCCCAGGATCAGAACTTGACCGATGAAGACGTCGCGTATCTGGACGCGTGCAATGACCTGCCGATGGGGAGGTGGGACGCGACCATCGGCGCGGAACTGGCCGGAGATTATCAGAAGATGTACCAGATCGCTGAAACCCAGAGGGCGGTCTATGAGAAGAGGATGCAGGCCCTCGCTTCGATGCCGGTATCTGACCGGTTCGAGGGTATAAAGGAGGAGTATTGTCTTGCGGACGAGTGCGGTCTGCTCGCGTGCGAGTATGAGATGAAGCGGGCCCGGACTCTGATGGAGTCGAACCTCACCGGAGAAAAATATTACTGGGGACTGGGGGACCGTGCCATGGACGAGTCCTTGAATCACCTGGCACTGGCGAAAAAGGCGTACGGAGAACAGTATGGATCAGAAGGACTCCTCGATGGGATCGTCTCTGCGTTCCTCTCCTGATCGTGTATTCCCGACTCTGCGGTGCAGCATGCCCTGATGTCCCTTACCATCACGTTTTTCGTGTGTTCGGCAGATTACAGTGACAGAGAAGAGCATGAGAGACGATCAACCGATAATCTACCTGAACAACGCCGCGACGACCTGGCCCAAACCCCCGGAGGTGATCGCCGCGGTCACGACCGCCCTCGCCGCCCCGGTCTTCGGGTCGGGACGGACCGCGGGGACGCAGGGCGAGGACTACCCGACCCTCGCCCGCGAGGCCCTGGCCTGCCTCTTCCATGCCGGGCCTCCGGAGCACTATATCTTCACCCTGAATGCCACCGACTCGCTCAACCTTCTCATCCACGGATTCCTCGCCGCCCATCCCGGTCCCTGCCATGTCCTGACCACTGCCCTCGACCACAACTCGGTGCTCCGGCCGCTCCACGAACTGGAACACGAGGGGCGGATCAGTCTCACCGTCCTCCCCTTCGAGGAGGACGGGTTCGTCTCACCCGCGGCGGTCCGGGCGGTCATTCGCCCGGAGACCGGGCTCATGGTCATGGCGCACGGGAGCAACGTCCTCGGCACTGTCCAGGACGTCGGAGCGATCGGGGAGATCCTCCACGAGCACGGGATCTATTTCATCGTCGACGGGGCGCAGACCGCCGGGCATATTCCGGTGGACCTGGGGGCGCTCCCGGTCGACGCCTACGTCTTCACCGGGCACAAGGGTCTCTTCGGGATCTCCGGGACCGGCGGGTTCTATATCCGCGACCCCGAAGCCGTGGCACCGGTGCGGGTCGGGGGCACCGGGACCGATTCGTTCTCCCTCCTCCAGCCGCGGGAGATGCCGGAGCGGTTCGAGGCCGGGACACCCAACCACCCCGGCCTGGCGGCGCTCGCGGCCGGCGTGGAGTTCGTCCGCTCGGTCGGCACGGACGCGATCGCGGAGAAGGCCGAACGCCAGACGGCACTGATCATCCGGGAACTCAAGGAAGAGCCAAACATCCTCGTCTACACCGAGCGCCCCGCGCTCCCGATCGTCTCCTTCTCCATCCGGGAAATGGACGACGACGATCTCGGGTTCGTCCTGGCCCGCGCCTACGGGGTGGTCGGGAGGCCCGGGCTCCACTGCGCCCCTCTGGTGCACCGGGCCATCGACGACGGGAAAGGCTGTGTGCGGCTCAGCCTCTCCTGGTTCACGACCGACGAGGAATGCAGAACCGCGGCCCGCGCGATCAGGGAGGTGGCACGCCATGCGGATCGTCAGGTCGATTCGGCATAAGTCCTGTGCCGACGGCACCCAGATGAAGGAGTTTGTCCTCAGCGCTCCCCTGACCGCGGAGTTCTTCTCGTACCTCAAAGATTTTGGGACGGTGACGGCGATGCCGGGCGTCGGCGAGGGCTTCTACACCTTCGAGAAGCCCGACTGTTTCTCCATCAAGGGGTTTGCCGGGGACACGACGGTCGAGGTGCGGTTCAGGCGCGAGGTGATCGACCTGACGGCCGACTTTCTGTATTCGCTCTTCGCGCTGTACCGCGACGGCGACCCCGACCTCCGGACATTGAAGCGGCGCGAGGCGGCGCTCATGACGCGGGTGCACGAGCACCTGTACGGCAGGTGACTGCCCCCACCGCAACACCTCTCATCTCATCCGACCCATTTTCATCATAACCATGGACGCAAAGATCTGCGCTGCCCTCCTCTCGCGCCTGCGGGAGACTCGGCCGCTCGTACACCATATCACCAACACCGTGACGATCAACGACTGCGCGAACATCACTATCTGCGCTGGGGCCGCCCCGGTGATGGCCGAGGCCGCCGAAGAGTCGGCCGAGATGGTCGCGGCGGCCGGGGCGCTCGTCCTCAACATCGGGACGCTCAACCCGGCCCAGGTGGAGTCGATGCTCCTCGCGGGCAAGCGGGCGAACGAACTCGGCGTGCCGGTCGTCCTCGATCCGGTGGGCGCCGGGGCGACGGCGCTGCGGACCGAGGCGGTGCTGCGGATCCTCAGAGAGGTGAAGGTCGCGGTGCTGAAAGGAAATGCCGGGGAGATCGGTGTCCTCGCCGGCATGGGCGGGAAGGTGCGGGGCGTGGACTCGTGCGGGCTTGCCGGCGACCCGGTCGAGACCGCAAAGGCCTGCGCCCTGGCGACCGGCACGGTGGTGGCGATGACCGACGAGACCGATGTCGTCACCGACGGGAACCGCGTAGTCCTGGTCGGGAACGGCCATGTGATGATGGACCGTCTCTCAGGCACCGGGTGCATGGCCTCCTCGGTGGTCGGTTCGTTCGTGGCCGTCGCCGACGATCCCCTCGTCGGTGCGGCGGCGGCCCTCGTCGCCTTCGGGCGTGCGGGCGAGCACGCAGCCGCCTGCGCGCGGGGACCGTACTCGTTCAGGACGGCGCTCTTCGATGAACTCTACCGCCTGACGCCCGAAGATCTCGAAGAGGAGGCGCGGCTGGAGGTCGTCTGATGGTGGCGTACGACCTGTACGTCGTCACCGACAGCGAGGTCGGCCGCGGCCGCTCCCACTTCGACCAGGCCCGTCTCGCTGTCGCCGGCGGGGCCGATGTGGTCCAGTTGCGGGACAAACAGATGTGCACCGCCGACCTCCTGAGGACGGCGCGGGGGATCCGTGCGGTCACCTCGACGGCCGGAGCCCTCTTCATCGTCAACGACCGTCTGGACGTCGCCCTCGCGGCCGGGGCCGACGGCGTCCACCTGGGGCAGGACGATCTCCCGGTGGAGGAGGCGCGGGCCCTCGCCCCGCCGGGTTTCCTCATCGGAGTCTCGGTCGGGGACGTCGTTGAGGCGACGACCGCAGTGGTGGGGGGTGCGGACTATCTCGCACTCAGCCCCACCTTCTCGACCGGCACCAAGGCCGACGCCGGGCCAGGCCACGGGCTTAGAACTCTGCGCGAGATCAGATCCTCGGTCGCCCTCCCCCTGCTCGGGATCGGCGGCATCGGCCCTGAAAACGTGGCCGAGGTCATCGCCGCGGGCGCCGACGGTGTCGCCGTCGTCTCCGCAGTCGTCGGCCAGGAGGATGCGGTTCAAGCGGCTCGCCGGATGAAAGTTATCATCACTGCGGCAAAAGCCGATCTGCTCGTTGCATCGGGCAGATTGATGCCGGATCCGGTCCAACCCTGATCCTGACACATGACGGGCACAAAACTGGACGGCGTCCTGCCGCAGAAAGAAAAGGGCTATGTCTCGGTGAGGGTGAAGGCCCCGGCCGGGAACCTCACGGCCGAACAACTGGAGGCCGTCGCCGCGGCGGCGAAGAAGTACGGCCGCGACTATGTGGGAGCGACCTTCAGGCTGAACCTCGAGATCCCCTGGGTGAAGCGCGAGGACGCCGGGGCCGTCGCCGCGGCCCTCAAGGCGGCGGGTCTGGAGACCGGGAGCACCGGCCCGACGGTGCGGTCGGTCGTCGCCTGCAAGGGTACGGTCTGCCGGCACGGGTGCGCCGATACCCAGGTTCTCGCCCGGACGATCGAGGAGGCGCAGGGCGGCCGGCCCCTCCCCAGAAAAATCAAGATCGGGATCGCCGGGTGCCCGAACAACTGCTCCAGAGTGCAGTTCAACGACATCGGGCTGATGGGCCGTGCCTACCCCACCTTCGACGCCGACGCCTGCATCGGGTGCGGCGCCTGTGTGCGACTCTGCCGGGAGGGCGTGGTCTCGATCGACGAGGGGACGTTCGTCTTCTCGTCGGAGCGTTGCATCGGGTGCGGGGACTGCATCGCCGTCTGCCCGAAGGACGCCATCTCGGTCCGCGAGCAGGGGCTCACCCTCTTCCTCGGCGGCCAGGCCGGACGCCGGGTCAGGGCCGGCACCCGCCTCGCCGGACTCGTCCCCGAAGAGGAGGTCCCCGCCCTCGTCGCGAGGGTCATCGACTACTTCGCGGAGCACACCCGGAAGGGCGAACGTCTCGGCCAGATGCTCGACCGCCTCGGGCCGGATGAGGTCTTTGCTGCCCTCGGGCTCGAACGGTAAGGGCTTCGATCTTTTTTTGCGGCGCTGTGTGGGGGGAACCCTCACGCCCTATATTGAGATAAATTAGAGCGGGTCGGTCAAGAATCGAAGAGAGGATGCTCCCCTCTTTCAGGATCTACTCATCTACCCCCTATCACAAACCGGAGACTTTATACTCCGTCGCACGGGGGGCGACCCTCGCCTCTCCTCGCCGCGCGATGCGCAGAATGAAACACCTTAAAGTGTACGGCGGTCAATGATTCTTATCGCAAAAGGAGGGGGACAGGCCAAATTCCTGTCTCTGCTGCATATGGAAGAGTCTGAACATCTGCACGCACTTGATATCCTCGAACTCCATGCCGTCAGCATCATCGCCGAGAATCAGCCCGGCGTCCTGCGCGACATCGCCGCAATTATGGCTGCAAACGGAGCGAACGTGGTGACGGTCCAGCAGTCGATCCTGCACTCGGGCGACCACGCGGGAAGAGCGCTCTTTTATTTCGAGGTCGAGTGTGCAGGCGGGATCGGGAAGGTGATCGCCGACCTTCTAGCCGTTCCGACGATGCACCAGGTCACCACCCTCGACACCTTCTCCAAGATCTTCGGATCCAGAGTGATCATCTTCGGCGGCGGAGCCCAGGTGGCGCAGGTGGCGCTCGGGGCGGTGAACGAGGCCGACCGCCACAACATCAGGGGCGAGCGGATCTCGGTGGACACCATCCCGCTCGTCGGTGAAAAAAATCTTGCCGAGGCTGTTGAGGCCGTCGCCCGCCTCCCCAGAGCCTCGATCCTGGTCCTGGCCGGATCCCTGATGGGAGGGACGATCTCGACGGCGGTCGACCGGGTGCGGGCGGCCGGGATCCCGGTCATCGCCCTGAAGATGGCCGGGAGCGTCCCCAAGCACGCCGACCTGGTGGTCACCGATCCCATCCAGGCCGGGGTCTTTGCCGTGATGCACGTTTCGAAACGTGCAGTCTTCAATATCGCCCGTGTCCGCGGGCAGGAGTTTTAAGATGGACGAAGCGGTCATCCAGAAGGCGGTCCGCGTGCTCAGGCGCGACGGACTGGTGGTCTACCCGACCGACACGATCTACGGCCTCGGGGCCGATGCACTCTCCGAACTTGCCGTCGAGCGGGTGTACGAGGCGAAGATGCGCCCGCCCTCCATGCCGGTCTCGGTCGCGGTCAGCGACATCGAGATGCTCGGTGCGATCGCCCGTCTCGACAATGTGGCCGAGGCGTTCGTAGACCGTTTCCTGCCCGGTCCGGTGACGGTCGTGCTGAAGGCGAAGTCATGCCTTCCGGCCACTCTCACCGGGGGCACCGGGAATATCGGGGTCAGGTTCCCGGACCACCCGGTCGCCCTCGCCCTGATCCGGGAACTCGACGCCCCCATCACGGCGACGAGCGCGAATATCCACGGAGGGCCCGACCCGATCACCGTCGATCAGGTCCACGTCCCCCACGACTATCTCATCGACGGCGGCGTCCTCCCCGGGACGCCGAGCACCGTCGTCGACCTCGTGCACCGGAAGGTTCTGCGGCCCGGTGCGAAGGTCGAGGAGGTCGGAGCATTTCTGGGAGCATTGGAATGAACGCGATCAGACTACGTGATTTTATCGAGGATACCGACGGCCATATCTACGCCGTCTCGGCATATGACAACGACGAACGGGTCGGGTGCGTGCTCAGGTACGTCCCCGACGAGCACGGGGAGCGGGTGAACCCGGAGGGCCGGCGGTACACCAAACTGGACTTCGAACCTGCGTTCGAATATATCAGGGAGCACAAGCCCGAGTACCTCGACACCCTCCACCGCGTGCCGCTTAGCGACGTCACGAAGGTCTACAAGCCCGACGAGCGGATGGACTGGATCGCCTCGCGCGATCCCCGCGTTCAGCGCCTTCTCAACTGTTTCGATCTCCCGGCAGGTGCGGTCGGATGCACGGGATCGCGGGTGCTCGGTCTGGAGAACGGGGCCTCCGACATCGACCTGGTGGTCTATGGGCCAGCATGGTTCACGGCCCAGGCCAGACTGAAAAAACTGGTCGAGGCCGGGAAACTCCCGCGGATGAGCGAGGAGATGTGGCGGAAGGTCTACACCAAACGTATCCCCGAGATCTCCTTCGATGCCTTCGTCCTCCACGAGTCGCGCAAATGGAACCGGGGGGAGTTCGGCGACACCTACTTCGACCTCCTGTATACGCGGTCGTACGACGCCCTCGCCTCGGCCCCCGCGGGGAAGGGCAAGGAACTCGGAAGAACGCGGATCGAGGCGACGGTCACCGACGCCTCCAACGCCTTCGACTCCCCTGCGGTCTATGAGGTGGAGCACGAGTCGGTCTCGCGGGTGATCTCGTTCACCCACACCTATTCGGGGCAGGCCCTCGCGGGCGAGGTGATCGAGGCCCAGGGTGTCCTGGAGCAGCACGGCGATACACAGTGGCTCATCGTGGGCACGACCCGCGAGGCGAAGGGCGAGTATATCGTCTCGAAGACGCTGATGGAACAGGCCTGAGAGGGGGGAACCCCCTCTTCCTGCATAAATCTCTTTTTTCGGCTCTGTAGAATTCGGCATGAGTTTTGGGCTCAAGCATACGCGGTTGAACATTGTTCTGAGCAACGCTTCAGCGTGTGGGCCGATCCCTTTCAATCGCCGCCCCCCGGCACCGATGTTCGGGAAGGCGTGATGATCAGGTGTGCCGCCCTCATCGCAGAATATTTCCCGGAGTCTCGCGCCGGGGGGCTTTGCCCCCGGACCCCCCACGATGAGGATAGGCGGGGGCGGCGATGGAACACGATTCCCATCGGTTCTTCAGTCTTGAAATGAGCGATCGTGCGGCGAGAAATGTTCATCTCGTATGCTTGAGGCGTGCTTTCGCCTCATGAGCAATTCTACAATATGGGCGGCACGCCCAGATCATCACGCCTTCCCCCCTCTTCGCGCCGGGTGGTCGATTCTCGATTCACGTTTCGGAAGGGGAAAATCCAGAGAGCCATCTCACAGCAGGTCCGAGAGTCGCCGCGGTCCGGGTGCGCACCGCTCCTCGTGCGGGCACCTGGCGCACGGCGGGTTGAGCGGTTTTCTCGGGATCTGTCCCTCTTCAACTTTTTTTGCGGCATCGACCGCCCTGAGCATCACCCGCCGGTCCCTGGGGCCGGGGGTGCAGAATCTGAGGACGCCAGAGGGGACGTACTCCACCCACCCGCCGCTTACCTCGAGTCCGAGGCTCTCCCTGACGCAGGCGATAAAACCGGCGACCCTGACCCGGTCGGCTCCCCAGACTCCGGCCTGCGGCGCCTCGCTTGCTCTGGTAAGTGCGAAGGCCGGGAGCGCAGGGTCGATCTTGTCGACGGTCCCCCTGATCCCGTGAGCCGCGGAGGCGACCGGGACGTCGTGGTCTGAGAAGCGCGGCCACTCTTTCCCCTGGCAGTTTGTCACGCACTGCTCGAAGAGGGCTCGTTCCTCCTCGCCGGCGTACGGGAGGACGGTGCATACCTCCTTCCAGACGGCGTCGGGTTCGAAGGGTGCGCCGAGGTGGTACGAGACCTGTTTGCAGACCGCATAGCGCGGCGGCTCCTCGTGTTTCTCCTGTCGATCGAGGTATAAGCGGAGGGGACAGAAGCGTGCGGTGATGACCGCGGCGATCCCGGTCAGGTCGTCCATCGCAAAAACCCTTAATCCCTCCTTGCTTATACTTTACTCTATGGCACAACACGACCTCTCGGTGAATGTCCCGCAGACGCTGGACCCGGTCTACGCCAACCGGATCCAGGTGGCCTATAAGGAAGATGAGTTCACGTTCATGTTCCTTCACGAGATCCCCGGGACCAACCAGGCCAGAGCCAAGGCGATCGTCTCCATCAGTCCGAGACATGCCAAGAACCTCCTTGCTGTTCTTTCGAAGAGCATGAACGATTATGAAGAGAAGTTCGGGACCATCCAGCCGCCCGAGGAGAAGGCCCCGAGCACGAACGTGACAATGCGGGGCTACTCGTAGGTCCGGCCCCCAAGAGAGACCATACTCCTTTTTTTCGGCTGTGTAGAATCGGTCATGAGCGAAAGCATGCCTCAGGCGTGCTCCCGGTTCATGCTTCTTTCTCCTGAATCTTTTTCTCCCTCCCTCCGGCACCGGTATTATATATCTTCGTCCCCCTTTTCCCACGAGCATAAGCCCGTCGTCCGTGGCGGGTTTTTTGGCCGGGGGGTGAACCGTGATCAGGCATCTGGGCAGGTACCGGGAGATCACCGGGGTGCTGGTGAAGTACGGCCTGGGCGCCGTCGTCGACGGGATCGTCCCCCCTTCGGTCAGGTTCGGGCTCTGGAAGCGGGAGCGTGCTGATGGGACCGTCCCGGTCTATCGGCGGGTCCGTCTTGCCCTGGAGGAACTCGGCCCCGCCTTCATCAAGTTCGGGCAGATCCTGAGCACCCGCCGGGAACTCCTGCCCCAACCTCTCGCCGAGGAACTGACGCGGCTGACCGACGAGGTGGCGCCTCTCCCCTTCGAGACGGTGAGGCCGGTGATCGAGGAGTGTTGCGGCCCGATCGAGGAGGCCTTCGCCTCTTTCGACGAGACTCCGGTCGCGGCCGCCTCCCTCGCGCAGGTCCATCGTGCGGTCCTCAAAGACGGGACCGAGGTGGCCGTCAAGGTGCAGCGGCCGGGGATCAGGAAGGTCATCGAGGAAGACCTTGAGATCCTTGCCGCGCTTGCCCGCCGGATCGAGCGGCGGTACCCCGACCTTGCCGTGTATAACCCGGTCGGTCTTGTCCAGGAGTTCGCCCTCCAGATCAGGCGCGAACTGGACTTTGTGCAGGAGGGCAAACATGCCGAGGTGCTGGCCCACAACCTGAAGGCCTTCCCCCGCGTCGTCATCCCGAGAATTTACTGGGAGTGCTCGGGCCCGCGTCTCCTGACGATGACCTATATCGAGGGGGTGAGGGTCGACGACCTCGAAGGGATCAGGGCGTACGGCGTCCGCCCCGAAGAGGTTGCCGACCTCCTGCTCACCTCCTATCTCAAGCAGGTCTTTGAGGACGGGTTCTTCCATGCCGACCCCCATACCGGCAACCTCCTCGTGACCCGAGACGGGTCGCTGGCCTTCGTCGACTTCGGGACCGTCGGGGTTCTCAGGCCCGAGCGCCGGGACGCCTTCATCCGTCTCATGTCCGGCGTCGTGGACGAGGACGTCGAGAGCATCGTCGCTGCCTACCATGACCTGGGGATCGTCCCCGGCGACGAAGTTCTGGAGGCATTCAAGGACGAGATCTACACCACCCTCCGGCAGTTTCGGACGTATGAACTCGGACAGGTGGACTTCGGGGAGGTGATGGAACAGATCCCCGACACGCTCCAGCGCTACCGTCTCACCGTCCCGCTCACGATGATGCAGGTGGTCAAGGTGCTCCTCTTCCTCACCACCATCTGCAGAGACCTCGACCCTGGATTTAATTTCCCTGAACAGGCCGGACCCAGGATCGCGGAGATCCGGAGGAGGCAGATCTTCTCCCCCGAATGCTTCGCAGAGATCTTACGGTCGGCGGAAGGACGCCTCGGTGACCTCCTCGATCTCCCGCAGACTGCCAACGCCACGCTCAAGAAGGTCGCGGCCGGAGATGTCAAGTTTTATATCGAGAGCCCCGACATGCTCGCCCTCGGCGCCTCCATCAGGTACGCCGCAAAACTGCTCCTCATCGGAATGGTCGCGGCCGGGTTCATGATGGGTTCGTCGCTCGTGATGCTCTCCACCGACCGCCCCGTCGAGGCCGGGCTCTGCGGGGTGGTCTCGTCGGTGACGTTTCTCGGCTACCTTGTGGCGGTCGTCATCGGGGTGGTGGCGGTGTATGCTGTCCTGGTCAGGAGGGGGTGACCGGAGCCGAGGGACGATACCTTTTTCTGGCGCTATTGCGGATGGAGCGTCGGGGCCGTTGCGGCCCCAGAGGGGAGATGTTGAGGCGATGAAAACTATTGTTGTCGGAGCGGGCTTTGGCGGCCTCTCGGCGGCTGCCTTGCTGGCGCACCGGGGTTTCGAGGTGGAGGTGGTCGAGAAGAACGAGCAGCCGGGCGGCCGGGCAGGTGTCTACCAGGAGCAGGGGTTCTCCTTCGACATGGGCCCCTCGTGGTACCTGATGCCCGACGTCTACGAGAAGTTCTTCGCCGAGGTCGGGAAGCGCCCGGCCGACTTCTATGAACTCAAACGTCTCGACCCGGCGTACAGGATCTTTTTTGGCGGCGGCGAGGTCGTCGATCTCCCGGCAGGTCTTGAGAAGGACTATGCCCTCTTCGACTCCTTCGAGGAGAGGGGCGGCGAGAAACTGAAGGCGTATCTGGACTCGGCAAAGGAAATCTACGACCTCTCGATCAACGAGTTCCTGTACCGCGACTACCGCTCGATCTTCGACTTTCTCAGCGGCCGGTTGATCATGCAGGGTCGGCGGATGCATATCTTCGAGAGCCTGGAAAAATTTGTCAAGCGGCATTTCGAGAGCGAAGAGGCGCAGAAGATCGTCCAGTACTCCATCGGGTTTCTCGGCGGTTCGCCGCAGAACACCCCGTCGTTCTATCATATCATGTCCCACATCGACATGACGATGGGGGTCTGGTACCCGGTCGGCGGGATGCGGGCGGTGGTCGGCGGCCTCTCCGATCTTGCCCGGTCCCTGGGGGTCCAGGTCGCCCTCAACGAACCGGTGGAGCGGATCGAGGTGACGGGGAAGGAGGCGACCGGCGTCGTCACCGCCGCAGGGCGCCGCGACGCCGACCTGGTCCTGGTCAATGCCGACTACGCCCATGCCGAACTCGACCTCCTGGACCCTGCCCACCGGAGTTATCCGGAGAAGTACTGGCGTTCCAGGGTGCTGGCGCCCTCGGCATTCGTCGTCTACCTGGGCCTGGACCGGCGGGTGGAGGGCCTGGCGCACCATACCCTCGTCCTGGACCGGGACTGGGAGGAGGGGTTCGACCTGATCTTCGACCCGAAGAAGGCGGCATGGCCTGACCATCCTTCGTATTATGTCAACGTCCCCTCGAAGACCGACCCGACGGCCGCGCCGCCCGGAGGCGAGGCGCTCTTCATCCTGGTGCCCCTCGCGCCCGGCCTCGAGGACACACCGGCCCTGAGAGAGGCGTTCTTCGAGCGGGTCATCAGCGACCTCGAACGAAAACTGGACGACGACCTCCGCAGCGCCGTGGTGGTCCGCCGGATCTTTGCCCTGCACGACTTCGAGGAGCGCTACAACGCCTACCAGGGCACGGCCCTCGGCCTCTCGCACACGCTCTTCCAGACGGCCCTCTGGCGGCCGGCGCACCTGAGCAAAAAGGTCGGGAACCTCTACTACACCGGGCAGTATACCCATCCGGGGATCGGGGTGCCGATGACCCTTATTTCTTCCAGCATCGTGGCACGCGAGATCGCCGACCGGCATGGGGGGTAGGGCGGCGAGGCCATGGTCACGCCCACCCATTACCGGATCTTCAGGCACGGGAGCACGACGTACTTTTACAGCACGCTCTTTTTTCCGCGGCCGGTGAGAGAGGACGTCTTTCTTCTGTACTCGTTTGTCAGGACGGCCGACGACTTCGTTGACGCCATGCCCCAGCAGACCGCCGAATACTTTGCGTTCAAGGAGCGGTACCTGGGAGCGCTCGGGGGCGAACCGGGCGGCGACCTCGTCGTTGACGCCTTCGTCGACCTGATGGAGCGCAAAGGGATCGAACCGGCATGGGTGGAGGCCTTTCTCTGTTCGATGGAGTCCGACCTCCGGACGACGACCTATGCAACCGTCGCCGACCTCGAGGAGTATCTGTACGGATCGTCTGAGGTGGTCGGGCTGATGATGGCGCGGGTGATGGGCCTCTCCGGGGAGGCGCTCGAAGCCGCCCGCGCCCTCGGGAAGGCGATGCAATATATCAACTTCATCAGGGACATTGCAGAAGACCTCGCGCTCGGCCGGACCTACTTCCCGCAGGACGAACTGGCGGCCTTCGATCTCTCCTCGCTCGAACATGCAGCGACCGCGGCCGCACCCGATGCCTTCGCCTCGTTTGTCAGGGCGCAGGTCGAGCGCTACTCCCGCTGGCAGAGCGAGGGGGAGGCAGGCTTTGCGTTCATCCCATTCAGGTACCTGGTGCCGGTGAAGACGGCCTCAGACCTCTACCGCTGGACGGCCGAAGAGATCAGAAAAGACCCGTTCGTCGTCTACCGCCGGAAGGTCAAGCCCTCGCCCCTGCGAGCGGTCGGCCGCGCCTGTGCCAACGCTCTCGTCCTCACCCGGCCCGGGCGGGGTGAGACGGGGTGACCGCTCCCCTCGCCCTTGCCTATTCGGTCTCCAGGCCGCGGTTCTGGATCTACACCGGCGGCACCTATGTCCTCGGCTACGCCCTGGGGATGGCCTCGTGGAAGGCCTTCTTCCTGCCGGCATACACCCTCTATCTCCTGTACTTCTTCTTTCTGGCAAACGTCTTCATCTACGGCGTCAACGACCGCTGGGACCGGGAGACCGACCGTCTCAACCAGAAGAAGGGGGAGAAGGAACATTATCTCGTCGACGCCGAGCGCCGGGACCTCGGGACGGTCCTCCTCTTCGTCGCCGGGTTCAGCCTCCTCCTCCTCGTCTCGCAGACTCCGGCGGAGAAGATCGTTTTTCTGCTCTTCTTCTTTCTCTCCTACTTCTACAGCGCCCCGCCGCTCAGGTTCAAAGAGGTGCCGGTCCTTGACTTCTCCTCCAACATGCTCTATATCATGCCCGGCATCTTCGGGTATCTCCTGGCCGCGGGGACGTTCCCGCCGGCCCTCCTCGTCGCCGCGGGCTACCTGCACATCGCCGCGATGCACCTCTTCTCGGCGGTGCCCGACATCGAATGCGACCGGGCGGCCGGGATTACCACGACGGCGGTCTTCCTCGGCGAGCGGCGGTCGCTTCTTCTCTGTCTGCTCTTCTGGTCGGGCTTCGCGATCCTGGTGATGGCGCTCGCGGGTTTTTCGCTCCTCGCTCTGCCGGTCCTCCTCTTCCCCGCGGTTCCCCTCTCGCTTCTTCTCTCCAGGAGGATGCGCATTGATGCGGTGTACTGGTACCTCCCGCTCGTCAACACGGCCCTCGGGGGCCTGGCCTTTACGGCCGTCACCCTCTCGAAGGCCATCTAGGAGAAAATGAGATGAACATTCGTGCATGGCGGGCGGTGACGGCCCTCGGCGCCCTGGTCCTCGGCCTCGTCGGTCTCGTCCTGGTGGACTTCGGAGCAGAGAGCGGTGCGGCGTCGGTGCTCTTTCTCGTCCTCATGGCCCTCCCCTCCTATGCCGCCCTCATCATATGGCTCGGGTGGCGGCGGGGGGCGGTGCTCCTCGGCGTCCTGACCGTCCTCCCCCTCCTGGTCGAGGCGGCGGCGGTGGCGACCGGCGTGCCGTACGGTTCTTTCGCGTACGCCGACGCGTTGGGCTGGAAGGTCTTCGGGCTGGTCCCCTGGACCGTGGGGGTGGCGTACCCGCCGGTCTTCCTGGGCGCTGTCACGGCGGCGGGGATCCTTGTCGGACCGACTCTTCGCCGTTTTCTCCCGGCAAGCGCCCTCCTCCTCGTCGCCGCCGATCTCGTCCTCGACCCGGCGGCGGTCAGTGCCGGGTTCTGGGCCTGGGAGAACTTGGGGATCTATTACGGGATCCCGGTGGTGAACTTCGTCGGCTGGGCGATCACCGGGGTCTTCTATGCCTGGGTCTTCCACCGCGGTGCCGGCGGGAGCGTGCCCCCGCCGTCGATGTCGTCGAGTGCGGTGCTGATCTTCGGGTTCTGGACCGGGTATCTGCTCCGCGAGAGTCTTCTCTTCCCGGCTTTCATGGGGGCGGCCCTCGTCGCGCTCTTTCTCCTTCTCCCGACCGGACACCCACGGGAGGGACCGGAGGGCTGAGGGGCGACAACTACCTTTATTATTCAGCGGCGCCAACATAGGAGAGCACCTATAGAGGTGACGTGCCGCTGTGGCTTAGTGGTATAGCGGCTGATTCGTAATCAGCAGGTCGAGGGTTCGAATCCCTCCAGCGGCTCTTTTCAGGCATTTCTTCTTCACGCTGCGTATCTCCTCTTCCGGGGATCGTCGCGGCGATGAGTTTTATATCCTGCCGTCCCCATGCCCCTCCTGCGGTTCGGCCCGCGGGGGAGGGCGATGAGTGGACAAGGCGATGAAGGCCCGGTCAACGGAGAGCGTCCGACGACCAACCCGTGGGGGAATGCTTCATCGGAGTGCTGTGTGCGGGTCATCGCCTCGTCTGGCAGAGTGCTCTTCACCCTGGCAGTGGTCGGTTCGGCCCTGACCTCAGTCACCCTGTTTATCTCCAGTTTTTTTTCTCTCCCTCGTCATGGTCGTCGAGATGTTCGTCGCCTGGAGTGCCGGTGCCGAGGCGCGGGTCGAGATACTCTCCATCTCCATCAAGGTCATCGACACCTTTCTGGTGGCCACGGTCTTTTACATCATCTCTCTGGGACTGTACGAACTCTTCATCGCCAGGGCGCCCCTCCCCGGGTGGGCGGAGATCCGCACCCTCGACGACCTCAAGACCAAACTCCTGGGAGTCGTCGTCATCGCCCTGGCCGTCCTCTTCCTTGGCGAGGCCGTGACCTGGCGGGGCGAGGGCGCGATTCTTGAGTTCAGTCTGGGCACCGGGGCACTGATCGCGGCGATATCGGTCTATCTCTCGGTGAAACGATGAGAACAGGGACTCCCCGTTGACGGTAATTTATCTCCTCCGGCCCCGATCCTGTCTCTTCACCACGCCCCGGCAAAGATATATACCTCCACGCTCCTATCCGGCGGATCGATGTCATACCGCCCCAACCTCGGCGAGGAATCGGTCCTCAAAAAATGGGTCTCCCTGGAGGTCGGCAGGATCAAAGACGGGCTGGTGGCCGAGAAGAAGTCCCTTGCCCGACTGCTCACGGAGACGTCCCCGTCCTCGGTGACGAAAGGTGGAAAAGAGCATGCCTTTGATCGAGAGGTGATCCGGACGCTTGGCGACCGTCTGCCCGAGAAGGTCCACGGCCGCCTCATGATCCCGATCACCTTCTATTCCACGCTCGACGTCACGGACAGTTATTATCTCAGGGACGAAACCGCGTTCAGGGCCTTGCAGGCACTCGGCGAACTGAGCGAGATGCGCCAGATGCGGGAAGGGAAACTCTGGGTCTCGAACACGATCGTGTATGCGATCATGCAGAAATACCCGACGGTCATCGAGATCGGGATGGGATGAACTCTCATTTTTCGTGCGCTCCGATATTCGACGAGCAGCGCCGCCGATCGGAGCGGAGCACTCGCCGCGGCATGCCCCACCCCGGACGCCATGCTCTCCGCCCTCCCCCTGGAAAAGCAGGGTGTGTGTTTCGTATCGATTTCCGTGATCTTTCCTGAGCGATCTCCTCTCCGATATCGCCGGGTGAATGAGACCGGGCATTCCGGCCATGGTTCTTCGGGAGTGGTAGGAATCAGGCGGCGAGGGAAATTATATATGTAAATATTATAATTTGGGCCTGATGTCTTATGGTTGATATCATGTCCCAGATCTCTGAGATGGTCGGCGGAGTCGTGATCTTCCTGCCGAACATCGTCGCCGCCATCATCATCCTGATCATCGGATGGATCATCGGGCGGGTGCTCGGCAAGGCGATCTCGGTCTTCCTCGACAAGATCGGGGTGGACGATGCCCTCAGGAAGACAGAACCAGGGGCCGCGATCGAGAAGAGCGGGTTATCGATCGTGCATCTCTTCGATATCCTGGTGAGAATTTTCATCTACCTCATCGCCATCATGGCGGCAACGAATGTCCTTCAGATCGAGTCGCTCTCGAAGGCGATGGCCGTCATCGTCGCGTACATCCCGAATGTCGTGGCCTTCATCCTGATCCTGGTGGTCGGCATCATTCTCATCGACTTCTTCGCGGACTGGATGGAGCGCTATGGAGAGAATATGGAGATCTCTCTGATCGGGCCGATGATCCTTCTGATCAGGCTGTTCCTGTACTTTGTCGTGATCATCCTCGCGCTGACCCAGCTTGCCTTCGACCTGACGATCATCTACATCTTCATCGGGCCGCTGGCATGGGGTGTGGCGCTCGGGATCGGTGCCGCCATCGCGATCATCGTCGGCTTCGGTCTCAAGGACCGGGCACCCGAGATCATGGACCGGTTCTTCTGCAAGGTCAAAAAATAATCTTTTTTTAAAAGAGTCACTCGCTCAGTTCGAGGATCTCGGCATTCGGGGCATTGTTTCTGACGCTCTCTATCCCCTTCATGCATGACTCCCTCGACTTGTAGCCCTGACTGGTGGCGATGACCTGACCGTTTGAGGCCTTCAGTCTGAACCTGTATTCGTCTCCTTTGTCCCGGTAAACCTCAAATTTCCCTTTTGGCATGGTTCCTCCGGGGGTATGGAGGCGCCTCCCCCATATATAATTTATTATAAATCGGGGCCGGTGGCGCACCCTGGTCCCGGGATCTGTCGGGGGCGTTTCGGCACTCCTATTACCAGATGGAGCCAAGATGTGATCGATGCATCTCACCTGTCCGGCATGCGGTTTCTCCTGGGAATATACCGGGAAGGCGAAGTACTCCACCACCTGCCCGACGTGCAGGCAGCGCGTCACCTTCGGGAGGAAGAAGTCGGAGACCAGTGAGTTCGGGGTTTCGAAACGGGAATGTCATAACGCAAGCGCCTTCTACGGCCGGCGGATCTATGCGGCCGGGGGAGAGGGGAGTCAGGGCGGGACCGGTGAGAACGAGGTGCCGGAGGAGTGCCTCGATGAGGTGATCTGCAAGGACAGCAGGGATCTCTCCTTCCTCCCGGACGACAGTGTCCACCTGATGGTCACCTCGCCGCCGTACAATGTCGGCAAGACCTACGACGACGACCTCGATCTCGACGAGTATCTTTCTCTCCTGCGCACGGTCTTTGCCGAGGTCTACCGGGTGCTCGTCCCTGGCGGGCGGGCCTGCGTGAATGTGGCGAATGTCGGGAGAAAGCCCTACATCCCGTATCACAGTTATATCATCTCGGTGATGCACGACCTGGGGTTCCTGATGCGCGGCGAGGTGATCTGGAACAAGGCGACCGGGGCGGGGATCTCGACGGCCTGGGGGAGCTGGTGTTCGGCCTCGAACCCGACGCTGCGCGATGTCCACGAGTATATCCTGGTCTTCTCGAAGGGGACGTACTCCCGCAAGAAGGGCGAGCGCGAGGACACGATCACGAGGGACCAGTTCCTGGAGTGGACCAAGAGCATCTGGACGTTCCCGACGGTCTCGGCGAAGAAGGTGGGCCACCCGGCACCGTTCCCGGTCGAACTCCCGTTCCGCTGCATCCAGCTCTATACGTTCAAGGGCGACGTGGTCCTCGATCCGTTTGCGGGGGCGGGGAGCACGGGGATCGCGGCGTTGCAGGCGGGGCGGCACTTTGTCTGCGTGGATTCGGACGAGGGGTATGTGGGACGCGCGAAGGAGCGGTTGCGGGCCGAGGGATGGAGTGAGTGAGGCGTTCGAGACCGCCCGTCTCCGCCTGGTCCCGGCCACGGCGGCGCACCTTGCCGCCGACGCCCCGACGCTTGCCGGTCTGCTGGGCGCCGCCGTCCCCGATGACTGGCCGCCCGAGACGCTCCCCGACGCCCTCCCAATTTTTTTCTCCTGGTTGAAGAATGACCCTGAGAGTGTGGGCTGGAATCTCTGGTACGTGATCTCCGCGGAGGGGGTGCTCGTCGGTTCGTGCGGGTTTGTCGGGCGGCCGTCGCTTGAGGGCGAGGCGGAGATCGGGTATGCGGTTCTCCCGGCGTACCGGGGGTGCGGGTATGCGACCGAGGCGGTGGCCGCCCTGGTGGCGTGGGCGTTTGGGTTTCCTGAGGTGGTGCGTGTCGTGGCGCAGGCGGAAGCGGGGAATGGTGCTTCGGTGCGGGTGCTGGAGAAGTGCGGGTTTGTGTGTGATGGGGTGGGGGATGAGGAGGGGTGTGTGAGGTTTGGGGTGGGACGGCCGCGGCGGTGCCGGAACATGGGGGCCGGAGATCCATGCCAGCCCGAATGACCTTTGTACGCCGACACAGGTCGGCTTCAACGCGGTGAAGACCGTGATCCTCGACAACGCCGCGAGGCCCGGGCCGATGGCGTGCCAGCGCTGGCGTGAGTGGGAGACCCCCTGGAGGGGTGGCTCTCCTCTCCTGGATCTTGCTGGTCTGGGATTGATTTTAGGTTTCCGGAATTTTTATCGGGCCATGTCGGATAGTGTTCTGGATGCTGCCATTTTCTGGATTTAATAATAGTGACAACTGCTGATTTTTTCAACAAAAAATGAGGGGGACATTATCAATTTCTATTCTATAGCAAAAGAAAGGAAATCTTTTTTGATTTTCAGAAACAGATTATAACAATTGATTAATTCATAGTAATATTCGTTTGCAGGTGAGAAATCGGTGGTGTCAAAAAAAATAGTCCTGGATATGTTTGCAGGTGCAGGTGGACTCACCGAGGGATTTTTTCGGAATGATTTCAATATCGTTTCCCACATCGAGATGAACGTCCATGCAGCGCGGACGCTTGAAACCCGGACCTTGTTCCATGCTCTTGTTGAAAAAGGGCAGCAGGACATCTATTATCAGTATTATGATCAGGAAATTTCCCGTGATGAATTCCTTGAAGAGTGTAAATCACTGGATGTTTCGGACACTGGAATCATAGACCGTGAACTATCTGTAGAAACACTGGATAAAACTATAGCCGATGTCCATGCTCGTCTTGATGACCTGAATCGAAACAACGTCGATGTTATCATAGGTGGTCCACCCTGTCAGGCATATTCTCTGATAGGGAGAGCGCGAGATTTGAATAAAATGCGGAATGATCCTAGGAATCACCTCTATATTCACTACTTACGATTCATCGATGAATTTAAACCTGAAATATTTGTTTTTGAAAACGTACCGGGTCTGATAAGCGCTAGAAATGGAGAGATTTACTCTGATTTCTTGGAGCGGATTAAAAGTCTTGGATATTATACTCCTCCAGAGCCTAAGATCCTGAATGCACGGGATTTTGGAGTTCTGCAGAACAGAAAACGTATCATATTCATAGGATGGAAGAAAGATCATGATCTTACCTATCCTGGGTTCGAAATCGCTGAACCCCGGTATAAAATCTGGGATGTACTGAAAGACCTTCGTGAACTCGAACCCGGGGAAGGAACGGATGGACCACAGAGATACAGGGTCGGCCGGCCCTCTGGGTACCTCAAGAGATCCCATATCCGTAACAATCATAGATATGTCCGTCACCACATTGCAAGAAATCATAATGACAGAGATCGTGAGATATATCGAACTGCGATCAGGATGTGGAATGACAGTAAAAAGCGGCTGCGTTATAATGAACTACCTGAAAACCTGAAGACACATGCCAATCAATCTTCATTCCTGGATCGATTCAAGGTTGTCGATGGAGATGGACTTTCACATGCAATTGTCGCTCATCTCTCGAAAGATGGGCATTTTTTCATTCATCCAGATATAAGTCAGGCCCGTTCTCTTACAGTGCGTGAGGCTGCTCGTATCCAGTCATTCCCTGACAACTATCTCTTTGAAGGGCCACGGACTGCACAATATGTTCAGATAGGAAACGCGGTTCCCCCTCTAATGGCCGAAGGAATCGCCCGGGAAATTAAAAAAATGATACAAAAGGTTGTAGATTGAAAACATGATCTGGTTCACAAACTGGATAATGGTGAAATAATGAGAGCACTTGACCTATTCTGTGGCGCTGGCGGGCTCTCACTGGGATTTAGAGACGACGGATTTTCTGTAACAGGTGCTGACATCAATCAGTACTCTGCAGATATATTTTCAACCAATGATATTGGTGAATGTATTGAGGCCGATCTCACCTTGGGCTCGGTTCCCGGGACATTTGATGTTGTGATGGGTGGTCCTCCATGTCGCCCCTGGTCGAGTATCAACACACGGAAGCGGGGATCGCTCCATCCGGATTATCGGCTTCTCGAACGATTCTTCGACCATGTGATCGAACTCAGACCCCATGCTTTCCTGATGGAGAATGTACCCCCTATGGGGAGCGACGAAGGCTTTCGATCGCTCATAAAAAAGGTCAAAAGAGAAGGATATAGCGTAGCCTCACAATCGTTGAAATATCTCGATTTCGGGGCGGCAACGAAAAGACGGCGACTATTCACAGTAGGCTTCAGAGATTTCGGACTAGATGCAAAGGATTTTTTCATTCGCATGGACCGTTTAAAGGAGCAACCAATCACCGTTGGCCAGGCAATCGAAAAATATGAAGGGTACGCAGAGGGAAAGGTTCCCGATCACGAATGGCCACACCTCAATACAATAGACCGGTATCGGGAATATTATGATTCAGGCAAATATGGGTGGTCAAAGTTGGAGTATGATGGGTATGCTCCCTCCTTTGGCAACATTATGAAGACCTACATTCTCCATCCCAGGGCTGGAGAGGGAAACTTCCCGCTGCGAGTATTATCGGTGCGGGAAACCATGGAGATCATGGGTTTTCCTGCAGATTTCCGGTTTCCCGCAGGTATGGGCCTGAGCATAAGGTATCAGATGGTTGCCAATGCCGTCAGCCCCATCGCGGCACAGAAGATGGCCCGGGTCATTCGGGAAATGATTGAGAGTCGGAAATATATCTGAATTGCAGGTGTTGAGTATGATGAAATCTGTAGATGCAGGAGAAATACAGAGACAGCTGCAGGAGTGGGGAGCTGAACATTTCAGGGACTATCTCTGGCGTCACACTCGTGATCCTTACAGGGTCATGATTGCTGAATTCATGCTGCATAGAACGCGGGCAGATCAGGTTGTTCCAGTATATACTGAGTTTATCCTTCATTATCCGGATGTTTTCAGCCTTGCACAGGCGAATATTTCTGATGTCCGGCTGGTGACGGAACACCTCGGGCTTCACTGGCGTTCAGCACACTTCATCGAGGCAGCCCGATACATCGTCAGGGAATCTGGAGGAAAGTTCCCTGAAACAGAGAATGGATTGAGAGAAATTCCGGGAGTCGGAGAGTATGTGGCTGGAGCAATCCTCACCATATGTTATGGAAAGTCGCATCCGGTTATTGATTCAAACATTGCGAGGTTTATCAACAGATTCTATGGATTACATCTCACCGGTGAGATCAGAAGAAAGAGGGATGTCAGAACCATCGCAGAAGATCTTTTTTCTGTGGAAGATCCGGGACGACTTCTCTTTGCAATCCTGGATTTTACCGCTGCGATCTGCAGAGCACAGGTTCCTCTTCATCAGGAGTGTCCGTTAAAGGAGATGTGCAGGTATTACCTGGAAGGGGTGCAGGTCAGGGAGGATTAATCGTACAATTTATTCCCTTCCTGACATCGGGTATTTTTTGTCATATCTTCTAAAAGAGTGTCTTTTCCTTTTACTTTAATCATGAGCATGCACTGAATCCTCAGACAAAAATCCCTCAGTTACCTTAACTGAATCATTATATGTCCTCTTATCAAGCTTCCAGATCCCGGACTGACGATTTTTATCAAGGATTCCTTTTTTAATCAGGTTATTCTTTTTTGTGGAAACCCTTGTTCGCCATCTGACATATCCTGTCTTACTTTTCTCAAGATCCACCGGGGTTAAAACTCCGCCCCAAACATCCTCAAGTTCAGAAAGAAGAGTGGAAAGTTGTGTGGCACCACCGTGCATTTTAAGAACACGGACAATATCCTCTTCGATCTTTTCATCTGAAATGCCTGTGTTCAGTATTTTTCCATACTTATCTTTTATCAACTCTGGTTTATCGTTTATTTTTTCTGGGCCGGTTATCTTTCCAGGGCCATAACGCGGATTCAGAACCCAGATTCCATTCTCTGAGTGCTTCTTCAGAATTTTATTCTCAATCAGATGATTTTTCATTCCCGTAACCCTGACTCTCCATCTGGAATAACCTGACCCATAGATCTCACGATCATATTCTGTCAACTGACTATCCCATGTTTTTTCCAGTTCTCCGATCAAATCTGATACTCTACATTTGCCGCCATGCTTTTTCAGAACCCGAATTACCTCCGCTTCTATCATTTTATCGGAAATTCCTGAGGATTCAACCGGGGATACCGGGGTGGATTCTGAATTTGATTTTGCAGGTTCTTCACTAAAAATATTGTATTTTTCAGATTCATCTTTTCTGGACGTACTGTACGAGGAAAAATTAAAACCCATATTTTTGGCGATGTTAATTACAGCCAGGGCTTCAAGCATAAGATCAGGAGAACAGTATCTGCCTGCCTTCATATTTGAAAAGATCTTTTTTGCAATATTACGCTGTTTAGAGTTAAGATAACTTGTTTGAAGGCCCCAAACTTCAATTTTTTTCCATTCTTCCGGGGAAACACTGCTGAATGGAATACTTGCTGTTATCCCTGATTTATTTGGTTTTTCAGCATCTGAAAACGCCGCCCTGACCCCTTCAGCTAACTCAATATTTCCCTGACAAAGTTTATCCCAGCATTCCTTTTTTTTACAGAATTCAGTGACATTTTTGCCCTCTGGAGCGGTTATAATAAACTGCTGTATATCCTTTACAAGTTGGGAGAGGACATCCCGGAGTTCAGGACAGATATCCTGTTCCTTCCAGATTTTTTCGAGATTGATTTTACTACCGGTTTTATAATTCAGATAAGCAATGGAATAAGTTACAATATTGGGCCTATATCCCCCTTCAAGTTCCCTCCGGACAATTGAATACGTTGTCCTGTAAAGTATTGCCTTTGCAACGGCGCCGATAAAATATTTTTCATCTGGTTCAATGACACTTCTGGATGCCATCTCGTCCATGAAAAGTTTATAATTTTTTTGTTTGCCGAGACTGACATCATAGGGTCGCATCTGCCAGGTATGCTCAAAAACTGGAAGTTCTGTCTTTTCAATTTTCTGACTCTTGGGATAGATCTTATCAAAAAGTTTCTTTTTTGCAGGTGTAACTTCCCTATTTCTTTTATTCAGGTACTGGCCCCTGACTCTCTCATAGAACCAGTATGATTCAAGCTGGATACCTTCCCGAGAAGGAGCCCGAATCCTTCCAGAAAGTTCCTCCATTTTTATGTGGAACGGATGGTTTGACGAAAAATCCGCCATATCTATTTTATTCTGTGTATTTGAGTACTGTGATATTCTGGGAACAATCTCATTTAATTGAGAACTGTCTTTCAAAACTGTCAGTTTCATGGGAATATTAATATACTGAAGATCAACCTTATCTTTGTTCTTCACATATGTATCATGTATTGTTGCGGTGGTCTGTGCACCGTTGACAATCTGAAAATCGCGAATCTCTGTAATGTATGTCCTGCCTCCGATAACTTCTGTTGTTACCTCTTCGGCAGTGGTTGAAAGACCGTTGTTGTATGCAAGAAACATTTCAGGATCGTTTAGAACAGTGTTCCGGATGCCTTTATTGACCTTTCCTCTTACCTGAAGGTATGATCGTACATTCCTTTCAAGCAGTCTTGGGCCGTATTCATCGTACAGGCTAACAAGTGTCTTCCCGGGTATTACTGCAAGATAAGAGGTATAAACTGGATTTTTACCGCCTTCATCCAGGCAGGGCAGAGAGCTGTCAAAATCTTCCTTTATTTTTATTATTATGGATTCCCTGCTTCTTCCTGAACTAACAAGTTTGTGATACCTGTTGATATCCCACACCTGGTATGTATATACAAAATCTCCCTGTTCCTTGTCTTTAATCTCTTCAAGTCTTGATGTTTTATCAGTCAGAAGAAAAAATCTTATTTTTCTTAATTCACTGCTGAATCTGTATATTCTGTCTGAAAGATCATAGACCGGCTGTGCTTCTTCAAGAGATCTGTAGTAACCATCCAGACATTTTTCAAAGAATTTTTCAACACGTCTGAATGCCAATCTAATGTCGGATTTAGGAATGCTGCCCGGTGGCGACTGGCCGGAATATTCTGAGATAAATAGATCCAGAATGTCGCCGGAATCATTTACTCCATAACCGTTTACCTTTATTCCGGTCTTTTTGTGGTAACAGACCACGGCATTTTCTGTCTCATCTGCCTCTTCGAGTGCATCCATTATGAGTTCGGTGAATTTGTCCTCATGTGTGCTCCCGTCCTCTTCAGATCCCCTGATGACATCCTGTCTGAAGTCGCTGCAGAATGAGTTGAGATGAGTCAGATTAAATATCATTACTTAATTTCCCCAATATATTGTCTATCTTTTCTTTTTCGGTTATAAAACTGCCTGCAGATGCCAGAGAGACACTATAATTAATATCTCCGGTTCCCTCAGGGAGATCCTTGCCTGTAAGCCTTGGAAATCCATCACAGATTCTATAAAAATTTTCTTCATATATTATAAATCCTTTATGGATATAATGATCTTTTTGAGCCTCCATATAACCTGCTTTTAACAGCATATCCAATAAATATCCACGGATCTCAGGAGTATATTTTAAATTATCCAGTATTTCATCGACAAGGTCTGGAAGTGTCGGAGCGCCCCCTTCGATCTCTCTCAGTGCCAGGTGATAGAGAAAGAGATTTTCGATTCCTGAATCATCAAGTTGTATTTCATTGGAGATTTTGACTTTCCACGGTTTTTTTGTTGCAGTTGTCTTTACTTCAAAAGCGGTTTTTCCAAACTGAAAATCATGCGGTGTACCATCTGGACCTGTCCAGCCTCTTATTTTTTTATAACGATCCTTGCTGGAAAGAAGGTATTGTCTTATGAACCATAATTCACCATAAAGGCCCCTTACCTTTTCAGGTGTAAGCCCCGAATTGCCGAATTTTTCGAAGAATGATATCCAGGTATTAATTCTCCGGACAAATCTCTTTACTGCTGCTTTTTCACCCGGTTCATCCTGAATCTCACTGACAATATCTACTGCCAGTACTGAGAAGAGATCCGAAAAACTCTTATCTCTGAGAATGAGGCACACTGCATATGAATTATCCCCGGGGATTTTCCCTGAATATACCTCCATTGCGCGGGTCTGAGAAAATCTATTTCTGGACGGAAGATTTTCCTTACCTACATTAAAAAAAATTATCCTTGAAAGGTCAGAAGATCTTACGCCTGCATACACGGGACAACATCCTTCGGGGTTGAGAAGACGGCGTGCAGTTCCCTGTAAGTGCCCGGATTTTGCATCGGAACAGAGAATGTTCCAGACTGAATCAATATCCTCCATCAAGAACCTCATTATCCCAGTAGATCTTGTTTACGATGTATTCAATGTCTGGAGCGGTTTTGCTGTATGGAAAACTTACCGCAAATCCAGTAGTGTGGACAAGTATTTTATTGCCCTCACGAAGATCAACAGGATATATGAGAAGCAGTCCGCTTGATTTATCCCTTTTTTCGCGAATAATCCTGCCCGAAGGGATCTCTGGTGCTTCTTTTGATTTTATTTTCCCATTTTTCCAGGCTTCCACTGTCATGGCCATGATGTTTTTCCGGACTGGTTCATCCATATCGAGCCATTCGTCACGGGTTGATATCAGACGGCGTATTGTATACTTATCCGAAGATGTGTCTTCAGTGTTGAGACGTGAACGGATTACTGATTTTACCTCGTAATCCCCGATTTTTATTTTATCCCCGTTTCCGCTGTTCATCAGTACAATGGTCCATGAGGTTAGTTCACCCTTTGCCGATGCCTTTTTAATATATTTTGATATCAGGGACGAATTTGCCTTATATGAATGCGGATGTGTCTTAATGGAGTCCATATATGATATGACATCTTCAGCGGGAATATTTCTCCAGAGGTAATATTTTTTCATATTACTGAAATCCCTGCCACTGTTAAGTTCTGTAATGAAATCCCCTGTTGATTTTATGTTTTTCTCATTTTGATTCCTGTCTCTAAAATACACCACACTTTCGCTGACTGTTCCGGCATACGAAAGCCTCATCTTTTCACCGTAACGCATCTTGTTAACGCTTGTAACTATCATATTTCCCGGGTGCGTTCGTACCCGCAGGCCGTAGTCCTCAGGGGTTGCGCCTGTGTCTGCCATATGAATAAATTCTTCACGCAGTTCCTTTCCTGCAAGGGCTATATGGCGGTAACATTCTATCAGTTCGCTTGTTGTAAAAATCCGGCAGAGGTCAAGATATCCGGGACGATAACCAAACCACCTTCCCATCTGCATAAGAGTATCGTACATATGGGTTGAACGGAGATAGTAACTGATCGTAAGACCTTCAAGTGTCAGCCCTCGGGATAGTCTGTCTCCTCCAATTATGATCGCTGATAGCCCGACTTTCTCATGGTTTCTATACTCAAGAACGTCTTTTGAAGAACTGTTTGCAATGATTATCCGTATTTTTAATGCCACAGGGACAATATGCTCTTTTATTTCATCCCAGGACACTTCGGAGATTGCAGCATCGCCTGTTTTTTCTATAACAGTCCTTGTAACCGGGACAAAATCTGTCTCCCATATCTCATGGAATTCTTCAAGAATATTCTCGGAGTTCCGGCCGGTTCCGTATTTTAGTTTCTGTTGAACTGCTCTGAGCTCTGATTCCACCAATACTCCTATTCGTGTTTGCACATTGATATATCTTGTAACATGTACAAGCATGGAATTATGTTCATTCGGATGTCCACGGACTGTTCTTGCAGTACAGGAAAGAATAAAATATTTTACCGCTTTTTTGAGGGATTCAGGAATTTCACTGATATAATGATCACTTTTATGAATTGAAGGTATGTAATCCGCGCTGTCATGTACTGGGATTACAAGTGGGAGCCCGTCCTGCCCTTCAATGCCGGTCTCCGGGTCGTCATCGAAACCGAATACTTTTTCAGGACCTATATAATTTGAAGGGGTGGGAAGACTGATGATAAAATTCCTCGGGAACAGATCTCTTCCGTACTTTGTGAGGTATTTAACGGGATATATGAATATATTTGCAAAGGGTGTTGCGGTATATCCAACATATGAAGATTTTTCAAAACTGTGAAGAATTCCTCTTATTAGTCCATTTATCCTTGTCGGTTCATACTCCTCATCTGACTCTTCATCTGGTTCAGCATCGGGGATCTTATTTGTATCTATTGAGGCGTTGTCAGCCTCATCATCTATCAGAAGAAGAGGTACATCCCGGAGAATTTTTTCCCCTGTTTCAACACGTTGCGCCTCGGAAAGGGCCCAGTTTTTTATATTTTTAAGTGATGTCACATTTTTTTTGACAACCAGAATCAATGGCATCTGGCCAGGTTTTATGCCGGCGCTTTTCATGACCTTTTTTGAAAAATCGCCATTGTCTTCGATAGAAGTCAGGGTTCCGGGTCTCTTCTTATAATCATAGCCCGGAAGTAGTCCAACTCCTGTTCTTTTTTGTGAGTCAGGATCATCTATCCCTGAAATGGTATTGCTCCCTATAATACCCTCATTGACACGTATCTGTGTCTGACTTCTAAGACTGTTGTGTATGCCTGCGAGAATTATTACCAGTTTATATTCTGCATCAAATGCCTTACATGCAAGCCCGATATAATTTGAGGTTTTTCCGGATTGTATCTCACCGACAACCATTCCACGGCGATCCCAGTTCCCTTCTCGAACTGGATCTTCAAGTCTCCTGAGGATATTATCTGTTGTATTGTCAAGATTTTCTATCAGGGTGCCGCTCCACCCCTTATCCTGAAGGTACTCAATATAACTGTTCCAGAACTCCCAGTTCAGTTTACCACGTTTATCATCAAGCCATGGAGCGTGGTTTTCATCATTTTCAAGAACCGCAGCGTTTTCCACAAGCCAGGTATTTGTCTGGCTTTCTACTTCACGTTGGAGTGTATCCCTTATTTTTCCCTCGTCCCAGTCAAACATTTTTTTCAGGACAGGCATTAAGTCCTCAATTGCTTCTGCAATATCTTCTCTTTTAAGCAAACCTTCCTTTATTTTATCCTCGATCAGATCTCGAACCAGTTTTGTGCCTCTCTTTACATCATTCATTTTTACGCCTCTTTTCAAAGTAGATGTCAATCAGATCCTGATAATCCCTGAATTCTTCGTGAAATCTGAGTTTTTCCAGGATAGCCGAATCCGTAAAACCTCTTTTTTTCAAAGCCAAATAGAATACATCAATGTATCCATAAATCTCATCTTCGCTGGAATGCTCAAAAGGTGCTGAAATACTGTCTGGATTCTCAGAATTTTTCAGTATTATTGCACTGATAGGAACGGTCTCCTCAATGCCTTTTAATAACTGTCTGATTTTTGTGTGATTCACTGAATCGTCATTCAGGAGATCACTGACAAGCGGATGTTTTCTGTTGATTTTGTATGTGGGTTTTCTGTTTTTCGTTATTATTTCCCACATGAATGTATCATTTCCAGACTGTGTTCTTGCAATGATTTTTCCTCTGTGCCGGTATATGTCCGATGCCCTTTTACGGGTCAGTCTTGCCAGCCTTTTGAGATCATCTCTTATCTGTGGGGGGGGACGGGCAACTGCCTTTTTTACATCAATCTGCCACTGGCTATCAAGTGAATTAGGAATGTCAACCTTTATTCTCGCGAGTTTGTAATGTTCTTCCTTTTTAAATCCAAGATTAAGCCAGCTTCCTGATACGAGAAGCCTTCTGTTGCGGTATATGTAGAATCCCTGCTGATCGTTCCATCCTTTAGGTCCTGAAGATCTTTCATGCTCTTCATCGGTGATTCTTGAATGGTGGGGGAGGACATAAGGCGTAATATTAACAATTTCTTTGCTTAGGGGAATGGGTTCATCTGTAATTTCCTGGGTTGAGGGATGTGATGACAGAAATGGATCCCAGGGCTCTACTGGATTTCCATTTATGAATATGTTTATTTTCCCGTGTCCCTCCAGGAATCTGTGAAATGTCATTGAAAGATGTTCAGAAACCTCATCGATCATATCGTTGAAACGGTTGAGATCATTTGCGCATTCGGTTTCCATTCCGGACGATATTCGGTCTGTTTTTTCCCATAATACCACAGTTCCTGAATTAAAATTTCTGATTCTTGAAAATTCTCTGATCTCACCAGATGAATTAGGTATAATAAGTTGCCATTTGTTTCCTGCAATTACCGTGTCAAGATCCCATGTTCTGGCATTGCCAGTAGATCCTTCTATTTTTGAAAAAACTGTTGTCCGCCGACACTGGGAAAATGAGGCCGTTTTTAAGCCCAGACCAAATCTCCCAAGATCTTCAGGTTTTCTGACCTCAAGCGGACTGAAGGAACCGGGCCTCATGGCATTGACAAGACCTTCAAGCGTCATTCCGATGCCGTCATCTGTGATGGTAACGGATGAATCGAAGCCGTTATAATAAAAATCAACATAGATATTTTTTGCATGTGCTGATATGCTGTTGTCAATCAGATCCGCAATGGATGTTTTTAGATCATATCCAAAGGCCCTCAGTGACTCTATCAGTGCAGAGGGCCTGGGGTCTGCATATTCTCCCAGTATTTCCTGTAGGTCTTTTTTGTTATCTTCGGTAGACAAAAGATCACCGTTATTAGATAATAGTCTGGATTTTGTTTTTGATATTTAAAAGGGAATTGTTTCTATTCTATGGATGATCGGATTTTCTATGTTGTGGGGCAGGTTATTTTATTTTTTAAGCGATACGATTGGCCATTTTGTCTAGAGGCAGATCTCAAAGGAACCCGGGACTTAAAAATTTGCCTGGATCGAGGCACCGTTTACCGGGAATTCTGTAATTCATTTATCCGATGATCCCCAAAGCCTTCATCTGTGACCTCATCACCCGGGATCATGCCGTTCACCACGCCCGCTCCCCATCCGCTGTGACACTCTCCTCCTCCACACCCCATCCCACCCCCAGGATCAACCACAAGACAATAAAACCCATAAGGAAAGATGAACCCCTGACCCGAAGTCCTATGAAAACACCCATCCAAAAAACACCCATCACCCGCGAACCCCACCGGAGGAACCCCCCATGACCCTCCGCGCCTACGCCGACCTCCTGCGCATCCACTTCGCCTTCGCCTGGCCGCTCCTCTTCTGCTCAGGCCTCTTCCTCGCCTTCACCGCGTACCAAAACTTCTCCTGGCCCCTCGTCGTCACCGCCGCCCTCATCGGCCTCTTCGGCTTCGAGGCCGGGATGGTGCTCAACGACTACGTTGACCGCGAACGCGACACAAAAGACGTCGAAGGGCGACTGACCCGGTACTGGCGGCTCTTCGGGACGCGGCCCCTTGCGGCCGGAGAGATCCCCGCGACGCACGCCCTCGGCCTCTTCCTCATCCTCGGCCTTCTCGCGCTCCTCCTCATCGCCACGCTACCGTACCCCCACTCCCTCTGGGTGGCCGCCATCATGGGCTACAGTTTTGCCGTCGAGGTCTTCTACCAGGTGAAGAAGCGGGACCAGACATTCCCCATCGCCCAGGTCGTCGGGCGAACCGACTTCGCCCTCTTCCCGGTCGCGGGCTACCTTGTCGCCGGGACGCCCGACCTCACCGCCCTCCTCTACTTCCTCTTCTTCTACCCCTACGCCCTCGCCCACCTCGGCGCAAACGACCTTGTCGACGTGGAAAACGATCACGCCAGGGGGATGCGGACGGTCACCGTGCTGTACGGAACGCGGGGGACGGCCCACTGGATCGCCGGGTTCACCGCGCTCCACGGCGGTGCGGCCCTCCTCTTCGCCGGGGTGCTTGGCCCGACGGCGCGGGCCGGACTGCTCGTCGGGTTTGCCATGCTCCTCGTCGCGAACGTCGTCATCCTCAGAGGGCCGACGCCGGAGGCCGCGATGCGGGTGCTCCCCCTCTTTCACCTGGCGATGGTGGTGTATGCGGGCGGGATGATCCTCGGGGCGGTGTGGTGACGCCGCAGTGCGGAAAAAAAGGAATGAATCATACTCGCGGAAGGGCACCCGGTTCTACCGCTGTATCCGCCGGCGCCTGAGGAGGAACCCGCCGCCGACCGCGATCGCCGCCAGGGGGAGAGCGGGCGCCGCCTGCTGCGTCGTCGGCACGGCCGTGGTCTCCTCCGCGGTCGTCACCGGCGTCGCGGGCGAGGCCGTCGCCGCCGGTGTCGGGATTGTTGTCGGTTCTGCCGGGACTTCCGCTACTCCGGAGATCGCGTAGAGGGAGAAGCCCGGACTCGTCGCCGTGAAGGTGACCCCCCCGTCCGCGGTCGCCCCGGCCGTCGTCGGCAGGGCGTTCCAGGTGGCGTTGGCATAGTGGTACAGCACGACGTCGGCCGGGGAGAGGCGGTGCTCCTCCATCCATGCGACCGGGACCGTGAAGGTGACCGTCGCCCCGGTGATGTTCGTGTACCGGGCCGGCACGAGATCGACGTACTCGAGGACGCTGCCCGGCACCGGCGGGACGCCGGCGGGCGGTGCGGAGAGGACGGTGGCCGTGACGATGATCCCGGAGGTCCCGGTGCCGGTGACGTTGACCCGGCTCACGGCCGATCTCCCGCTCACGGTCACGTCGCGTGAGGTGAGCGACTGCGCCGCCGGTGCCGTCCACGAGTCGTCACCGTCGCCGCCGCCCGACGATGGCACCCTGACCGTGACAGTCTTTTGTTCGCGGTCGTACCCGCCGGCATTGAACGCCTGGAACGTGACCGTATAGGTGCCCGGCGTCGTGTACGTGTGCGTGGGGTTCTGCCCTGATTCTGCGGGCCGGAGACGCCAGACATCGTTCAGGCGGGCGTCGTCATCGAGACCGCCCATGACGACGACGCTCCCGTCCGGCAGGGCGACGCTGGCGTGATAATACCGTCCCGCCCACGCGGCATCGGGCAGTCTCGTCCAGGTTGCGCCGTTGTCCGTCGACCGCCAGGCGTCGTGGAGAGGCGTGCCGTTCCACCCGCCCATGAGGAGGACGCTCCCGTCGGGCATGGCGACCATGCTGTGGGAGGTCCGTCCGGCCCACCCCGAACTCCCGTTCATCAGCGTCCAGGTAACGCCTTCATCGGTCGAGCGCCACGTGTCGTTCAGGCGGGCGGTGCCGTCGAGACCTCCCGTGAGGATGATGCTCCCGTCAGGCATGGCGACGCTGCTGTGGAAGGTCCGTCCCGTCCACCCCGAACTCGCGTTCTGCATCGTCCAGGTCATGCCCCTGTCGGTCGAGATCCAGGTGTCGTTCTTCCACCAGGGATCGGAACCGCCCATCAGGACGATGCTCCCGTCGGCAAGCGCGACGACGGCCGGGTCTCCCCGTGCCGTCCACCCTGAACTCGCGTTCTGGAGCGTCCATGTCCTGCCTTTATCCGTCGAGATCCAGGTGTCGTTCAGGCTTGCGGCGTCGGAACCGCCCATGACGACGACGCTCCCGTCGGGCAGGGCGACGGCCGCGTGATGGGACCGTGCTGACCACCGGGCATCCCCCGCTTTCGTCCAGGTCGCGCCGCCATCGGCCGACCGCCAGACGTCGTTCAGATTGGTGGTCTCGTCCCACCCGCCCATGATGATGATGGTGCCGTCGGGCGTCGCCACGCTGCTGAAACAGATCCGTGCCGGCCACGCGGCATCAGGGAGCTGTGTCCAGGCCTCCGTGTAGTCCTCGTCGCCGAAGAACCAGGTCCGCCCGGTCGGGTCGCCGGTCGAGGCGTCGGTGAAGCAGACGGTGAGGGGTGCGGTGCCGGACAGCGGCGTGCCGGTGAACGCCGCCGTCGGCGGGACACATGCCGCGACCGTGACCGTCCCGGTCGCCCGCGCCGGACCGTCGGCGTTGAACGCCTGCAAAGTCACCGTGTAGGTGCCTGCGACCTCGTAGGTGTGCGTGGGGTTCTGGTCGGTCGACCCAGCGGGCCCGAACTGCCAGACGTCGTTTTTATCGGTGCCGTCGGAACCGCCCATGACGACGACGCTCCCGTCGGGCATGGCGACGGAGGTGTGGCCGCTCCGTCCCATCCACCCGGCATCGGGCACCTGTGTCCAGGTGGCGCCGTCATCGGTCGACCGCCAGACATCGTTCGTATACCCGCCGTCGTACCCTCCCATCAGGAGGACGCTGCCGTCGGGCATGGCGACGCTCTCGGGGTACATCCGTCCCGTCCACCCGGCGCGGGGCAACTCCGTCCAGGTCCTGCCGCCGTCCTCCGATCGCCAGGTGTCATTGCAGAGTCCGCCGGTGGGACCGCCGCTGGCACCGCCCATGAGGATGATGCTGCCGTCGGGCATGGCGACGCTCTCAGGGTACATCCTTTTTGACCACCCTGCGTCGGGCAGCTTCGTCCACGTAACGCCGCCGTCCTCCGACCGCCAGACGTCGTTCACGAAGCCGGTGCCGTCAAAACCGCCCATGAGGACGATAGTGCCGTCGGGGAGGGCGACGGCGGTATGGGCCTGCCGCGCCGTCCACCCCGAACTCGCGTTCACCTGCTCCCAGGTGACGCCCCTATCGGTCGAGATCCAGGTGTCGTTCCGTTCGGCGGTGCCGTCGAAACCGCCCATGAGGACGATAGTGCCGTCGGGGAGGGCGACGGTGGTATGGCCGGACCGTGCCGTCCACCCTGAACTCGCGTTCACCTCCGTCCAGGTCCTGCCGCCGTCTGTCGACTTCCAGGTGTCGTTTGTGTAGGCGGGCCATTCACAGCCGCCCATGAGGACAATGGTGCCGTCGGGCAGTGCGACCGTCGCAGGGAAACTCCGCGCCGACCACCCGGCGTCGGGCAGAGGTGTCCAGGCCTGCGTGTAGTCCTCGTCGCCGAAGAACCACGCCTGCCCGGTCGGGTCGCCGTCGGAGGTGTCGGTGAAGGCGACGGTGAGAGGTGCGACGCCCTCCGTCGGTGCGGCGGTGAATGATGCCGCGGGGACGGCAGCGCTCGTCGTGCCGACAAAAAGCAAAAAAGCTGCAATAATTATCCCTATTATACGTAAAGAAGTGGTATTTTGATGATTGCTCATTTTTATGAGAGCAATTTGATCATATATATGATTTCGGATTCTCATATCGGCATAACTGTCCATATCGGAATTTATATGGTGAGCAACGGCACGGGATTGCCGTACGGTGCGCGGTGTGTCATTCCCCTGTCGGCCCGGAGAGAGTCTCATGATCAGACCTCTCCCCCTGTCGACGGGACCGGCGAACCCCTCACCCTCTTCCGAAGACCGGGAGGTGCACGCCTGTCCGGCCGCCATCCCGACGAGCTCCACGATGACCGCCTTCACGACGAGGTAGACAGCCGCACGCTCCCGGAGACCCCCCGCCCGCGGCGACCTTCTCCACATGGGGGACGGGGGGGAAGACCGGCCTCAGCGCCCCGAGCACCTGGACCATGCCGCAGGCGATCCCCTTCTCCCCGGCAAAGCGGGTGAGTTCTTCGAGGATGTCCTCGCCGTCGTCGATCCGGAGAGAGAAGACCCGGCCGATCCTGCCTTCGGTGTACCGCGTGGCAGGGAGTCGGTCGGAGGGGGGATGAAGGCGTCCCCCGCGGGATGGTTCAGGACGATCCTTCCAGCATCATCTTCACCTGTTTTCGGAGAGGAGGCAGGTACTTTTCGACGATACCCCACACGACCTCGTCCGAGACCGTGGCATACCCGTGGATGAGCCGGTTCCTGAACGATATGATGCGGGAAGCGTCGGGGATCTCATCTTTCAGATCGGGATATCTTTTGACCGCCTGGTTCAGCGCTTCCCCGATGATCTCGAACTGGCGCTCAACTGCGGAGCGGAGCATCGAGTCGTTCCGGTAATCGTCGAAGTTTTTCCCATCAACAAATGATGTGATCAGATCTGAGGCCGCGGCCACATCGTAGAGGTACTTCCTGATCTCATGGGGCGGCATATACGGGGACCCTGGACTCTTCCACCGCCTTTCTGAAATAGGGATTTTTGATGGGCGCCATCTCCACCAGGTCGACGGGACGGGCGAAGAGTGCTTCGAGATCACGGGCGAGGTCGAGATAGATGTCGGCGTGTTCGGCCGGCGACATGGCCTCGAACTCGACGACAAAATCGAGGTCGCTCGTAGCGGGGTCGAACCCCTCCCCGGCCGCCGACCCGAAGAGTTCGAGCGTTTTGACGCGGTGCGTCCTGCAGATCTCTGTTATCTCCGGTATTTTTTCTGCTACGGTTCGGTGCATTCCCTCTCTTCCTCCTGGCTATTGATGGAGTGATACGCGTGAGATGATATGGCTTTTCCTCTTTGTTGACCCTGTAAAAATACTCTGGGCGGCTATCTCTGCGGGGGGCTGGCGGCTCCCCGGCCCTTCCCCTCATTCTTTACGTCACGGATATGCCGTGTAATACAACGTTGAGGTCCGCCGTGTCGCGGAGAAAGGTGATCTTCTCGGCCGACCGGCAGGTCAGATCCATCGGGGCCATCCAGGGTTGCGGTATGCGTTTTGAAAATGAGTCGGGTGCGTCGTCGGGCGGGCGGATGGAATATATCACTCTTTGAGGAGAGAGGAGGAACTGACCGCCGTCCCCTCTCTCCTCTCCATCTGAGGATCACTTTTTTAACGGGGAGATGCGAGAACCACCTGATGGCCGACGGCTACACCCGCAGCGGGGGGCTCAGCGCAGGCACCGCGGTCGCCTTTGCGGTCGGAAACATGGTCGGGGCCGGGGTCTTCGTCCTCTCGGGTCTCATGGTCCAGACGGCCGGACCCGCGGCCGTTCTGTCCTATCTCCTCTGCGGGATCCTCGTCGCCTTCACCGGTCTATCCTATGCCGTCCTTGCGAGCATCTGCCCCGGCGACGGCGGCGGATATCTCTATGCCCACCACATGCTCGGGCCGTATCCGGGTTTTCTTGCCGGATGGGGAATGTACATCAGCGTCACCATCGCCTCGGCCTTCGTCCTTCTCGGTCTCGGGATCTATGCAAACCGCCTTCTCGGCACCGCTTTCGACCCCAGGATCGCCGCCCTCGTCGGTCTCGTCCTGCTCACCCTCCTCAACCTCAGGAGCACCGCCGAGGCCGGCCGGGCCGAGGTGGCCCTGGTGGCGGCGAAGATCGTCGTCCTCCTCCTGGTGGCGGCCGTCGGGGTGATCAATCTCACCCCCGCCGACTTCACGCCTTTCTTCCCGCACGGGACCGGGGCGATGCTCGACGGTGTCGCGATGGTCTTCTTCGCCTATCTCGGTTTCCAGGTCGTGGCGATGATGGGCGGCGAGATCAAAAGTTCGGCGCGGGTCGTTCCCCTCGCCACCCTCGCCTCGATCGGGATCGTCGCCGTGATCTACTGCGGCGTCGAGGTCGCCCTCCTCGCCGCCCATCTCCCGGCGTACGGCGACAGCAGCCTCTTCGACGCCGCGGTCGTCTTCTTCGGCGGGTGGGGCGGGACGATCGTCGCTATCGGGGCGATCTTTTCCACGCTCTCGGCCGCGAACGCCAACATCATCGGGGGGTCCAGGGTGATCCTCACGATGGCGGCCGAAAAGCAGATCCCCGGACGTTTTGCTGCCCTCAAGGGCGAACAACCGGCAAACGCCGTGCTCCTTTCGGCAGGCGTCGCGGCCGGGCTGATCCTCCTCGGGAACCTCGGGGTGATCGTCGACCTCACCAACACCGTCGCTCTCGTCTCGATGGGCCTCGTCAACATCAGCGCCGTCATCCTCACCCTCGGGCACAGGCCCGTCCCCGGCGATCGGACCTACTTCAGGATCCCGTTCGGCCCTCTCATCCCCCTGGTCGGTGCGGGCTCATGCATCCTCATGCTCGTTACGCTTCCCCTCCCGGTCCTGGCGGCCGGGGGTGCGGCCCTCCTTGCCGGGACGATCTTCTTCGTCGTCGAGGACACGCCCGAAGGGGAACGTGCGACCGCCGAGATCAGGGAGTTCATCGAGAGAGAGGAAAGGTGACGACGGACAGGAGTCTCGGGCTTGCCGCGCCAGAGGTCGCCGCCGCCCCGCCACCCCTCACTCATTCATCTTTCCCGCCGTCGGGTCGACCGAATCGACGTTCAGGTAGCCGGTCTTGATGGTGCGCACCCAGAATTCGAGATATTCTGGTGGGAACACGTCCAGCGCCCTGATGATCTCGGCGGCAAACTCCACGAAACCGAAGGGATTTGCCGTGATGATGCCGCCGTCGGCGACGCCCGGCGCATGAACGTAATGCACCTCCCCGCGATAGTCGGGAGCGTGCTCCTTCAGCCACTCTGGACCGCAACTGGTGTGGCGGACGTCGTCCAGAAAACCGTGCCGTGCGAGGAAGAGCGTCCCGCCGCAGATCGCCGCTACGGGGATCTTGTGCCGTACGCACTCCCTGATCAGAGGGAACAGTTCAACAGGGTCGTGATTTTCGTAGAATGACGACCCGGGCAGGATCACCATCGCCGCATCCGCAAGGTCGACCCCGTCGACGTCGACGTCCGGGAGGACCGTGATCCCGCCGAGCGACGAGACCGGATCTTTCGAAAGCCCGAAGGTGATCACCCTGTAACTTCTTTTTTTCGGGAATTCGTTCGTATCAGAGATCATGGAGACCGCAAGCGGCGGTTCCCAGTCGGCAAAAGCAGGACATGCGAAGAAATAGACGCTCCTTTTCATCGTTCACCGTACAGAGGATTCAAAGTCCCGGATGTATAAAATCTCCGGCGGTGGAAATCCGGAGGTTCTGCATCCGGGATCGTTCTTATCATCTTTCCATCCCAATCCGGCGGATGAACGGAGGGGTATGGTGTGGTACAGAAGAAATTCATCTTCGCGGCGGTCGTGATGGTCGTCGTCGTTGTCGCCTTCGCGGGCTGCACCGACACACCGGATATGGACTGAGTTAGTTGCCCCGAGAAACCATGCACCTTGCTTGTTGAGGCTCGATACCTCAAATAGAACAGTATATCAACAGACACGCTAGAGGCAGATCCATGTTGCGCCAAACCGTCACCTCCGGCACCATCAAATCGGTCGGATACAGTGCTCTCTCCGGCACCCTGGAGATCGAGTTCACGAACGGTTCTCTCTACCAGTACTCCGACGTCCCGGAGCCGGTCTATCGGGAGTTGATGGCGGCCCCTTCCCACGGGACCTACTTCAACGAGCACGTCAGAGAGTGGTATCACTTCAGGAAGATCCGATAAGAGGCAGGAATTTTTCCTGAACCGGGAAAAATCGTATCCGTGCCGAAAAAAGATCGCGGGGCCTTTGAAACAGATCTGGTCTTCACCTCCTCGATCGTCTCGCCGCTCTCCACCTCTTTTTCGAGTTGCTTGAGAAGGCGCTCGACCTCCCCGGGATCGAACGCAGGCAGGGTGACCGGCACCCCGGGCGCCCCCTTCCCCTCCATGCCCCGGTTTTATATCCCCGCACGCCCTCCGGGGATTCATGATCCCCGAATCATTCACCTGCGATCTCGTCGCCTGGGACCACGCCGTCCGCCTCTCCCGTGCCCTCGCGGCGAAGGTGCGGGCCGCGGACTATCGCCCGGACCTGGTGATCGCCATCGGCCGCGGCGGGTATGTCCCGGCCAGGATCGTCTGCGACCGTCTGCTCATCGACACCCTGACCAGCATCAAGATCGAGCACTGGGGGATCGCGGCGAGAAAGAAGAAGGAGGCGGTGGTCCGCTACCCGCTGGCGACCGATGTCGGAGACCTTTCGGTGCTCATCGTCGACGACATCACCGATACGGGCGAGACCCTCCAGCGTGCGGTCTGGTACGTGGAGGAGTTCGGGCCGCGGGAGGTGAGGACCGGCGTGCTCCAGCACAAGCACACCTCCTCCTTCGATCCCGACTATTATGCCGAATATCTTGCCGGGTGGCGGTGGGTGGTCTATCCGTGGGCGCTCCACGAGGACCTGACGGGCTTCACCGAGAAGGTGCTCCTGGAAGAGCCCCTCACCACGGCGGAGATCAGGGCGGCGCTCGCCCGCCGGTACGAGATCCGGGCCGCCGAGGAGGAGGTCACCGAGGCCCTTGCCGACCTGCTGGCCCTGGGGAAGGCGGTGGAGGAGGGATCGCGCTACCGCCGGGGTTATGATTGGGAAGAGGCGTGAGCCCCGGTGAAGAGAGCACCATCCTGATCACCTCTGCGCAGAGGTCGGGGGCCTGGAAGAAGAGGTCGTGCCCGGCGCCGCGGACCTGAATGAGCCAGCACCCCGGTATCCCGGCCGCCACCCTGACCGCATCTTCCGGCGGGCTGAGTTCGTCGTCGGTCCCGACGAGGACCATCGTGTCCGCCCTGATCCGGTCCAGGCGCCCGGCGCTTCCCGGCCACGAGAGGATCGCCTGCTCCTGCCCGCGTATCGATGCGGGATCGAAGAGGCCGGAGGTGTGCAGAAATGTCAGGTTCATCCTGAGGACCGCGGCCAGTTCAGGATGCCGGGCCGCGTACGCCGCCCCGTACAATCTCCTGAGGGTGAGGTCGACGGAGGCGGTGTCCTCCGCGATCTCGCCGAGGAATGCCGTGAGGGCGGTGTGGCGATCGGAATCGATCGCAGGGAGGGTCGAGGCGAGGACGAGTCCGTCCACGCGTTCGGGGTGGCGGATCGCGAGTTCCTGCGCGACGAACGATCCCATCGAGTGGCCGCAGATATGCGCCCGCGCGATCCCGAGGGTGTCGAGGAAGGCGCGGGTGTCCTCCGCGAAGAGTTCGATGGAGAAAGGCCTCCCGTCAGACCCCGTCTCCCCCATGCCGCGGTTGTCGAAGACGATCACCCTGAAGCCCGCGGCAAGGGCCGTGATGATCCGGGGGTCCCAGTCGTCCATCCTCCCCGTGTATCCCGCGATCAGGAGCAGGGGTGCGCCGCTCCCGTACTCCCGGTAGCCGATCCTGATCCCGTTCGCGGTCACGTACCCGACGTCGGGCGGTTCATTTTTCTCGTTCATGGATGCCGTCTCTCCGGTGCTGATGTGGAGATCTCTCCCTCCCCGGTTCATTATGGTTGTGCCCGGACGGGCGGGGGTGGCGGGGCTGCCCCCTTACCGACCCTTATGCCGCTGATTTGCCCTCCGTTTTGCGATCGGCCGCTTTGATCAGCGATAGTTTTGGCCTTTTTTGAGATGCCGGGAAAATGGGGTCTGTTTGTCGGATGCTCTGAAATGCAGAGGGTATAATCGCTCGCTGAGGGCCGATATGATTGGAGGTGATAGAATCTATCCGGTTCCTTCTGCCACGCGGGAGAGATGGCCTGGAGAATCGCGTGGAAATCGGCGCGATTTCGGGAGACGATGCGCCGTCTCTTCCCCCGCCCCAGCAACCCTTATCTCTCCAGAGCACCCGAAGACGGCATACCAACAGGGGGATGTGGCCATGTCAGACCAGAAGATCATCGGGATCGATCTCGGAACCTCGAACAGTCAGGCGGCGGTGATGATCGGCGGGAAACCGACGATCGTCCCGTCCGCAGAGGGGGCGACCTGGGCGGGGAAGATGTTCCCGTCGTACGTCGCCTTCACGAAAGACGGACAGGTGCTCGTCGGCGAACCGGCCCGGCGGCAGGTGGTCACCAACCCGGAGGGGACGGTGATGGCGGCAAAGCGGAAGATGGGGACCGACCACATCTACCACATCTACGGCACCGACTACACGCCCCAGCAGATCTCCGCCTTCCTCCTCAAAAAGATCAGACGGGACGCCGAGGCCTTCCTGGGCGAACCGGTGACGAAGGCGGTGATCACCGTCCCGGCCTACTTCGACGACAACCAGCGGACGGCAACGAAGGACGCCGGGACCATCGCGGGTCTGGAGGTGGTGCGGCTCATCAACGAACCGACCGCCGCCTCGATGGCATACGGCCTGGACAGGGGGGGCGAGCAGAAGATCCTGGTCTTCGACTTCGGCGGCGGTACCCTGGACGTCACGGTGATGGAGTTCGGTGAAGGGACGTTCCGGGTGCTCGCGACCGCGGGCGACACCCATCTCGGCGGCACCGACATGGACGACGCCGTCATCGACTGGATCGCCGACGAGTTCAAACGGCAGGAGGGGATCGACCTGCGCGAAGACCGGATCGCGGTGCAACGCCTGAGAGAGGCGGCCGAACGGGCGAAGATCGAACTCTCGACCGTCCTTGAGACCGAGATCAACCTCCCCTACATCACCGGCGGGGCGGCGGGACCGAAGCACCTGGTGATGAAACTGACCCGCGCAAAACTCGAAGGCCTGGTCGGGCCCATCATCGAGCGGTGCGGCGCCCCCTTCGAGCAGGCCCTCGCCGATGCGAAGATGACGAAGGACGAGATCGGGAAGGTGATCCTGGTCGGCGGCCCGACCAGGATGCCGGTCGTCAGGCAGTTCGTCGAGGAGAAGACCGGCCGACCGGCCGAGCACGGCGTCGACCCGATGGAGTGCGTCGCCGTCGGGGCGGCGGTCCAGGGAGCGATCCTGGCCGGCGAGATCACCGACATGGTCCTCCTGGACGTCACCCCGCTCACCCTCGGGATCGAGACCCTCGGCCATGTGAGAACCGCCCTCATCCCGCGCAACACCACGGTCCCGACCAGGACGAGCCAGATCTTCACCACCGCCGCTGACCTCCAGACCGCGGTGACCATCAACGTCCTCCAGGGCGAACGCCCGATGGCGCAGGACGACACCAGCCTCGGCCAGTTCAACCTCGTCGGCATCCCGCCTGCGCCGCGGGGCATCCCGCAGATCGAGGTCACCTTCGACATCGACGCCTCGGGCATCCTCAAGGTCTCGGCACAGGACCGCGCCACCGGCAAAGAGCAGCAGATGACCATCACCGCCTCGACCAAACTTCCCGGGGACCAGATCGACCGGATGGTGAAGGAGGCGGAGGAGTACGAGGCCGAGGACCAGAGACGGCGGGACGAGGCCGAGGTAAGAAATGAGGCCGACGCCCTTGTCTACACCGCGGAAAAGACCCTCGCCGATCTGGGGGAGAGGATGGGTGCCGGGCCGAAAGAAAAGGTCGAGGGGGCCCTCGCCGACCTGAAGAGCGCCCTTGCCGGGAAGGAAATGGACGCAGTCAGGTCGGAGGTGGAGAGACTCAAGGCCGTCCTCCAGGAGGCCGGGACCGTCATCTACCAGGAAGCGGCCGCGGCGCCGGGCCAGGGAGGGGGAACGGTCTACGACGCCGAGTACCGGATGAAGGACGCGAAGTGACCGGGGCCGGGCCGCCCTCGGTCATCTACCGTCTGGCATAGCGGAGCGCTCCCTCCACCGGGCAGACCTCGACGCACCTCCCGCACATATAACACTCGACCTTTCGGTCGCTCTCTTTTGCCTCGTCGACCGGGCAGGCCTTCTCGCACTTCCGGCACTTGATGCAGAGGTCGGTCCTCCTGAACCTGTACTGCGCCTGAGCGGCGGCGAGGGCGAGCACCGCACCGTACGGACAGATGACGCGGCAAAAAGGTCGATACACCGCGACGCCGAGGATCATCAGGGCGGCGAAGACGAAGAAGGAGACCGAAGTTACATTCAGGAAGAAGAAGTCCTCCAGCCCCAGGGCACCGAGGATATTTTCAGAGAAGAGGAGACCGGCAAGGAGGACGGCGGCGAAGACTACAGACCGCAGGACGATCGTCTCCTTCTTTCTGGTGCGGCCGACCCGTGCGTACCCGGCCAGGGAGAGAATTTCCTGGACGGCGCCGACGGGGCAGAGGTGGCCGCAGAAGGTTCTGCCCCCGACGAGGGCCACGACAACGAAGAAGGCGAGACCTCCGAGGACCAGGGCTACGGGGGCGTCGAGCCCTGCGAGGTCGCCGGCGACCAGGAGTTGGAGTTGGTACGGCGCCATCGGGGCGAAGATCAGAAAACCGAGGACGGCGGAGACGGCGAGAAGAGGCAGCGCCCGCCGCCGCGTGATCCGTCCGCTGCGCCAGAGCAGTATAAGGGCGGGGGCAAGAACGATCGCATAGACAAAACCGACGATCCGGGGAATGGCGTCAACAACCATATCCGTCACCACCGTCCCTCTGGCACCTCCCGGTATATCACCATGTCCCCGATAGGTTCATCGCTCGCCGGTGTCCATCTTCCGGTACCAGGTGACCGGCATGGTGCAACCGACAAAAATCGGACGGGCGGGCCCGTCCCTCATCACCTATCTCTCGATCATCGGGTTCTTCGCGATCTTCTCCACGACCATCTCGAAAAACCCCGTGCTCCCCCTCTTCTCCAGCGCCCTCGGCGCGGACGAGACGATGATCGGCCTCATCGCCTTCGTCTCCCCCGCGGCCGGGATCCTCTTCTCCTTCCCGGTCGGAGTGATGGCCGACCGCCTCGGCCCGCGGCGTCTTCTGATCGCCTCGGGTGCCGTCTTCCTCTCCGCCCCGCTCCTGTACCTCCTCGTCGTCGACCCCCTCTGGCTCATCCCGGTCAGGTTCTTCCACGGCCTCGCGACCGCCATCCTCGGCCCGGTCGCCGCGATGATGATCTACTCGGCCTACCCTGATGCGAAGGGAGAGAAGAGCGGCATCTACTCCTCTGCCACCCTCGTCGGGAGGACGATCGCCCCGCTCGTGGGCGGCATCCTCATCTCGCTCTTCGCGGCCTCGGCCGGGCTCCTGAACTACCGCATCGTCTATGTCGCGGCCTTCCTCGCCTCGCTCCCGGTCGTCTTCCTCATCCTCGGGATCAAGGAAGGAAGGGCGTCCGAGGGCGGCGAGAGCCGGGTCACCCTCGGCGAGTTCGGCGAACGCCTCGCGGGCTTCGGGAAAAATCGTCTTCTCCTCTCCACTGCGCTGGTGGAGATGGCGACCTACTTCGCCTTCGGGATCTTCGAGACCTGGCTCCCCCTGTACCTCACCGGCATCGGGGTGCAGGAGTACCTCATCGGCCTCCTCTTCGCCCTCCAGGTGCTGGCCATCGCCCTCTCCAAACCCTTCTTCGGGGCGCTCTCCGACCGGACCGGCCGGCGGGCGCAGATCGTGCTCGGCCTCCTCGCGATCGCCGGGTGCATCGCCGCCGTCCCCCTCACCGCCGCGGTGCCGGTGGTGATGGCGATCGGAGTCCTCTTCGGCCTCGCCCTCTCCCTGGTCACCGTCTCCACCGGCGCCTATGTCGCCGACGTCGCCCGCACCCAGGAACTCGGCGCCTCGGTCGGGGCGCTCGGTTCGATCATGGACATCGGCCATGCCTCAGGCCCTCTCGTCGCCGGCATCGTCATCGGGAGCGTCGGATATGCGGCCGGGTTCGCTGTCCCGGCGGCCCTTGCCCTGGCCGTCGCCGCCCTCTTCGTCCTGGCCGGGAAGGCCGGGGCGGAGAGCGCAAAAAGATGAGAATCTTCTCGCGCTTCGCCCCTCGCAAAAACCGTATCAACCAGGAGCACGGAGTACTCCGTGCTGAGCATGATCGTGATCGGTATTGACCCCGGCGTGGCGAGGACCGGGTACGGCGTCCTCAGGAAGGGCAGCCGGTACCCCGTGCCGCTGGACTACGGCTGTATCGAGACCGCGGCCGACCGCAGTCAGCCCGAGCGTCTGCTGGAGATCTACGAGCGCGTATCCGCACTCTTCGACGAGTACGAACCCGCATGGGTCGTCCTGGAAAAACTGTTCTTCTCCAAAAACGTCACGACTGCTATGCGCGTCAGCGAGGCGCGAGGCATCCTCCTCCTCGCCGCCGAGCAGCGCAAGATACCGATCGCCGAGTACACCCCCAACCAGATCAAACAGGCGGTCACCGGTTCGGGGCGTGCCGACAAACACCAGGTGCAGGAGATGATGAGGCGGCTGCTCAGGTTGCGGGAAGTGCCGCAGCCCGACGACACCGCCGACGGTCTTGCCGTCGCTCTCTGCCACATCAATATGGTACGATAAGATGATCGCACACCTTTCCGGAGAACTGGCATCCACCGGCGAGCGGTGGGTGGTGATCGACGTCGGCGGCGTCGGGTACCGCGTGCAGGTGACCGAACCTGCACTGGCGACTCTCAAGCAGACGCGAGGGCGCGTCATGCTCCACACGCACATGGCGGTCCGCGACGACGACATCCAGTTGTTCGGGTTTCTCTATCCCGGCGAACTCGAACTTTTCACGATCCTGATCGGGGTCAGCGGCATCGGGCCGCAGATCGCCATGAACATCCTCTCCAGGATCTCGTTCGAGGAGTTCGCCCTTGCCATCCTCAACGACGACGAGAAGGTGCTCACCCGGATCCCCGGCATCGGCCCGAAGAGTGCGAAACGGCTCATCCTTGAACTGAAGGAGAAGATGAAGAAACATGCGGCGACGCTCTCCCTTGACCGGCGTCCCGCGGCGGTCTGCGACGCGGCGAGCGCCCTGGTGTCGCTCGGGTTTTCAGCGCACGAGGCGCAGGAAGCGATCGACGCCGTCCTGCCCGGTCTGGGCGAAGGCCCGACGGTGCAGGCCCTGATACGCGCTGCACTGGCATCTCTGCGGGGGCGCGGGTCGGCATGAACGAACGCATCCCTTCACCGGATATGCTCCCGGACGAGACCGACGAGGCGGGGATCAGGCCGGGGTCGCTGGACGAGTTCGTGGGGCAACCCCAGATCAAGGAGACACTTGCCATCGCCATCGAGGCGGCGAAGAAACGGGGGGAGTCTCTCGATCATATCCTCTTCTCCGGGCCTCCGGGCCTTGGCAAGACGACGCTTGCCGGGATTGTGGCGCGGGAGATGGGGGTCGGGATCAGGAGTACCTCAGGGCCAGTGCTGGACCGTCCGGGCGACCTTGCCGCTCAGTTGACGGCGCTCTCTCGCGGCGACGTCCTCTTCATCGACGAGATCCACCGTCTCAACCCGGTGGTCGAGGAGATTCTCTATCCGGCGATGGAGGACAACTGCATCGATGTGATGATTGGCGAGGGACCGGGGGCGCGGTCGGTGCCGCTCCCGCTTGAGGAGTTCACGCTGGTCGGTGCGACGACGAAGATCGGGTTGCTGGGATCTCCGCTCAGGGACCGGTTCGGTCTGGTCTTCCGCCTCAACCTCTATGAAGTGGCCGACCTGGTGGGGATCGTGCAGCGGAGCGCTCTGATCATGCAGACCCCGATCACCCCGGACGGAGCGCAAGAGATTGCGAAGCGGAGTCGGGGAACGCCGAGGATCGCAAACCGGCTTCTCAGGAGGGTGCGGGACTTTGCGATGGTCAGGGGCGACGGCACCATCGACGGCGAGACGGCCGACCGTGCACTGACGATGCTCGGCATCGACAGTCTGGGCCTCGACGATCTCGATCGCCGGATCCTCACGGTGATCGCCGACGATTTCGGCGGCGGCCCGGTGGGTGCGAGGACGATCGCCATCTCGATCGGCGAGGAGGTGCGGACGGTCGAGGAGGTCTACGAGCCGTACCTGATCCAGATCGGGTTTCTCAAGCGGACCCCGCAAGGGCGGGAGACGACCGAGGCCGCACGGCGGCACATCAGGTTGTTCTGAGGAAAAGGATCTGGAGAGGAAGGCATGAGGCGTGCTCCCGGCCTGTGAACGATTCGAACCGGTCAGAAAAAAAAGGGATTATTTCTTGCCGTTGATCCGGATGACGTGCCAGCCGAACTGAGTCTTCACCGGCCCGACGACCTCGCCTTCCTTCCCTGCAAATGCAGCCTTCTCGAAGGGCGGAACCATCTGCCCCTTCCCGAACCATCCAAGTTTCCCTCCGTCTTTTCCGGACGGGCAGATGGAGTGTTTCCGTGCGAGGGCCTCGAAGTCCTCTCCTGATTTGATCCGCTCGATCAGTTCATGCGCCTCTGCCATGCTCCCTACCAGGATGTGGGACGCGTTACACTGTACCATGCAGAAATGTGCGACGCCAGGTGATATTAATTATGAGTCCTGCGTGAGCAGACTCAGGAAACGTCCGCTCCTCCCTTGACTGTCAGGCGAACATCACGGCCGCCGTCACTGGTTCTGACTCCCGGATAGCCGCTGGTCGGTCCTCTTTCTGCAGCCTCTTTTACGGCCTCTGCAAGTTCACTGAAGAAGGCCGGGCCTTTCCCACCCTTCTGGATCACACACCATGCACCGGCGCCGAGGGCAGCGTCATGCACTTCTTTCCGTCTGTTCCCTGTCATCAGGATACAGGGGAGGTCATAGCCGTCTTCCCGGATCTTTCTGATGAACTGGACTCCGTTCATGCCGGGCATATCGAAGTCTGAGATACAAACATCGAAATATTCTGTTTCAAGGGTATAAAGGGCATCTCTGGCACACATGTCCCGGGAAACGACGATATTGCCGGTGCTTTCGAGAAAAATTCTGATAATATCGAGAAGTCCCGGATCATCGTCTACCGCGAGGACGCGGATCTCAGCAGGGGGGTATGGGGGCATGATTGGGTAATATTGTGTTTGAATATTAATAGATTTCGCATAATTCTAATTATATTTCAAAAAATATTGGTGCATATGTGTGTTTCAGGATGAAAAACAGTCTGGTTCTTAATGGCGACACTTGAAGATTGGATGATGTCCGGATAGGTAAAATTATTCGATCAAAAGGCTTCGCTGTTTCATGTGGGTAAAGGCTCTGTTGAACTTTTCTGGATTGATCTCGTTGGGGGGGGCCGCCCCTGATTTCCCATGGGGTTGATAGACAGAGGACGGGAACAACCTCTGCACGGTTATCCCTCTGCCTTCCCGCCCCTATCGGGGGGCAGCGCCCCCGGTGCGATTCGTGTGGGAAGGCACGTCGATCAGAAGGGCCGCCCCACCAGAAGGATTCACCCCCGTCTCGCGCCGGGAGGAGACCCCCCTAACCCCTCCACGATGAGGATCACCGAGGGGAGGCGATTGAACAGTGTTCAGGGGAGGGATCAAGGATCCTTCCATACCCCGAAGAACCGCGATGAGAGATTTTCATGCGATATGTCTGAGACGTGCTCTTGGCTCATGCCCGATTCTACGCAGCCGTAAAAAGTGAAATTTGAGTGTGAAAATCTTCGCGCTCAAGGAATCGTTTATTTCAGATGATGCTAAGGTGTTAGGTATGAAAGCAAAGATCCTTGCCGGAGTCGTCCTCCTGGTCCTTGCCGCCTCTCTGATCGGTGCAGGATGCACCTCGGCGGACCAGCAGGAGACTCCAGAGACTACGCCTGTCCCTGAGACGACGACGAACGAAACGCCGGCCCCGACCGAGAACACGACCATCGGGATGCCGAACCCCGCCGCGGTCTGGTGCCAGGAGATGGGCTATGGGTATGAGATCAGGAAGGACGCCGACGGGAGCGAATACGGCGTCTGCATCTTCGAGAACGGCACTGAGATGGACGCATGGGAGGCATACCGCGCCGCCATGGCAACACCTGCCTTCGTCTTCAACGAGACCGCAGACAACACCTCTGTCGAGGTGAGCCTCGGGAGCATCGTGCAGGTCGACCTGCGGGCGAACCCGACGACCGGATATGAGTGGAACGCCACCCTCACCGACGGACTGACCCTCCTCAACGACACCTACACCGTCGACCCCCACCCCGAGGGCATGGTCGGTGTCGGCGGGACGCACACCTGGCTCATCGAAGCCGCCGGTGAGGGCAACCAGACCTTCTCTGCGATCTACAAACGTCCGTGGGAGAACACGACCGGGACCGAGACGAACTTCTCCCTTGTTCTCAAGGTAGTCCCCAGGGCCTGAAGTCGGTCCGGACTGCCGTTCCCTTTTTTCGCGTGTATTTATTTGATATAGGAGGAGAGGCATGCCTCTCCCGGAGAGAGATCATGAAAGTCACTGCGTTTGTCGGGAGCCCGCGGCCTGGCGGGAACACCGAGGTGCTGGTCAGAGAGGCCCTCCAGGGTGCGGAGGACGCCGGGGCCGAGACGACCCTGATTTACCTCAACGATGCGGCCTTTCTGGACTGTCAGGGCTGCGGCTTCTGCAATGACGGCGGGACATGCAAACTTGAGGACGACATGACCGGCCTCTACCAGATGATCGAGGAGACCGACGGGATCATCCTGGGCTCGCCGGTCTACTTCGGGATGGTGAGCGGGATCACCAAGAGCTTCATCGACCGGTGGTACGCCTTTATGGGCCCTGAGTTCACCTCAAGGCTCAGGCCCGGCAAGAAAGCGGCGATCATCCTTGCGCAGGGCGACCCGAACCCCGACGTCTACGGCCCCATGGCCACCCACCTTGCCGTCACCATGGAGTTCTTCGGCATCGAGGTGGCGGCGCCCCTCGTCGGTGCGGGACTTCTTGATGTCGGCGACGCGGCAAAGGATGGGGAACTCATGCGGCGGGCCTATGAACTGGGGAAGCGCCTCGCCTCAGGCTGAGGATCCTTCCCTCTCACATCTGGTCAGATAGATCTCCGCCTCAGAGAGGAATCGCTCGGTGCCGGTATAGAACTCGCGGGCCAGGAGGAAGATCCTGGCGGCGTCCCCGACCGCAGAGTGAGGGCGGATGGAAGGGAGGTATCGGTCAGGGACCGAATATGAGAAACGGTTTGACTTTATTTCTCCTTTTTCTGTCTCAAAACCGATGATGCTGGCGCTGCGGTCAAGAGAGAGGAAGTCCTTCATGTGGAGGGCCGTCTTGATATCGCGCTGGAGATCGGTACACCGGTACGGTGCAAGGTCGAACCCGGCCCGGTCAAGAGCCCGGCACTCCATGTTCTTGGCGAAGAAAGCAAATCTCTCCACCTCCTCTTCCAGGCAAAGCCGCTCCATGAATACCCCGAGGTCGTCGAAGGATGCCGCGACGGTCTTGCGTGCCGCCCGCCACCCGTCCCGGTCGAGGCGGTGGCGGGGGTCGTATGCAATGTCTGTGTGCATCCTTCCCGGATTCGCCACATGCGTCACCACCCCGGTCTTCCGGCCGAGGGCGTCGGTCGTGTTCAGCCAGACCTCGACCTCGATATCATAGCCCGAGGTAATCCCGGCAAATTTTGCCTGGTCGGACATCGGATCATAGATGACCGCCCCGACCTCGATGGGCATGACCAGGGCGCGGTGCGTCCCGTAGATATGCCCGAACTCCATGTCGACGCAGGCGACGCGTCCGCTTTTCTGGTTCATTTAATCGATAGGTTCAAAGGCACTTTTGGGGGCGTTGCATCGGGGACAGACCCAGGTTTCAGGCAGATCCTCGAAGGGGGTGTTTGGGGCGATCCCCTGCGTCTGGTCCCCGGTCTTCGGGTTATAGACATAACCGCACTTGGTGCACCTGTACATCTGCATACTCCCCTCAATAGCGGTGCCCTCATATATGCCTTATGCGGGGCGGTCCAGTCGCCGGTACCAGAGATGCATCGACTCACACCGCCCGCAGATCTGGGTGTTGTTGACCATCGTACCACCGTAACGGTACCCGGCGCTGGCAAAAAGGCGGTTGACCGGTTCCCACGCCGCCCGAGAGATGGTGTAGGCGACGATCATCCCGGCCCGCCGCATCTCCGCCTCCATCGCATGCAGGAGATGCACCGAGAGCCCGAGGCCCCGGCAGGACGGACTGATCGCCATGTCGGTCATCTCCACACTTTTGCCCGCCGGGTCCATCTCGGCGGACGAGGCCCCGACCACGTCCACCCCGCCGTCCTGCTCGCGCTCGACGACGAAGAACCTGACCTGCTCTCTCATCGCCGATATGATGTAGGCAGGGTCGTCGATCGGGAACGGATAGGTCTCGAAGTTCTGTTTATAGAGGGCGGCCAGACTCCCGGCGTCCTCTTCGCCCGCCTCTCTCACTCTATACCCCGGCGGGAGAGGAGGAGGGAGGCATACCCCGGTCTTCGTGGGTGGGACGGGTGGGAAAGGCACCTTGATCCTCTCCCTTGTCGGGTCGAGGAAATAACTGAGAAAGTAGCCGTCTTCCACCCCGCGGAAGAGTTCCGGTGCCTGCGCCTCGATCTGGTACCCCGCCTTGAGAAACGCCTCCAGCGCCCCCGCATGGACACGGCAGAAGACCTTGGTGTACCCGTGCTCCCGTGCAAGGGTCAGGAGACGGTCGGGCATTGTGGCGCTATCTGCAGGGTTGAGTTTGATCAGGTAGACCCGGTTGTTGGCCGGGCCATGCTGAACCCGCGACTTCCCGATGGTCACCACTACATCAGACATCGCTGCGCCGCTCCATCCGTTCGGTATGCTCTGGGACCAGGGTCGAGGTCTCGTCGAGGTCTGAGAGGATCCTGGCGATCCCGACCGGTCCCGGTTCTTCGGCACTTTCTTCCTTGAGCTGAAGGGTGCACTCCTTGCAGTTTCCGTCGCAGTAGACCGGAGAGTAGTCCTTGGGCTCCTGGTAGGTGGTGATCACTCCCTCGTAGTTGCGCAGCACCACCTTGTTGTCGGCCCAGGAGAGGACGTAGTTTGGCATCAGAGGGATCTTGCCCCCGCCGCCCGGTGCGTCGACCACATAGGTCGGCACCGCAAACCCGCTCGTATGCCCGATCAGGTTCTCGATGATCTCGATCCCCCTGGCGACCGAGGTTCTGAAATGAGAGAGACCTTCCGAGAGGTCGCACTGGTAGAGATAATAGGGGCGGACCCGGTTTCTGACCAGTTTGTGAGCAAGAGTGCGTTGCAGCCGCGGGCAGTCATTGACATTGGCGAGGAGAACCGTCTGGTTGCCGAGGGGCATGCCGGCGTCGGCAAGTTTCCCGAGCGCTTCCTCTGAAGAGGCAGTGAACTCTTTGGGGTGGTTGAAGTGGGTGTTGATCCAGAGGGGGTGGTGGCGGCCGAGCATCTCAATGAGGTCGGGGGTGATCCGGTAGGGGAGGACGACCGGCACGCGGGTGCCGATCCGCACCACTTCCACATGCTCGATGGCGTCGAGTTCGGTGAGGATCCGGTCGAGGCTCTCGTCAGGGAGCATGAGGGGGTCGCCGCCCGAGAGGAGGACGTCGCGCACCTCGGGATGATCTCTGATATAGGCGAGGCCGGCATCGATCTCCTCTCTGACCGGGACCGAGTCAGTGTCGCCGACCTTTCGTTTCCTGGTGCAATGCCGACAGTACATCGCACAGATATTTGAGATCAGGAAGAGCACCCGGTCCGGGTACCGGTGGGTGATGCAGGGTGCCGCCATGTCGGCGTCCTCGGCCAGGGGGTCAGAGAGATCGTAGTCCTCTACGTCGAGTTCCCTGACCGAGGGGAAACACTGCATGAAGACGGGATCGTTTCTGAAGTCCTCGGGGTCGATGAGAGAGAGGTAATAGGGGGTGACACAGAGGGGGAACCTCTCGACCGTCCGCTCCAGTTCGACCCGTTCTTCGGGGGGGAAGGTGATACCGAGAGCCCGCTCGAAGGTCTTGATGTCTCTGACCGAGTGGCTGACCTGCCAGCGCCAATCTTTCCACCTGGAAACAGCCATGTCGGCATCGATTCGCATGGCGATCTCATGTGCTGTCGTCGTGTCGGTGATCATCTGAATTCTCCGTCCAGAAATTAATCGACTATGGTAGATATAATGTCGTGGATATTTATTTATAATATGTTTTTTCGGAAATTGACTCTTTAAATTCTCCCGTATGGGTTGCAGATCGATTGGGGTTCTGCGGAGAGATTTATCGGGAATCGCTGCAAATTTGTATGGAGCAGATGTATTACCACCTCATTCTCACCGACGCTTGCAATCTCTGCTGCTCGTACTGTCGGGCCAAGGACTTCGAAGAGAGCGACCCCTTCGGGAGGTGGATAGCCTTTGATGAGGATGTCCCGCCCGAACTCTCCTTCGACCTCAGAGATCTCTATCGTTTCCTCTCACAAGACTCTGGTGCCGTACTCACCTTCTATGGGGGCGAACCGCTGTTGCGCCTTGACCTCGTCAGAGAGGTGATGGACCATGCCCCGATCGGACGGTTCATGCTCCAGACCAACGCCCTTCTCCTCGACCGCCTGGAACCCGAGTATCGGAACCGCTTCTCGACGGTCCTGGTCTCCATCGACGGCCCCGAAGTTCTCACCGACGCCCACCGCGGGAAAGGTGTCTACCGGAGGGTGATGGAAAATGTGCATGCTCTCCTCGATGGGGGTTACACCGGCGAACTTATCGCCAGGATGACCATCACGGAGAAGACCGATATCGAGAAGGCGGTTCTCTATCTCTCAGAAAACTCTGACCACTCGTTCTCCTCGATCCACTGGCAGATCGACGCCGATTTCTGGGGCGACTACTCGAAGCGGGACTTCGGTCGCTGGGCGGCCGGGTCGTACAACCCCGGCATCCGCCGCCTGGTCGGCCACTGGGTGGAGAGGATGAAGGAGGGAACAGTTCCGACATGGTACCCCTTCCTCGGCGTGACCGCCGACCTCCTCCTCGGTCGGGAGGGGGGGTTGCGGTGCGGATGCGGGTATGCGAACTACACGGTCATGACTGACGGGACGATCATCCCGTGCCCCTGCATGGTCGGGATGCGGGATTGGTATCTCGGCAATGTGGCGACGACCAGACCGCAGGATCTGCCCGAAGTGTCGGTCGAAGGGCCCTGCACCGCCTGCGACCTTATCGACTTCTGTGGGGGGAGGTGCCTGTACTCCAGTATCCTCCGCCCCTGGCCGGAGGTTGGGCGGCACATGGTCTGCGGGACGGTCCGAAACCTCCGCGATGCCGTCGTCTCGTCTCTCCCCGAGATCAGGGAACTGATCAGGGAAGGGGTCGTCTCCCTGGACGACTTTGCGTACGAGCGATACAATGGCTGCGAGATCATTCCGTGATCGGTCCGGAAGAGGCTTTTTCCGGAGCCGGAAAACGGGCATTGTTGAGAGCCTCCGGATCGATCGAGTCCTCCTCGATCGAAGCCTTCAGGTACTCGGGGGGAGAAATCTTCTCTGATGCGACCGACCTCCCTCGACGACTACTTTGAGGACTTCACCGCGGCCGACGGCACGCCGACCCGCCATGACGAGGCGACCTGTGGAGGCGTGACGGTCCCGCGGTATGCAAATGAGTTCTGGACGGCGCGGCAGAGGCAGGCGTCGTCGATCCACGAGGTCTCGTACCGGGCGTGTTTCAAGCCCCAACTCCCGCGGTTTTTCATCGATCTTCTTACCCGGCCAGGGGACCTCGTCTACGATCCCTTCAGCGGGCGGGGGACAACGGCGGTCGAGGCCGCGCTGCTCGGCCGACGGGTCGCCGCAAACGATGCCAATCCGCTCTCCGGGATCCTGGCGCGTCCCCGTCTCTCCCCACCCGACCTCGACGAGGTGCGAGCGCGGCTGGAGGAGATCCCGCGGGGTGTGGGGCTGTGTGCCGGGACCGATCTCTCGATGTTCTATCACCCGAAGACCGAGGGGGAACTGGTGGCCCTCCGCTCGTACCTGATCGGCCGGGGCGACGAGGAGGACGCCGTCGACCGCTGGATCAGGATGGTGGCGACCACCAGGCTCACCGGCCACTCGAGGGGGTTCTTCTCGGTCTACACTCTCCCGCCAAACCAGGCGGTCTCGCCGGAGAGTCAGCGGCGGATCAACACAAAGCGCGGCCAGGTGCCTGAATACCGCGACACCCATGCCCTCATTCTCCGGAAGTCCCGGCGGCTCCTCGGGCGGATGAGTAAGGAAGAACTCTCGGCCCTCCGCCGCGCCGGAGAGGACGCCCTCTTTCTCACCGGCGACGCCGCCTCGACGCCTCGTCTCCCTTCAGGTTCGGTCGCCCTCACCGTCACCTCGCCCCCCTTTCTCGATATCGTTCAGTACGCAAAGGACAACTGGCTCAGGTGCTGGTTCAACGGCCTGGACGCCAGGGCGATCGGCGAGGGGATCACTATGGCGAGGACGGTCAGGGAGTGGGAGGAGACGATGGGCCAGGTCTTTGCCGAACTCTTCAGGGTGACAAAGCCCGGCGGCCGGGTCGCCTTCGAGGTCGGCGAGGTGCGTAACGGCAGCGTCTCTCTCGACGAGCACGTCGTCCCGCTCGGGGCGGGGGTCGGGTTCGTGCCTGAGGGCGTGATGGTCAATACCCAGGTCTTCACCAAGACCTCGAACATCTGGGGGATCAGGAACAACCGGGGAGGGACGAACACGAACCGGATTGTTCTTTTCAGGAAACCGGGGCGCTGTTGAACACCTCTTCTGGCGTGACCATGAGGGGTTGACCACACCTCTGCTCCTGCGTGACAGATCGGCAGAGGACAGGATCACCCTCTGAACGATTTTCCCCGCCTTCCCGTCCCTATCGCAACCCCTGGGATCCGGGGGCAGCGCCCCCGACGCGAGCGTGTGGGAAGGCACTTCGATCAGATGGGCCGCCCCACCTGACCGATCCGAACCTGCCGTCTCGCGCCGGGGAGAGACCCTCCCCACGGCGAAGATAGGCGAGGGGCGGCGATTGAGAGGGAGCAAAGATCCTTTTGCTCAGAACAATTTTCATGCGGTATGCCTGCGGCGTGCTTTCGGCTCATGTCTGATTCAACAAAGCCAAAACCGGAATAAGTGAGGAAGGGTGCGAAAAAATTCGTAGATATCGATTCTGATATATAATGTTGTCCCCATGATCCTCTATGGACCGCTGGATCTTTCTGCCCCTTATCGGGGCCATCCTGATCATTCTTGTAGGTGGTCTCGCCCTCGTGCTCCCTGACGCCGGGGAAGAGATCGAAGAGAGCGGGCTGCGCGCTTTTTCCTCGGACGACGAGGTGATCGTTTTCCTCAAAGAGCATGCCCGAGACCCGTCCCGTGAATCCACGGGTCAGATCATGCCTGGTACGGCGACTGAGGGTGTGAAGGCACCGACGTCGGCCCCGCCGGCCCCGCTCGCACCCGGTGCCGGGGGCGTCGACCATTCATCAACAAACGTCCAGGTCGCCGGGGTGGACGAGGCCGACATCGTCAAGAACGATGGCGAGTTCCTCTATATTCTCAGGGAGGATGAGTTTGTCATCGTCCGCGCCGTCCCACCCGACGAGGCGGCCGTCGTCGGCCGGACCGCGGTGGACGGTCGGCCCCGAGCCCTCTTCCTGGAGGGCGACCGTCTCGTCGTCTTCACCGAGGAGATGCAGGACGATCTTGTCACCCCTGAGGGGAGCGTCGCCCCGGTGCCGGTGCACCGGACCGTGACCCTGGCCCGGATCTGGTCGGTGGAAGACCCGGCGAACCCTCACCTCATCGACACCGTCACCATCACCGGTACCTTCCAAGAGGCGCGGCTCATCGACAGCGAAGTCTGGCTCATGACCGTGGAACACCCGCAGTATCCGGTCTATCCTCTGCCCGAGGCCGGCGGTATTCGTCCGCCGATGTACACCCCGCCCATGCCCCAGCGGTATTACGCATTCCACACCCTCGCCTCCTTCCCGGTCGCGGGCGGGCGCGAGGCGTCGGCGGTCTCCTTCCTCCTCGGCGAGGGCGGGACAATGTACGTCTCTGAAAAAAATCTCTACATCGCCTATCATGACCGCCCGGCAGGCCGGTCAGTCATCCACCGCTTCGCCCTCACATCCGGCGGTGCTGCGTATGCGGCGACCGGCATGGTCAACGGCACGGTGAAGAACCAGTTCTCGATGGACGAGACCGGGGACACCCTCAGGGTGGCGACGACCTCCTTCCAGGGGAACAGCACGAGCGGGGTCTACCTCCTCGACGACCGGATGGAAGTGCGGGGCGCCCTCGAGGGAATCGCCCCGGGCGAGCGGATCTATGCATCCCGTTTCATCGGCGATCGTCTCTACCTCGTCACCTTCAGGCAGATCGACCCCCTCTTTGTCATCGACCTATCGGGGACGAAGCCCGCGGTCCTCGGCGCCCTGAAGATCCCGGGCTACTCCGAGTATCTCCACCCCTGCGGCGATCACTGCCTCATCGGCGTCGGCCGGGAGACGACGGTGAACGAGTGGGGCGGCACCGTCACCGGCGGCTTGAAGGTCGCCCTCTTCGACGTCGGCAATGTCTCGGCCCCGGCCGTCATCGACACCGCGGTCATCGGCACCGGGAGAACCCACTCCCCGGCCCTCGACGATCATAAGGCCTTCTTCTTCGACGAGAGGCGCGGCGTCCTCGCCCTCCCGGTTTCTGACCGGGACCGGGACGGCACCGGGTATTCTACACCGTGGAACGGTGCGTACATCTTTACTGTCTCTGAAAAGGACGGCATCGACCATATCGGCACTGTCACTCATGAACCGTCATGGGAAGGGAGGGTGGAGCGGACCGTCCGGTTCGGCGAGACCCTGGCCACCGTCTCTGAACAATCGATTGTTCTGACCGCTCTTCCCGACTGCACCCGCGCCGGGGCGGTCGTCCTCGGCGGGCCGACCGCGCCCCCGCCGGTGCAGACCGGGGTACCCATGCCCACCGAGGAGATCGGATGACAGCCCTCTCCCCTCTCAGGGGACCGGGTTGATCGACACCATCCCCTTTCAATTCCATATTTTTATTATTCCTGCCAGAGAGGTGATCTGAAGTCATGACTATGGATGATCCCGATCTCGTAGCGGTGCTGGAGTCTCTCCCCATGCCTGTCGGCGTGGTCGACCGGGACGGTCGGGTAATCGATGCAAACACGAGGTTTCTGTCAGTGCCGGAGGAAACATTCTCTTCGCCGGACTTCTCTATCCTCCTCACCCGTGCCGGAGAGGAGGGTGCTGCCTCGGTGTCCCTCTGCATCGGTTCAGACCTCTGCGAGGTGCGGGGGAAGGCGGTCCCCGGATCAGGGGGCCGCCAGGTGACCGTCACTCTCCTCCCCGATGACGCCGCCGAAAAGCAGGCCGGTCGCCGTCTCGCCATCCTCAACGCCATCATCAGGGCGGCCGCCGCCCCTGGCACCCTTGCCGAGGTTCTGACCAATGTGGCGCGGCTGACCGTCAGGCTCCTTGACTTCGATGCCGGGGCGGTCTATCTGGCTGATCGCGCCGGCGGGTCGGCGAGGTTGCAGGCATACCATGGTCTGTATCGCCTGTATTTCCCCGAGAGTGTCGGGCCCGGTGAGCGGGAAGGCTACTGGCATACTGTCTTCTGCGAGGGCCGCGCCTCCTATGCCGAGGCCTATCTTGGCGTTCCCCATGAGAAGGGAGAACTCGGGATCTACTCGGTCGCGGCCGTCCCGGTGCTCGGGCCGTCGGGTGCGGTCATCGGGGCGCTTGCCGCCGCCAGCAGCAGCCCCCATCGCTTCACTCCCATCGAGCAGGAGACCCTCGAAGCGGTCGGCCGGGAGATCGGCGGGCTTGTTCACCGGGCCGTCCTCACCGAGAACCTCGCCGCCGCCCGTGAGGAGGCCGAGTTCTACCTCGACCTGATGGCCCATGATATCAACAATGCCAATATGGTCTCGCTCTGTTCTCTGGACCTGCTCATGGATGACCTCTCCGGACAGGAACATGCCCTCGCCGGACGGTGCCTTTCCGGGATCAGGGAGAGTTGCGAGATCATCGAGGAGGTCAGGGTGATCCGGGCGTGCCGGAAAGAGGAACCGGCCCTCCGCCCGGTCCCGCTCGACCGGGTGGTCAGGGCCGAGGCCGCCCGCCTTCAGGGGCCTGAGTTCTCGTATGAAGGCCGCGGCATGGCCGTCCTCGCCGACGAACTGCTCGGCCGGGTCTTTGGAAATCTCTTTGGCAACAGCATCAAGTTCGGCGGAGAAGGGGTGCGGATCATAGTCTCGGTGAGGGAGGAAGGCGACCGTGCGGTGATCACCGTAGCGGACAACGGTCCCGGGATCCCGGACCCGGCCAAACCCCGCGTCTTCGAACGTCTCTACCGCAACGGACAGCAGAAGCCCGGGAGAGGTATGGGGCTGTATATTGCCCGGATGTTGGTCCAGCGGTACGGCGGCGAGATCCGGGTCGGCGATCGGGTGCCTGGCCGGCCTGAGGAGGGGGCGGCCTTCTCCTTCACGCTGTGCCCGGCCGGCCGCGGTGACCGGGCCGATACTGTCCCATCATGATGAAGGCCGGCACGCCGGAGGCCGGCGGCGGGGCCAGGAGGGTGACCCCAGTTTCATCGATCTCCTCGACGACCCCGATGGTGAGGACCCACCCCGCGGCGTCGCAGACCGCAGCGGCCATCCCGTTCGGGTCTTTTGGGACCGCCCCCCTGACCGGGAGGTCAGGAGGGAAAGTTGTCCTGACCGCCCCTTCCATATGGGCTGCAAAGTTTCTTTCCCGGTACCGCCGCCTCTCGCCCCGTGATCGTTCGTGTGCATGAGGTGACGGGGGGATACGGTGAAACTTCGGGCCGAACCGTCCCTTGAACGGGCCGAGGACAGGTTCGAGTTCCCGACCCCGCTGGATCGCGATGATATGGTCGGGCCTGAGGGCCGCCACCGAACGGCGCTGGAAGGCGACGCCGCCCCGCCCCTCCACATATCCGCAGGAGTCGACGACCACCGTCTCCGCGCCCGCCGCGTATGCCTCCATGAGCAGGGCTCCGAGAGCCTCGAAGGTCTCATCCAGCGCCCGCGTCGGCGTGAGCGCGCCGGTGAAACGGAGACGGATGTCCCCACCCGGCAGGACGACGCCCAGTGTCCCGGGCGGCCCGAGGGCGGCCTGGCCACCGTCGGCATCCAGGTAGGCCGTCCGCTCACCGAGACAACCGAGGAGGAAGGAGGCCAGGGTGGTCTTGCCGGTGTCGGTGGCTCCGAGGAGATAGATTGTGCCCGCCGCCCCCCTGTGAGTGAGGGCCCGGGCCAGTTCTTCCCATTCCGGTACCTCGATCGCCATTGTCAGCAGGTTCGGCGCGCGCGCATCTTCAAATATTCGCTTCCCCAGAGGGGTGACGCAACGGAGGGGATGGAATAGATGACACTGATGGACTGCTGTCAGGTGCCGGTGGTGACGGTCCCGCCTGAGACACCGGTCTATGACGCCGCCAGGATCATGGCCGAGCAGAATGTGGGGAGCATCGTCGTGGTGGAGGAGAAGAGGCCGGTCGGGATCCTCACCGACCGCGACATCACCGTCCGGGTCACTGCCGAGGGCCTGGACCCGGCGCAGGTGCCGGTCCGCGCCGTGATGACCGGGAACCTCATGGTCCTCCCGGCCACCGCCGGCCTCTACGAGGCGCTGGGGAAGGCGCGGGAACGGAATGTCAGGCGTGTCCCGGTGGTGGACGGGCAGGGCGCCCTTACCGGGATCATCACGGTCGACGATATCATCGCTCTGCTCGCAGAGGAGATGGGCCGGATCGCAGAGGTGATCAGGGCAGGCCGACCGAAGATCTGATCTCCTTTTTCCAGAGAGGATGGAGAATGCCGCCTCTTCACCAAGATATTTTTTCCATGCTGTCCTATAGTAAACCGAATGAAAACCTGGAGGATCCTGTGACATCCGCTGACATCATCCAGACCATGCTCGCCCCCGGACTTATGATCTCGGCCTGCGGTCTCCTTCTCCTCGGCATGAGCAACAAATATTCCGTGGTGCTCAACCGGATCCGCGTCCTTGACGAGGAGAAGCGGATCCATCTCCACGATGCACCCGGCCGCCAGGAAGACGACGACCCGCGCCTCTCGTGCGTGCTCGAACAACTCTCAGAACTCCGGACACGTGCACAGTTCGAGAGGGACGCCATCGTCTGCTACTCAGCGTCAGTGGCGTTCTTCGTCCTCACCTCGATCTTCATCGGCCTCTCGGTGCTGGGAGGTATCGAAGCCCTTGGCCTCCTCACCATCGCCTCCTTCCTGGTGGGGATGTTGCTCGTCCTCGCCGGCGTCCTCTTCGTCGGTTGGGAGGCCGTCAAGGGCTACCGGATCATCTGTCTTGATATGCAGAATAATTGAAGATGACGCGCTCATCTTCATGCTCTTCTTTTTCCCTGACCAGTATCCATATCTGGGGGCGGCCCCCACCATTGTATCAGGATGACCACTACGGAAAGAGGGGGATTGGCCATCTATACCGACGGGGCATCGAGGGGCAACCCGGGGCCCGCGGCCTATGCCTATCTCTTTGTCAGAGACGGTGAGGTCGTTCACGAGTCTTCCGGGCTTGCCGGTGTCACCACCAACAACACCGCCGAATATCTGGCCGTGATCAACGCTCTCAGGGAGGCGATGGACTGGACCGACGGGCCGGTCGCGCTTCACTCGGACAGCGAACTGGTGGTCCGCCAGTTGCGCGGGGAATACCGGGTGAACAAAGAACACCTCCGTACCCTCAGAGAGGAGGTCTTCACCCTTGCCGGAGCGTTCAGCGAGGTCACCTTCTCCTCGGTACGGCGCTCCGACCGCTATGTCAGCAGGGCCGACGCCCTCTGCAACCTTGCACTCGACAGAAGGGAAAGGGGATGAACGAGACAGAGCAGAACGTCCCGGTGGTTTCGGCCTCTGAGATCGCCGAATATTCATACTGTGCGCTCTCATGGCAGTTCCAGCGGAGCAAAACAGCCCCGACCCAACCGGTCACGCCATCGGTCGAACGGGGCCGCCGGGTGCATGCCGAGGTGGGCAGGACCCTCTTCCAGGTCGAACAAGAACGGCGGATCTTCTGGCTCCTCACCGTCGTGGGCTATGCTCTCCTTGCCCTCGCCCTCATCGTCCTGCTCGGGGAGGGTGCAATGGGCGGGAAGGTTGGGAACTACATGGAAATTCTGCTCCTCCTGGTCTTTGCCACGGTCTTCTTCACCGTCGCTCTCAGAAAATATTATCAGACCCGGACAGTGCGAAAGGAGTTCGGGATCCCCGAAGGCGAGTTGCTCTACTCAGACCTCGACGCCCCGTCTGAGGTGCTCTTCTCAGAGGCACACCGGATCTCGGGCAAACCCGACTATGTGCTCAGAGACGAGATGACCGGGGCCTATATCCCGGTCGAGGTGAAGAGCGGACGGGCGAGAAAACCGTACTGGAACCACATCCTCCAGCTCGCCGCATACTGTATCCTTGTCGAGGAGCGGTACGGCACCTCGGTCCCGTACGGAACCCTGGTCTACGGGAACGGGGGGCAGCACCGGATCGAGTTCACCCCCGACCTCAGGGAACAGGTCCTTGCCACCGTGGACGAGATGCGGACCTGCCTGAAGGACGGGACCGCGAGGCGGAACCACAACGCGGCGGTGCGGTGCCGGTCCTGCACCTATCGGGAGGAGTGCGGGTCCGCCCTCGGAGATGAGCGATGATGGAACTGGTAGCGATCGGGACGATCCGGTCCCCATACACAACACCCGACGACGCTCCGCGTCAGGGGTGGCTGAACGATGTGGAATCCGAGATCGAGGTCTACCCCGCGTATGCGGAGGGGCTCGAAGACCTCGAAGGGTGCGATCGTCTGGTCGTTCTCTACTGGCTGGACCGTGCAGACCGCTCTCTTCTCAGGGCGACCCCGCCCGGCCAGACCCGTTCGAGAGGCGTCTTCTCGACCCGGTCCCCGCACCGCCCCAACCCCATCGCCCTCTCGGTCGTCGACCTCCTTGCAATCAAGGGGACGACCCTCCGGGTGCAGGGACTTGAGGCCCTTGACGGCAGCCCCCTCCTCGACCTCAAGCCCTCTCTGCCGCTGATCGAGATCCCTGGGAAATCCAGAAGGTGAGGGGCAAACGGCGTTTCATATCTCTCCTCACATCCGAGCCCTCGCGATCGCCTCGGTAGCGGTCTTTGCGTCCATGGCCGGGCTCGGCGTCATCAGTCCGCTCATGCCCTATTATGCCGGAGCTCTCGACGCCTCCGGCCTGGTTCTCGGCCTCATCTTTGCGGCCTTCCCCCTTGCCCGCGGGATCTTCTCTCCCTATGCGGGGGCACTCTCCGACCGGGAGGGCCGGCGATGGTTTGTCGTCGCCGGGTTGCTTGGTTTTGCCGTCGTCTCGGCCCTGTACCCCTTTGCCGTGACCGCCCCCGAACTCTTCCTGGTGAGGTTCCTCCATGGTGCGGCGGCCGCGGTGGTGATCACCGTTGCCATGGCAAGCATGGCCGAAGCGGCACCGCCCGGCCGGGAAGGGACGGCGATGGGAATCTTTCACGCTGCGATCTATCTTGGCATGGCCACCGGGCCGTTCATCGGCGGGGTGATCAGCGAGTATGCCGGGGTGCAGGGGGCGTTCACCGTGATGGCCCTGGTCGCCGGTGCGGCTGGCTTCCTCGCCATTGCCCTGCCGCCGGGAACGGTCAGGCCGCCCCCGCCCGCATCAGAGCACTCGTTTTGTGCGATCGCCGCCGACCCCGGCATGAGAGGTCTCCTGGTCTTCAGGGCGGTTCATGCCCTCGGACGCGGGGGCATCCTTGCCTTCGTCCCGATCTTCGCCTCGACGCTCGCGATCGGACCAAAAGGCATTGGCATCCTCCTCTTCGTCCACATCTTCGCCATCGCCGTACTCCAGATCCCGTCAGGCGAACGGGCCGACCACGGCAACAAGAGAGGCCTGGTCTTCGCCGGGTCGGTCGTCTCCTCGGTGGCTCTCCTCCTCATCCCGTTCTCCGGCGACTTCGTCACCCTCCTCCTCGCCTGCTCGCTGACAAGCCTCGGCACTGCTCTCTCCATGTCCGCGGCCGCCGCCATGGCCGTGCAGCGGGGCAGGGTCTGGGGGGTGGGGGCGTCGCTCGGGGTCTTCAACACCGCCTTCTCCGTCGGGATGATCATAAGCCCCCTCCTCTCGGGCGTCGTCATGGACGTCGCCGGGGTCTTTGGGGTTTTCTGGGCGGCCGGGGCCCTCGGGCTTCTTGGCAGCCTCTACTTCTGGGTCATGTCACGGGAAGCGGTGCCGCCCAGGCGATCCCGAGTTCCTTCAGTTTCTCCGGGTCCGGAACCCCGTGCCGGTCCCAGCCGCGGGCCCGGTAATATTCTGAGAGCAAGGGCTCGCGTCTCCAGACCCTCCCGGCTGGTGCGCCGTCGGTGAGCGGCTCGGCAAGCAGCCTGCCAGGCAGGGTATCGTCCGCACGTGTGAACCCGGCCCTGAGATTGAAGAGCTGCTGGAGGTTCCAGATCCGCTCGCCGATCACCATCAGGTCGGCGGCGCTCATCTCCATGCCGGTCACTCCCCTGACCAACGCCGCATAGTCGTCGGCGTCGAGGGCGAAGGAGGTGAAGAGGCAGATCCCGATCGAGTCGATGACGGCGGTGAGGTCCTGGAAGGCCTTCGTCCAATCGGCCTTCCCCTCGTCGGTGAAGGGGTCGAGTGCCTCGGGGAGACCGAGCACCTCCGGCGAGATGAGGTAGGCATAGACATGGTCGCCTCCTCTCACCGAGGTGGCGTAGGCCAGGCCGTGCCCCTGAAGCCCGCGGGGGTCGTAGGCAGGGAGTTCCTGCCCTTTCACGCCCATCGAGAGTTCGGGATGGCCGTGTCGCCGGGTGAAGGCGGCGCTCCCCTTGGCGAGTGCGTCGCCGATCCCCTGCCGCTCGCCGATCGCCTCGACCAGATCGAGAACCTTCTCGCATTCCCCGAACCTGATCCCGGTGTCGAGGTATCCCCGCTCGTTCATCTCCATCGCCGCGGCGATCGTCCCGCCGACCGAGATGGTGTCCAGGCCGAGATCGTTGCAGAGGTTGTTCGCCCGGATCGCCATCCCGAGGTCGTGGCACCCGATGTTCGACCCGAAAGCCCAGAGAGTCTCGTACTCGGGGCCGTCCCCTTCGACGCCGTCGATCTCGGTGAGTCTCCCGCAGCAGACCATGCACGAGTAGCAGCACTTCTTGCTCTTGAGATACTGCTCCGCGAGTTCCTCCCCTGAGACCGCCCCGGCCTCCGGATCGTAGCCGCGCTGGAAGTTTCTGGTCGGGAGGATGTTGTGCTCGTTGATGATGTTGACCAGGACCGCCGTCCCGTAGGTCGGGAGGCCGATGCCGGTCACCGGGTTCTCCCTGAGTTTTGCCCTGACCGCGGCCTTCAATCCCTTCAGCCCCTCGGGGTCGGCGACCTCCGTCTTCTGCTCGCCCCGTGCGGCGACTGCCTTGAGGTTCTTGCTCCCCATCACCGCTCCGACGCCGCCCCGCCCCGACGACCTGAAGGTCTCGTTCATGATCGAGGAGATCGGGCTGAGGCGTTCGCCGGCCGGGCCGATGCAGAGCACCTCGGTCGAAGGCCCCGGGGTCTCGGCCTCGATCTCCCGCACCGTCTCGCTCACCCGTTTCCCCCAGATGCCGGAGGCGTCCCTGATCTCGGCCGCTCCGTCGTTGACCCAGAGATAGACCGGCCGCTCGGCCCGGCCGGTGACGATGATGCCGTCAAACCCTGCTCGTTTCAGTTCTTTCCCGAAGAACCCCCCTGAATTCGCACTGGTAAGCGTCCGGGTCAGGGGCGACCTGGTGACGATGTCGAAACGCGATCCCAACGGGACACCGCTGCCGGTCAGTGGGCCGGTGGCGATGACCAGCGGATTTTCAGGGCTGAGCGGTTCGGTCGATGCGTCGATCATCTCGGTGAGGAGCCTCACCCCGAGGCCCCGGCCACCGAGATAGTCATGCTTCCACTCGTCCGGATAGGGGCGTGCTCTGCACCTCCCCGCGGTGAGGTCAACCGCAAGGAGACGGTCGGCATAACCTTTCATACTCCCTCCTCCGTCCCCCATGGGCGTCGTCGGCATGATAAACTTAACCTGGGGGTCGCGTTCACGGGCGGGACCGTAGGGGCGAGATGTTCTGGTTCCTTTCCGGGGTCTGTTGCCTGGATCTAAACTATTTAAGGGCCGCGCAAACAGATACTTATAGAAGTGTTGAGAGCACACAAAATGAGGAGATAGTCATGGCAGAGAATCAGTCTCAACAGGGATCAGAGTGCGACGGCAACTGCGGCACCTGCCCGAGCGCTAAGAAGGACGAGAACGGGCAGGCCACCTGTGGCCTCCCGCCGAAGGTAGATCTGAACGTGAAACATGTGGTCCTTGTCCTCTCTGGCAAGGGCGGTGTGGGCAAGACCACGGTCTCGGTCAACCTCGCCTTCGCGCTTGCAAACCACGGTAAGAATGTCGGTCTCCTCGACCTGGATATCCACGGCCCGAATGTCCCCAAGATGGTCGGTGTTGAGGACGAGAAACTGATGGTGGCAGGCAACAAGATCGAGCCGGTGCATGTGACCGGCAACCTCTCGGTGGTCTCGATGGAGTTCCTCCTCCCCAATGGCGAGACCCCGGTGATCTGGCGCGGTCCGATGAAGATGACGGCGATCAAGCAGTTCCTGGAGGAAGTCAACTGGGGCGACCTCGACTACCTGGTTGTCGACCTCCCGCCCGGAACCGGCGACGAGGCGCTCTCGATCATCCAGCTCGCCCCGCGGATCGAGGGTGCGGTCATCGTCACCACCCCGCAGGCGGTCTCGACGCTCGACTCAAGCAAGGCGGTGCGCTTTGTCGAGAAACTCGACCTCAAGGTGCTCGGGATCGTCGAGAACATGAGCGGTCTCATCTGCCCTGACTGCGGCAAGGAGATCGACATCTTCGGCAAGGGCGGCGGCAAGATCGCGGCCGAGGAACTCGGTGTCCCATTCCTCGGGGCCATCCCCATCGACCCTGCGATGCGCGAGGCCGGCGACGAGGGCAGGCCGTTCATCAACCGGCACAACGATTCTTCGTCCTGGAAGGCGATCGACGCCGTGATGGAGAACCTCGTCAAAGTCGTCGAGGAATAAATGGAAAAATTTCTCCGGGTGCTCCGGGGGGCCGGGGAGCCCCTGGAGATCCATACCGAGATCGCCGCGGTCCTGGCGGATGTTGCGACGTTTCCGGATCGGCTCGAACCGATCGTCGCCGCAGCCTCGGCCCTCCCTGACCCTGAACTCGAGCACTTGCGCTTCGCGCTGGTGCGCCTCCAGGTCTATGCCGACATCCACCGCTATGAGAATATCGAGCAGACACAGTGGATGAAGTATGTTGCCCAGGTGCTCGAACGGCTCATCTTCGGTTCCCTGATGGTAGAGGCTGAGTCCTCTGCAGCCGAATAGAATCTCTGGATTCTTTCATCCTCTTTTTTTGTTCTTAGAATCTTCATGGATTCTGTAGAATCAGGCATGAACCCCTGGCTCAAGCATACGTGATGAAAATTTCTCGTTGTAGTTCTCCTGAGTGCGAAGGGGTACTTGATTCCTCTCCTCGCAACAGGGCACCTGAAGGATACTGTTCAACTGCCGCCCCTCGGCTATCTTCATCCGTGGGGGGTCCGGGGGGCAACGCCCCCCGGTGCGAGACGGCGGTGAAGATTCTGCGGTCGGGGCGGCACGTCTGATCGACGTGCCTTCCCCCATGAATCGCGCCGGGGTCTCTGCCCCCGGACCCACGGGATTGCGATAGGGGCGGGAAGGCAGAGGAGATGATTGTTCAGAGGTTGTTCCTGTCCTCTGCGTATCAAGTCCACGCGTGGTGAGAGGTGGTCAGCCACTGATTCACACTCCAGAATAGGGATCCAACAGAACCGCACTATTATCTTTTCCTGAGATCTGGTTGTCGGTGAAAACAATATTCATCTCACCACTGAAGTGACGAGCACTCTGCCTATGCTGATCGTAGAATTTTCAGATCTCTTCATCTTCTTTTTTACACCATCTGCATCTCCTTCTTCCCTTCACCGCTCGCTATTCTGCACCGCCCCCGAGGGGCGCAGGTAGGAAGTTTCCTTCCTTCGTGGGCGGCCACGTTTTATCGTCTGTATTCCTCTCACAAATTCAAAATCGGGGGTTTTTTAAACTTTATCTGCAATATATTATTATTCGGCCCATTCGGCATCTATAAGCCCGATTACGGTTAATTATTAGAGGGAAACTGGTGAATCCAATGACCAATGAGAACCCCTTTGAAAATGTCAAGAAGCAGATCTGCTCGTGTACCGAATTCCTTGGGATCTCCCCGAATGTCGAGGAGTTCCTCAAAACTCCGATGCGTGAGATCCACGTAGCCCTCCCGGTACGGATGGACGACGGCACAGTCCGTGTCTTCCAGGGCTTCCGTGTCCAATACAACAGTGCCCTTGGCCCCACGAAGGGCGGGATCAGGTTCCACCCCCACGAGACCATCGACACCATCCGATCTCTTGCAGCACTGATGACCTGGAAGTGCGCTCTCCTCGACCTTCCCCTCGGCGGCGGCAAGGGCGGTATCATCTGCAACCCCAAGGAACTCTCCGAGGGCGAACTCGAACGGCTGAGCCGCGCCTACATCCGGGCGATCTACAAGGACATCGGCCCTGAGTGCGACGTCCCGGCCCCTGACGTCTACACCACCCCCCAGATCATGATCTGGATGATGGACGAGTACTCGACCCTTGTCGGCCACAATGCCTGTGGTGTCATCACCGGCAAGCCGATCCTCCTCGGCGGCTCGGCAGGCAGGGGCGACGCCACCGCCCGCGGCGGCTGGTATGTCCTCAAAGAGGCGGCAAAGGACCACGGGATCGACCTCACCCAGGCGAAGATCGCGATTCAGGGCTTCGGGAATGCCGGCTCTCACGCCGCCACCCTGGGCGAAGAACTCGGATGCACCATCGTCGCGGTCAGCGACAGCCACGGTGCGATCTACAACGAAGAAGGCCTCGACCTCAAGAAACTCGCCGCCCACAAGGCAAAGACCGGCTCAGTCAGGGACTTCGAGGGTGCGGAGAATCTCACCAACGACGATCTCCTTGCCCTGAAGGTCGACATCCTCATCCCCGCGGCTCTTGAGAACGCCATCAACGAGACGAACGCAGACAAAGTCCAGGCGACCATCGTCGGTGAACTTGCAAACGGCCCTATCTCCCCGGAGGGCGACGCGATCCTCTTCAAGAAGGGCATCACCGTTATCCCTGACTTCCTCTGCAACTCAGGCGGTGTGACGGTCTCATACTTCGAGATGGTCCAGAACTTCTCCCTCGACCGCTGGGAGGAGAACGATGTCCAGGCCCGTCTCGGCAAGAAGATGACCCGCGCCTACCACGAGGTCGCCGAGATCGCACAGGAGCACAGCATCTCCATGCGCCAGGCCGCCTACACCTTGGCCATGAAGCGCGTCGTCGACGCGATGAAGCTGCGCGGCTGGGTCTGAGCCGACCTGTATAAAATTCACGCACTCTTTTTTTCCGTCTTCTTCAATCGCAGGTATTTTTTGTTGTCGGGCATCAACCATGATGCACGATGAATCGGTCCATGATACGGCTAACCTGGGAGACCAGGCTTGGAATTTTCCTGGTGATGGCAAGTGTTGCGATCTATACGGTGAAGTTCCTCGTCCTCGGCACCCCTGAGAACACCTACTATTACATCTTCAATGCCCTGGGTTTCCTCCCGATCAATGTTCTGCTTGTCACGCTCATCTTAAACCAACTCCTCACGGTGCGGGCGAGACGGGACAAACTCCAGAAGTTGAATATGGTCATCGGAACCTTCTTCTCTGAGGTCGGCACCCGCCTCCTGGTCAGGCTCTCCGACCGCGACGTCGGCATGGACGCGATCCGGTGCGACCTGATGGTCGGGGACGATTGGTCTGCGAAAGAGTTTGATGAAGTGCGGGCCTGTATCACCGACCACCCCTCTCAGGTGACGGTGGACGCCGACGAACTCAGTGAGATCAGGTCGTTTCTGATCCAGAAACGTCCCTTCCTCCTGCGTCTCCTGGAAAACCCGGTACTCCTCGAACACGAACACTTCACCGAGGTGCTGCGAGCGGTCTTCCACCTTGCCGACGAACTCGAACGGCGCGACGACCTTGCGCATACCCCCGCGACCGACCTTGCCCACCTGAACAACGATGTCAACCGGGCCTACCGCCTCCTGGTCGTCCAGTGGCTCGACTACATGGCATATCTCAAGGAAAATTATCCGTACCTCTTCTCCCTGGCGATGCGGACCAACCCCTTCGACGAGAACGCCTCACCGGTGGTGCGCGAGTAGGGGGGACCACTCCCACCCCCGCAGGATCCAGTAATTCTGGCTCTGTTGCATTCCTCTTCTGGCGTGACCATGAGGGGCTGCTCACACCCTTGCCCCTACATGACTCCCCAGAAGGATGAAGACATTTCAACTGTTCTCTCACGCCGGGGGAGACCCCCGGACCCCCCACGGACGAAGATAGCCGAGGGACGGCAACGTATTCTGTAACCACCCGCCGCTTTGCCATAAGGAGAGTGGTTAAGGAATTCACCAGAGTCGTCTGATCATAATTTTTCGTGAACTAACGGGGTCGGAGGATGCCGACCGGATCCGACCCCGACCGTCAGAGAAAGATTATCTGTAAAGAATGCAGATCCTGGGTCGGGGGACGGAACGATCGATACCGGCACAGAAGGGCGGCGGACGCTCATCATCTCGAACAGGCTTCCGTACAGTGTCCGGCAGGACGGCGAGAATCTCAGCGTGGAGCCGAGCGTTGGCGGACTTGCAACAGGACTCGCATCTTATTACCAGGACCACAACTGTGTCTGGGTCGGATGGCCGGGCGCCGACTCGGGGACACTCGGCGAGAAAGGTATGGAAGAGGTCGCCGCCATGCTGGAGGAACGCGCCTGCATCCCGGTCTTCCTCGACGCCGACGAAATAGGTGCCTACTATGACGGCTTCTGCAACTCCACCATCTGGCCGCTCTTCCACTATTTCCATACCAGCAGCACCTGGGAGAATGTCTCATGGGAGGCCTATCAACAGGTGAACCGGGCCTTCTGCGAGGCGGTCGTCAGGGAGTATCGGCCGGGCGACATAATCTGGGTGCATGACTACCATCTCCTTCTCCTCCCTGCCCTGCTCCGCAGAGAACTCCCGAGGGCCACCATCGGGTTCTTCAACCATATCCCCTTCCCATCCTACGAGATCTTCAGGATCCTCCCCTGGCGCCGGGAGATCCTCGAAGGCCTCCTCGGTGCTGATCTCATCGGGTTCCACACCTACGACTATGTCCGCCATTTCACCGACAGCGTCCGGCGGATCCTTGGGTACCAGCACACCTCAGGTGAGATCCTGACCGGAAACCGCCTGGTGAAGGTGGACACCTTCCCGATGGGCATCGACTATACCCGGTACTCCGGGGCGGTCGATGATCCGGGCGTGAGGGAGGAGGCGGCACGGCTGCGAGAGAAGTACGGCGGCAGACGGGTCATCCTCTCCTTCGATCGCCTCGACTACACCAAGGGGATCCCGCAGCGGTTGCGCGCCTTCGACCTCTTTCTCCAGCGTTACCCCGAGTACAGGGACGGGGTGGTCCTCATCGTCGTCGCCGTCCCGTCCCGGACGGCGGTGCGGGAGTACCGTACCCTCAAACGGCAGGTGGACCGGCTGGTCGGTGAGATCACCGGGAAGCACGGCACCATCGACTGGGCACCGGTCAGGTACCTCTACGACGTCCTCCCTTTCGAGACTCTCGTCGCCCTCTACCAGATCGCGGACGTCGCCTTTGTCACCTCACTGCGGGACGGGATGAACCTGATGGCCAAGGAGTTCGTGGCCACCAAACACGACGGCCTTGGTGTCCTGGTCCTGAGCGAGATGGCCGGCGCCGCCGCCGAACTCGGCGAGGCGATCATCGTCAACCCCTTCAACACCGAGGAGATGGTCGGCGCCCTCAAGGATGCCCTCACCATGCCCGAGAACGAGCAGGTGCGGCGGAACCGGTGGATGCAGGAACGGCTCCGGCGCTACCATATCCTCCACTGGGCCAGGGACTTCATGCAGCGTCTGAAGGCAACGAAAACGAGACAGAGAGAACTTGAGGCCTCACTCCTCTCGACTGAGCAGCGTGAAAGGTTGGTCCGGAAGTACCAGGCAGCCGGGCGGCGTCTCCTTCTCCTCGACTATGACGGTACTCTCGCTCCGTTTGCTTCCAGGCCGGAACATGCGGTCCCTGACTCCGCTCTTCTTTCCCTGCTGGGGACCCTGGCCGCCGAGGAGGGGACCGAGGTGGTGATGATCAGCGGCAGGGACCGCCGGACCCTTACTGAGTGGTTCGGCGGCCTGGACGTCGGACTCATCGCCGAGCGCGGGGTCTGGGCATGCCGGCCTGGCAGCGAGTGGCAGATGACCGGCCCCCTCCAGCAGGAGTGGAAGGAGGAGATCAGACCGGTCCTTGAAATCTACGTCGACCGGACTCCCGGTTCCTTCATCGAGGAGAAAGACTTCTCCCTGGTCTGGCACTATCGGATGGCCGATCCCGACCTGGCCTCTGCCAGGGTGAAGGAACTCAGGAGCATGCTCTTTGACCTGACCGCCCATCGCGACCTGGACATCCTGAAAGGGAGTCGGGTGCTCGAAGTGAAGAGTGCCGGCTACAACAAGGGGCGGGCGGCGGCCAGGTGGCTGGATGAAGGTCCATGGGATTTTGTCCTTGGTGTGGGAGACGATTGGACCGACGAATATCTCTTCGAGGCCCTTCCTGAGGGGGCGTGCTCGGTCAAGGTCGGGATGGGCCTCTCCAAGGCCAGGGTCCATGTGAGGTCGCTCAGGGAAGTGCGAGCCCTCCTCGAAGACTGCCTCCGGCCTGACGGCGGGCAAGAGATATAAGGGCGCGGGTTCCCGTGGGGGTGGGTGCATGGACGCACCCGGGGGAGACGGTATGCGAAGCCTGGATGACTACCATGGGATCGTGAGCGACCGGCAGATCTATGAGATCTACCAGAAGGCCAGGGGCCTGACCGGCAAACATGTCCTCTGCATCAACTCGACCTACCAGGGGGGAGGGGTGGCCGAACTTCTCTCCTCGGTGGTCCCGCTCATGAACGACCTCGGCGTCGACATGGGCTGGAGGATTCTTCATGGCAATCCGGACTTTTTCACTATCACTAAGAAGTTCCACAATGCCCTCCAGGGCGCCGAGGTGAACCTCACCGAGATGAAGAAGAGCCTGTATGTCAGGGCGAGTCAGGACTTCAAGGTCTACACCCACATCGATCACGACTGTGTCATCATCCACGACCCCCAACCTCTTCCCCTTGTCAGGTGCTGCCGAAAACAGCAGCCCTGGATCTGGCGCTGCCATATCGACCTCAGCGACCCGAACAAAGAACTCTGGGATTATCTCAAGCAGTATCTGCTGAGATATGATCTGATGCTCGTCTCCAATACAAGATATCTCAAGGAGGATCTGCCGGTGGAGCAGCAGGTGGTCCACCCGGCCCTCGACCCGCTCTCCCCCAAAAACATCGAGATCCCCGAAGACCTGGCCGAGCGGTACCTCGAGAAGTTCGGCATCCCGACCGACAAACCCCTGATCACCCAGATCTCGCGTTTTGATACCTGGAAAGACCCGGAGGGTGTCCTCGAAGTCTACCAGGAGGTCGAGAAGGAGGTGGACTGCCGGCTTGTCCTTTGCGGGAGCATGGCGGCAGACGATCCCGAAGGGCAGGAGATCTTCGAGCGGGTGGAGCGCAAGGCGTCGCAACTCAGTAATAACGGTGATGTCATCGTCATCAACAGCGAGAATAACATCCTGGTCAACGCCCTCCAGCGGGCCTCGGACGTGGTGGTGCAGAAGTCGCTGCGCGAGGGGTTCGGGCTCACGGTCACCGAGGCGCTCTGGAAGGGACGGCCGGTCGTCGCCTCGTCGGTGGGGGGCATCGGTCTCCAGATCACCGATGGCGAGAATGGATTCCTGGTCGACCCGCAGGACATCAATGGGTGTGCCGAGCGGGTGGTCCAGATCCTCCAGGACGACGGCCTGGCCCGGCGCCTCGGGAAGAACGCGAGGAGGACGGTGAAGGAGAAGTTCTTGATCACGAGGCTGCTCAGGGACTGGCTCGACGTGTTGAATGATGTGATCTTGTGAGGGGGGGTTGTTGTTCCCCTGTCATATGCACAACTGAACAAAAAAAAAGATTTAGTGTTTCCTTGCCAGGAGGACGGCGGCGCCGATCGCGAGGGCCGCGGCCCAGAGGGGCAGAGGCGACTTCTGTGTCGTCGCCGCCGGGACCGCTCCGGTCTCTGCCGGGGTCACCACACCTGATTCGGCGCTGGTCGAGGTCACGGTCGGTGTCAGGGTCTCAGGCGTCCCCGCGGTTGCGGCGATGGCGAAGGTGGAGAAGCCGTCGCTCTCCGCATCAAAGTGTGCCATGCCGCTGTTTTCACCGGTGACCACCGTCTTGAGAGGCTTCCATGCGCCGTCGACATGCTTGAAGAGGCCGATGTCGCTGGCAGTGCAGGAATGCGCCTCCATCCATGCCGTGGGCACGGCGAAGGTGATGGTCTCGCTGGAGAGGTGGTCTTCGGTGGTGTGGTACAGGGTCGCCTCAACGTAAGCATAGACCGCGCCCTCAGGGGCATCGGCTGCCGACGGGCGTGAAGTCTTCTTCACCGAGAGCATGAGGCTGTCAATGTCTTCGTTCGCCCTCAGCGTTACCGCCGTGATCGGGGTGTTGCGCATCTTCAGGGTGATGTTCTCCCCTGCATGGAGGGCGCCCGTCGTACCGACTGCGGTGTCCGACTGACTGTTGCCGCCGCTGCTGGGCGAGGAGACATGGACAGGTTCAGTGGTCGGTACCGGTGTCGGTTCGATCGGTGCCGCCGAGACGGCAACGAGCCCGAACTCACAGAATCCGTCAGGTGACGTGGCGGCAAAGGTGGTCATGCCGTCTTCGGTCCCCTGAACGTGGGTCCGGAGGATTGTTGCCGTCCCGTCGTCGCCACTGCGGATGATCGTGATGTTTTCTGCACCGCCGTGCGCCTCCACCCAGGCGGTCGGGACGCTCATCAGCACGGTGGCGCCGGTGATCTCCTCGCCGTCGTTGAGATTGGTGGTCCGGATCTCAAGGGACGCGGCGAGGGCGTCGATTGTCAGTCCGTTTTCTGCGGCCGCACGCTCGAAGATCTCCATCGTCCCGGCCCTTGCTTCGGTTCTCAGGGCCGTGGTGACGGCGGCACCCTCAGGCACGCTGGAGAGGTCTGCCATGGCCGAGCCGCGGACTTCGCCGGCATCCTCGGATCGGACCGTGAGTGCCCTGGTCTGGATGACGAAGTTCTCGACGGTGCCTTTGATGGTGCCGCCCTCCTCGGTCACCCTTCCGATGGTCCTGATGGTCAGGTCGAAGGAATCCCCGGAGATGATGATGCTCTTTCTGTCCTCAGAAACCCGGGCGTCTGCCGAGGCCGTCACCGAGACATTCGCACCTGAGAAGTTGCATCCCGGCAGGTCCAGTCTGACTTTCTCGGCCTGTTCATTTTCTCCGGCCGGCGTGATCGCGACGCTGCTCGTGTTTGCCGTGGTGGTGACCAGATCGCCGCCGTCGCCGTCGATCTGCCGCACGGCGATCTTCAGGTCTGAAGACCCGCCGATGAGGCCTTTCACCCTGACCGTGCCGAGCACGACGTCCTCGTCGCCTGCATGGACGGCGTCCTCAAGGTCGACCGCCCGCATCATGAGACCGCCGTCGGTCTCGCGCGAGAGGTTGAGCGTCGCCCAGGCGGGGTAGGAGGCGCCGGTGATGGTGGCGACCTCAGGGTCGGCGACCGAGACGTCGATCTCGTAGCCGGCAAGCCCCCAGGGAGCGCGGCTCATCGTGATGGCGACCTCGGTCTCGTCACCTGCGTTCAGAGATGAATGGGCGGTATTGAACGAAAGTTTCGGCTCCTCGTAGACCGTGTAGGCCTTCAGGCAGACATTGGTGTTGGGCATGGTGGTGGTGAGGTCTTCCCACTCGACGCCGTCGGCGCTGACATAACTCTCGCCTGCCGACGCCTTTGCGCCGGAGGAGAAGCCTGCGATCGGTTTCTCGACTGCAAGAGGCTGGTAATAGTTCGGCGTCGTGAGTTTCACGACCACCGAGAACGTCTGGCCGGGTTTCAGAGGCACCGGCGTCGTGAGCGGGTGCGTGTGGTAGCCAGGCAACACCTGGGTGCCTGAGATGGTCGTCGCCGGACCGTCTGCGGAGAGAGGGCTGTCGGTCGGGTCGAGATAGACCGAGACCTCGTAGGCGGCGTTCGGGGCCGGGGTGAAGAACCCGACCGCGCCCAGGCTGTTGCCAGAGGTGGCGGTGAAGACGTTGGCGGCGTACGCCGTCTCGCTCCCAATCCCGATCGCCGAGGTCCAACCCAGGGGGTCGTGGAAATAGACGTCGCGGTAGTTGTTGGTATCTTCTGCTGTGAAGATCGCCTTGCAGCCGCGGTCGGCGTCGTAGTATGACTGGTAGAAGTAGCCGTCGTCGCCCCAGTCGGCGTTCCAGGAGTTCCTCACGATGAACGCACCGTCGCCAGGCGGGGTGAAGGTGAAGTTGTCTTTGCTGTAGGTGTCGTCCCAGCCGACGATCAGGACGGCATGGCCGCCGCCGACGAGCCAGGGGTCATAGTAACTGGCATGCCCCTCGTCGTAGAACCCGTTCGACCAGTACATCGAGGAGTAGACCCCGCCGTACTCCTTGACCGCTTGCTTGATCAGGGTGACGTTGGAGCGGTCTTTCCGCACCGGGAGGAAGTCCACGTCCTGGACGTGCTTCTGCACGGTGAGCCCTGTGGGGGAGACGCCCGAGACCTCGCTGTAGGGATCGTCGGACTCGTTCACCGGGCCAGACCAGCGGGAGAAGTAGGCGGTGGCCATGTAGGCGTTCCCGCCTTTGTCGTGGGCATAGTCCAGGCCATGGGTGTTTTTCAGGTTGTTCTCGGAGAAGTCCCGGACCTCTTCGGGGAGGAGCGTGGACTCCAGGGAACCGAGGGCCGCAAACGACCAGCAACTCCCGCACTCTCCCTGGTCCTTCACCGACCCGACCCGCCCTTCGTCGCGGAGGTCACAACGGCTCTCCGAGGGTGCGGGCCTGAAGGCCGAGGTGGTCTGCACCTCGCTGCCCTCGGGCCAGGCGACGGTCACCGGCGAGGGGATCTCGCCGCAGATCTTGTCGGTGTGTTCGCCTTCTTCGATAGGGGCGGCGGCGGCCGTCATCATGCGGTCGGCCGGGGCCTCTTTCTCCTCAAGATATTTCACAAACTCAGGGTTGAGCGGTGCCTCGGTCACCTCCAGTGCGGAGGCTGCCGGGGCCGCGACCCAGAGAAGGAGACAGACGCAGAGGAGCGCGCCTGCCAGACCTTTCAGTATGTTGGAATTCATTTCTCAAGCCACCTGTCTCATGTTCTGTCGGTCTCCATGGCGCGGTGGACCGTCACGACGTCGTCGAAGTCGATCCGGCCGTTGCTGTTGTAGTCGAAGACCCGCGGGTTCTTCTGCGAGAAGATGCTCTCGAAGTGCTCGAAGTAGACCCTGACATCGTCGGCGTTCAGGGTGCCGTCGCCGTTCACGTCCTCGAAGAGGCCGTCGCCGTCACCGTCGCCGGGGATGTGCGTGCATCCGGGGAGGGGCGAGAGGCCGACGACATCGATGGCGCCCGGCCTGCAGATTACGACAGTCTCTTCGCTGTTGTCTGTGTAAACCACAGCGTCGCTGACCGTGATCCCGGCTGTGCCGTCGGTAAGACCTTTGACCTTCAGGGTGGCGAGGACGACATCCTCGGCACCTGCCTCGATGGTGTTGCCGTCGTCGCGTGCGGAGAGAGTGACGGTGGTGCCTGGCACACCCGAGTACGAGAGGGTGTCCGCCATGGAGGCCGAGGTCACGCCGGTGATCTCGGCGTGCGTATTCTCAAGGCTGACTGTGAGGCTGATGTTCTTCAAGCCTTCAGGGAAGTGATCCGCCACGATGGCGACCTCGCGCTCGGTGCCGGCGGCGACCATCGCCGGGGCCGGCGCAAACGAGATCACCGGTGCGATATCGGTGAGGGTGACGTTGTCGAGCCATCCGCAGTTTTCCCCGGTGGTGCTGCTGTATGAACGCTTCTCATACACCCACCGCAGGGTGTGCTCGCCCCTCGCCAGGGTGTACGTCGTGCGCTGCCATCCTTCGTCGGTGCCGGCGATCTCGTCCTGCACTTCGCCGTCGATGGAGAAGTTGAGGGCGTCTGAGGACTTCATCGAGTAGCCCTTATAGGAGGAGACCTTCCAGTCGAAAGTGAGGTTCTTGGGGCCGGTGACGGTGGTCTGGATCCATGACTGCTGGTGGCGCTCGTCGATGGCGCCGCTCTGCCCGCAACTCCCGCCGGTGAAGGACTCGTTCAACTGGACGAACCATGGGGCGTCGCCACCGGTCTTCCAGACGAGGCCTTCGGCGTCGAGGGCCTCCTCGAAGGTCGGGGTGACGGTGATGTAGCCGTTCTTGACCTCCATCTGGCCTTCAGGGGCGGTGTCCTTCTTCACGATGAGGGTGACATTGTAGACACCGGGCGTGGTGTAGGTGTGCGTCTGGTTCCTGCCGACCGTCGACTCCTTGTCGCCGAAGTCCCAGGCCCAGCGGGTCGCGGTGCCGGTCGTGTACCCGGTGAAGTCAACGGTGAGCGGGACTTCGCCCCAGGTGACGTTGCCGACAAAGTCGGTGTCGTCTACGGGCGTGAAGGTGACATTGTCGACCCAGCCGCAGTCCTCCATCATATCGGAGGTGGAATCTTTCTCGTACACCCACCTGACGGCGTGCGTGCCGAACCCGAGCCTGTACTCTTCTTCTGTCCAGTTCTCAGGGAAACCGAAGAGGTTCTTCTCCTCTTCCCCGTCGATGTAGAGTCTCAGGTAGTCGTGCCTGGGTTCAGAGGAGACGTTCCAGGCAAAGGCGAGGTAGCCTGGGCCGGTGATGTTTGCCTGGAGCCAGGACTCCTGGCTGCTGCCGATGGCGCCGCTCCGCGCCGAGGTGGTGCCGATGTGGACGCAGTCGACGTCGACGAACCATGGGGCGTCGCCGCCGGTGGACCACTCCAGGTCAGGGGCCTCGACGGCCTCGCCGAGGGTGGCGAAGGGGACGAGCGTGATGGTCTGCGTCGTGGTGCTGGTGCCGGCGTCGTTGGTGACCGTCAGGGTGACAGTGTACTCCCTGACCTCCTCGAAGGTGTGGGTCGGGTGCCGCTTGTCAGAGGTGGCGCCGTCGCCGAAGTCCCAGGACCATGCGGTAGGGCATCCTGCAGAGGTGTCGTTGAACTGCACTGTCGCCGGGGCCATCGCCCGCGTCACATTGGCCTCGAAGGCGGCCGTCGGGAGGATGGCGCCCGAGGTGTAGGTGACATTGTCGAGGTGACCGCAGTCGTTCTCTTTGTACCGGTATTCGTTGGAGTAGGTCCACCTGAAGGTCTGCTCGCCGGGCGGGACTTCATAGTATACGCCAGGCCAGTCTTTGCCGTCATGGGTTCCCTTGATCTCTGAGACCGGGACGCCGTTGGCCGAGAACTTCAGCAGCCCGCTGTAGGTGGTGGCACTGGAATTGATGTTCCAGTTGAAGGTGAGCACGCCCGGACCAGTGACCGTCGCCTCGATCCAGGAGGTGTTCTCCTTGGATGAGATGACCCCGCTCCTCGCGGAACTTCCGCCCTTCAGGGCACAATAAAGGTCAGTGAACCATTCGGCGTCGCCGCCGGTCGTCCAGACAAATTCGTCGGGAGCGTCGGCCGCAGTGCCGAGCGAGATGGCCTTGACGACCTTCATCGTCTTTGTCACGCTGTCGGTGCCGAGGACGGCCTTGCCGTCAGCGTCCTTCCCGACGATGTTGGTGACCGTCAGGGTGACCGGGTACTCGCCGGGGTTGGTATAGACATGGGTCGCCCGCTCCGTGGTGGCCGGTGCCGAATCGTCGCCGAAGTCCCAGGACCATGCGGTCGGGAAGCCGGTGGAGTTGTCGGCAAACTGCACGGCCAGGGGCGCCATGCCGCGGTCCTCGGTCACGTTGGTGACGAAGTCCGCGACCGGTTCGCCGCCGCCGTAGGTGTAGGTGACGTTGTCGAGCCAACCGCCATTCTCCTCGGCGTCGGTTGTGGATGTTGAATAGGTCCAGGTGACAGTGTGAATGCCGTGGCCGATGTGGTAGGTCTCATGGTACCAGTCGGAGCCGTGCTGGATCTTCTTGTAGAGGTCGTCGTACTGGTCGGCGTCGTCGACTGCGAACTCCATCCTGCCCATTGCCATCCCATATACCTTGCCAGGCTTCACTTTCCAGTCAAAGGAGAGGGTGCAGGGACCGGTGACGGTGGTCCGGACCCAGGAGTTCTGGCTACAGGTCAGTGCCCCGGCGCTCTTGCCGGCGCAGGCACCGACATACTCTGGGCCCTTCACGACCGACCAGGTGGCATTGCCGCCGGTGGTCCACGCGAGGTCAGGGGCGTCCAGGGCCTCGGCAAGGGTGACCTCGCCGACCGAATGGATATACCCGGTCTTTGTCTCGGTCTCCTCCACGCCGTCTCTGGTGACGGTCAGGGAGACGTCGTAGGTGCCGGCCTCGAAGGTGTGGACCGGGTGCTGCTCGTCGGAGGTGGTGCCGTCGCCAAAGTCCCAGAGTCTGAAGGTGATCGCGCCGGTGCTCTGGTCGGTGAACTGCACGGTGAGCGGGGCTTCACCGCCGGTGGTGTTGGCAGTGAAGGCGGTGGCGATATGCTGGGTGTAGGAGACATTGTCGACCCAACCGCAGTCCTCGCCTTCTGGCTCATCAGTGAACCGGAAGTAACACCACTTGAGGGTGTGCTTGCCAGGTGCGATCTCAGCGGTACACTCCTCCCACGTGTGGTTGGTACCATTGATACTGGAAATGACATTCTCGTCTTCGTCAATTGCGAAATAATAGTATTCCTCAGTGCTGGAGGAGACGTTCCACCAGAAAGTGAAGGTGCCGGGGCCGGTGACGCTGGTGAGGAGGTTTGATTCCTGGTAACTGTATTCAAGCGGACCGCTCCGTGCGCAGCCGCCGCCTTTCACGCCGTTCTCAGTGTCGACCGTCCATTCAAATGCTCCATCTGTGGTCCACTCAAGGTTCGGGGCGTCGAGGGCCTCTTTGAGGGTGGTGGGTTCTGGCACCGCCTTCGGGGTGAAGGTGACGTTGTCGAGCCAGCCGCCGTTCTCGGGTTTGTCACTCATCTTGGCCGCGTAGGTCCACTGCAGTGTGTGCTCGCCCTCGCCGAGGTCGAAAGACTCATGCGCCCAGTCTTTAGTCGCCGTGATCTTCCTGTAGTTGTTCCCGTCAGATGAGGTCGCACCGTCGATGGAGAATTCCAGGCTGCCCTGGGATCCGAACATAGAGTTATACTGGATGTTTGCCTTCCAGTCGAAGGAGAGGGTGCCGGCGCCGCTGACTGTGGTGTTGATCCCGGTGGACCCAGAGCTGGAGAGGCAACCGCTTCTGGCACTGTCTCCATCTGTCACGCCGTCCGTGATGTCGACGCCCCAGGTGGCTTTGCCGCCCGTGGTCCAGGCAAGGGAGGATGCGCCCACAGCGTCGCCGAGAGTCCGGGCCTGTACGACCTCGATGAACTCTGTCTTCTTGACCGTGTCAGGAGACCCACCTTTCTGGACGGTCAGGGTGACATCGTAGGTGCCGGCGTCCTGGTAGACATGGACCGGACTCTTCACGGTGGCGTGGTCTGGACCGTCGCCGAAGTCCCAGTCCCATCCGCTCACGTCGCCGGTGGAGAGGTCGGTGAACTGCACGGCAAGGGGTGCCATGCCGGTGGTGACGTTGGCGGAGAAGTCGGTACACTCTCCCGCTGCGAAGGTGACCGCGTCGAGCCATCCGCCGTTCTGGTTTTGGACGCCCATGCCCCCTTTGTGATAGGTCCAGGTGAGGGTGTGCTCGCCGGCACTGATCTCAAAAGACTCCTCTGTCCAGACAGACTCGGTGCCGGAGATCTGCTTCTGCTCGGCACTGTCGATCGAGAACATGTAATAGTCACTCGAAGGGGAGGAGACGTTCCATGAGAAGGAGAGAGTGCCTGGGCCGGTGACCGAGGTCTCGATCTTCGAGTCGCCCCAGCTTAAATCCGGCCCGCTCCTGGCAGAACTTCCGCCTTTCACGGCATGTTCGGTATCGACCGTCCACGCCTTTGTGGAGGTGTCGGTCGTCCATACGAGGTCTGGGGCGTCGATTGCCGCCCCAAGGGCTGTGTCTTCGGCGGCAGCGGGCATGACCAGCACACAGCAGAGGAGCGTGACGGCCACGGCCAGTGCGGCCGCGCGAGTATGGTGTTCTTGTTTACATCGGTACATGGTTCAACCAGTTCTATGAATTCTATGTCTGATCGGTATGGTTGGATGAATGAAAAATGCTCCCAAATACCTTTGATTGCGATTTTATGATCTATTTATGGGCAATATTAAAATATGGGTCCATATCATAGTTGTTTAATCTGTTGAACTCCAGGCCAATGTACATAAATAGATTTCTGCCGCTCAAACGGCCGTTTATCTCATGGAAGAGAGCGGTGTGGTGCTCAACGTATGGGATGGAGCGCGACTAAAAATAGGGGAAGTGAGTCCTGACCCTCAGTGCTGGTAGAAGTAGTGCTCCACTTCCCAGGGGTGGACCATCGAACGGTAACTGTCCCACTCCATCTCGGTGAGCCTGGTGAGGTTCTCGACGACGTGGTTCCCCAGGACCGAGCAGAGGAGTTCGTCCTTCAGCAGGTACTCGTTCGCCTCAAGGAGGTTGTCGGGCAGGGTGTCGATCCCGGCGGCCTGTCTCTCTTCATTCGAGAGCTCGAAGATGTTCTGGTCGGCGCTTGCCGGCGGTTCGATCCTGTTCCTCACCCCGTCCATCCCTGCAGCAAGGATCACCGCAAAGGTGAGGTAGGCGTTGCAGGTCGGGTCAGGGCTGCGCAGTTCCATCCTGGTGGACTTGCCGCGGGGGGAGGGGACCCTGCAGAGGGCCGTCCGGTTCGAGGCGCTCCATGAGATGTAGACCGGCGCCTCGTAGCCGGGGACCAGGCGCTTGTAAGAGTTGATGGTGGGGTTCGCGATCCTGGTGATACCCCGGATGTGCTTCAGGACACCGCCGATGAAGTGCAGGGCGGTCTCAGAGAGCTGGCGCGGTGCGTCCGGATCATAGAAGACATTCTCGCCGTCCTTGAAGAGCGAACAGTTGGTGTGCATCCCGCTCCCGTTGATCCCATAGATCGGCTTGGCCATGAACGTGGCATGAAGGTCATTCATGAGGGCGATTGTCTTGGTGGCGAACTTGAAGGAGACCACGTTGTCCGCCGTCTGGAGGGCGGGTCCGTACTTGAAGTCGATCTCATGCTGGCTCTTGGCCACCTCGTGGTGCGAGGCCTCGACCACAAAGCCCATCTCGGTGAGTGCGAGGACGATGGCCCGTCTCACATTCTCGGCAAGGTCGGTGGGCGCGAGATCGAAATACCCGCCATGGTCCTGGAACTCAAGGGACGGCCTCCCGTTGATCATCTTGAAGAGGAAGAATTCCAGTTCAGGTCCGGTGTTGAACTCGTACCCGTCCCTGGCCGCGTCGGCCACGACCTTCTTGAGGATCTGCCGCGGGTCGCCCTCGAACGGTCTCTTGTCCGGGAGATGGACGTCACAGATGAAACGGGCGACCCGTCCTTCTTCCTTCCTCCAGGGGAGGAGGGTGTAGGTCGCCATGTCGGGCTTCAGCACCATGTCGGACTCTTCGATCCTGGCAAAACCCTCGATCGATGAGCCGTCAAATGAGATGCCATCGGTCAGGGCCTTCTCTGCCTGGACGGGCGGGATCGCCACATTTTTCGGTTGCCCCTGGAGGTCGGAAAACTGCAGACGGATAAATTTGACGTTGTCTGCTTTGATTCTCTCCAGCAGTGCTGTAACCTCATCGGCTGGCATAATGGAAACATGGTTCCACCCAATACTATATATGGTTACTGGGTCAACTGGTTGCGAGCACTGCCACCCTGTTGGGTGGTGTTGGAGCGGATTATGTGTGGAATCATCAGTGTCGTCGACCGTTCGGGGGCGGCGATGGACGGCGCCAGGATCAGAGATGCTCTCGCGATGATGAATGAACGGGGCAGCGGCGAAGGTGCCGGGTATGCGGTGTACGGTGCTTACCCCGAGTATGCCGAGTGCTACGCCCTCCATGTATTCTTTGACAATATCATCGAGACCAAGGCCGCGCTGGACACCCTCCTTGAGACCTGGGGAGCGATCGTCCATGAAGAAGAGATCCCGACCTATGAGCAACCGCACCTGAAGAAGGTCCACACCCCGTGGCGCTACTTCTTCAGGCCCGATCCCTCGCTGATGACCGGGACGCCCTCGCCTGAGGAGGACATCGTCACCTATCTGGTGATGAAGGTGAACACCGCGATACCGGGGACGTTGATCTATTCTTCCGGTAAGAATATCGGGGTCTTCAAGGCGGCAGGATGGCCCGAGGAGGTCGCCGATTTCTACCGTATCCAGGATTATAAGGGTTACATCTGGCTCGCCCACAACCGCTACCCGACCAACACCCGGGGCTGGTGGGGCGGGGCCCACCCCTTCAATCTCCTGGACTGGAGTGTGGTGCATAACGGCGAGATCACCAGTTACGGCACCAACCGCCGGTATATCGAGAGTTTCGGTTACAAGTGCACGATGTTCACCGACACCGAGGTGGTGGCCTATCTCGTCGACCTGCTGGCGCGTCGGCACGGCCTCGACGAGGGCCTCGCCGTCCGTGCACTTGCCCCGCCGTTCTGGGACGAGATCGACGGGATGCCCGAGCGCGAGAAGAATCTATACCGGGCCATCCGTCTCACCTACGGTTCAGCGATGATGAACGGGCCGTTTGCGATCGTGGTCGCCAACCGGGACGGGATCGTCGGGTTCACCGACCGGATCAAACTCAGGCCCCTGGTCGCCGCCGAGGAGGGGGACCGCCTCTATATCTCCAGTGAAGAGGCGGCGATCCGGAGGATGGCCCCTGAACTGGACCGCGTCTGGATGCCGCGTGCAGGCGAACCGGTGATCGGGAGGGTGCGCTGATGGTGCTGGGGAGTGTCCCTGTGAAGTACAGGGTCACCATCGACCGCGACCGGTGCATGGAGTGTGGGCGGTGCATTGAGAACTGTCCGTATGGGACGTTCAGATGGGAGGGCGACAAAATCACCGCCGTCTCCAGGAACTGCACGGCATGCCATCGCTGCATCGCCATGTGTCCCCGCGACGCGATTGGTCTGGAGGAGCGGCCGGTGGACTACCGTTCTCATCCGGTCTGGACCGTCGAGGCGCGGGAGGCGATCTTCAACCAGGCCAGGACCGGTCGGGTGATCCTTGCCGGGATGGGCAATGCCCAACCCCTTCCCTCGATCTTCGATCGCCTCCTCCTCGACGCCTGCCAGGTCACCAACCCCTCCATCGACCCGCTCAGGGAGCCGATGGAGTTGCGGACCTACATCGGCAAGAAACCGAAGAGACTGGAGTTCTCGCGGACCGGGGCCGGCGATGTGGAACTGGAGACGAAGCTCACCCCCAACCTCATGCTTGAGACACCGATCATGATCGGACACATGAGTTATGGGGCGATTTCGCTCAACGCCCAGCTCGCCCTGGCAAGGGCCGTGCATAAGACCGGAACCTTCATGGGGACCGGCGAGGGTGGGATGCACCCCAACCTCTACCCGTACCAGGACCGCCTCATCGTGCAGGTGGCCTCAGGGCGGTTCGGGGTCGGGATCGACTATCTCGAACGCGGGGCGGCGATCGAGATAAAGATCGGGCAGGGCGCCAAGCCGGGGATCGGCGGCCACCTGCCTGGTGAGAAGGTCTGCGCCGATGTCTCCTGCACCAGGATGATCCCGCTCGGGAGCGATGCGATCAGCCCGGCGCCCCACCACGACATCTACTCCATCGAGGACCTGGCGCAGCTGGTGCGTTCTCTCAAGGAGGCGACTGAGTGGAAAAAGCCGGTCTTCGTCAAGATCGCTGCGGTCCATAACGCCGCGGCGATCGCAGCCGGGATCGCCAGGTCGGGTGCCGACGCCGTGGTGGTCGACGGCTTCCGCGGCGGGACCGGGGCGGCGCCGAAGGTCTTCCGCGACCATGTGGGCATTCCGATCGAGGCGGCGGTCTCGGCGGTGGACGCCAAACTCCGCGACCAGGGGGTGCGTAACGAGATCTCGGTCATTGCAAGCGGCGGGATCAGGAACTCCGCCGACGTGACCAAGGCGATCGCCCTAGGCGCCGATGCCATCTATATCGGGACCGCGGCTCTGGTGGCGATGGGCTGCCGGGTCTGCGGCAACTGTTACCGCGGGCTCTGCCCGTGGGGGATCGCCACCCAGCGCCCCGACCTGGTTGCCCGTCTTGACCCGGAGAAGGAGGCGGTGCATGTCGCCAACCTCATCGAGGCCTGGACCCTGGAGGTCTCCGAACTGATGGGCGCAGCGGGGATCAACGCGATCGAGAGTCTGCGGGGCAACCGCGATCGGTTGCGCGGGTATATGCTCGACGAGGGGATGTTAGAGGTGCTGGATGTTCTGCCGGCGGGGGCGTGAAGATGGTCAAGAAAATTGATGCGGCGGGTCTTCACTACACCCCCCTGAACCGGCAGGTGCGCGAGGCGGTGGCCGCGGGCGAGGACGAGATCGTCATCGAGCATGTGCTGGGCCAGCGGTTCATCGCCGACGGTCTGGTGGGCGAGGTGACGCTCGTCGTGAACGGCGTGCCGGGCGGCGATATCGGGATGTTTATGCGGGGGCCGACGGTGGTCGTCCACGGCAATGCCGATCATGCGCCGGGGAACACGATGGAGGCCGGGAGGTTGGTCATCCACGGGAGTGCGGGGGACGCGGTCGCCCATTCGATGCGGGGCGGGATGGTCTTTGTCAGGGACGATATCGGCTACCGCGGCGGGATCCACATGAAGGCCTACAATGCCCGCCACCCGTACCTGGTTGTCGGCGGGGAGGCGCGGGCCTTCCTTGGCGAGTATATGGCCGGGGGGACGATCCTCCTCCTGAGACGGGGCTCAAAAGAGCCCTTTGCCGAACGGGGGCTTGCCAGCGGGATCCATGGCGGCGAGATCTTTGTCAGGGGGGAGGTCGACGATGGCTGTCTGGCGGTGGGTGCGGTGAAAAAATCCTTCGGCGACGAGGAACGCGCCGGGATCAGGCCGCTTATCGAGGAGTACTGCCGACACTTCGGATGCGATGCCGCCCCTCTCCTTGCCGACGACTATACGAGGATCGGGCCGGCGAGCGCCCGTCCGTTTGCCGGGAAATATACGTGGGAGTGAAGAGAATGGCTGAGAAGAATTACAAGGATCTTGAACGCGAAGTCTGGGAGAAAGGGCTCTGCACGCGGTGCGGGGCCTGCACGGCGGTCTGCCCGGCCGATGCCTTCACCTTCCCGCCGGGTTCGCCCGCCCACCCTGAGCCGCCGAGGTACTGCAAGATGGAGGCGGACGATGTATCGTGCGGCTCCTGTTATCTGGCGTGTCCGCGGGTCGAGGATCTGAGTCTGCCAGAGGATCCGGTCGGCGACTATCTCTTGGCGGTGACGGCGAAGGCGACCTTCCCGATTCCGGGACGGCAGAGTGGTGGGGCGGTGACGGCGCTCCTGGTCAACGCCCTTGAGAGAGGCCTGGTCGACGCGGTTGTTACGGTCGCCCAGGATCCCTGGACCAGAAAGCCGCAGTCGGTGGTGATCACCGAGAAGGAGGCGCTCGTCGCTCAGGCGGGGAGCAGGTACAACTGGTGGGTGCCGCTCCTTGCCGCCCTGAAGGAGGCGGTGGTCGTCCGCAAGTATCGGCGGGTCGCCGTTGTCGCCCTGCCGTGTGCGGCCGCGGCTCTCGCACGGATACGTTCGAGCGGCCTCGATCTCCATGCCCCCTATGCCAGGGCGGTCCGCCTGGTGGTCGGGCTCTTCTGCACCGAGACGTTTGACTACGAGCGGTTGATGGAGGGGAAGGTCAGGGGCGAACTCGGGATCGAGCCCTGGGAGATCGAAAGGATGGATGTCAGGGGGAGTCTCAAGGTGACGGCCGGCGAGCAGATCTTCGAGATCCCGCTCGACGAACTGGAGACATGCATCCCCGAGGGGTGCCGGCACTGCACCGATTTTGCGGCGTGGGGGGCCGACATCTCGGCGGGTGCGGTGGGGAGTCCGGAGGGCTACACCACCCTGCTCATCAGGACTTCGGCGGGTAGGGGCTTCTTCGAGGAGGCGATGAACGCCGGTCTCCTTGAGGTGGGGGAACCGGTCGACCTTGCACGGGTGGAGGCCCTGGCGGAGAAGAAGATGGCTCGGAGGTGAGGGGAGCAGCCTCCCCCCTTTCGCCTGGCCTTCAGGACTTCCAGCGTTTGAGGGCGGGGAGAAAAGAATACATCAGGTTTCTGGCTTTTTCATGGGGCATAATGTCCATTTCTGCCATCGTTTTCGCACAGAGCTCGGCCATCTCTTCTATGGTGATATCGGGGTCGATAAATGACCCCTGCCGGTAGCAGTGGACGCAGTAGTCTTCAGAGGGTGACCCGTCCTCTTCGGTTCCGTGTTCGCCGGGATTTCTCATCGGCATCCCGCAGTTCTGACAGAATGGGCCTTCATACTCTTCTTCCATAGTTCAACCTCGTGGGTGTGGCCCTGTGATGGTGCTCATGGGGTCCATAGGATCGGAAATGTCTCTGATTTTATATGTCTGTCGATATGGTCTAACCGGGAAGTGTCCTGGCCCTGCCCCAATGTATACTTTTTTATAGATTGGATGGAAACTTCCTTCTATCTCCTCGCAGAGGAGGGAGCGACACATCCATGCATACAGGACACAGGCTCTTGCCAATTCTGGTCCTCGTCCTTCTGGGCCTCTTTGCCGCGCCCGTAGCGGCTGCAGACCCCGGAGGGGTAACGACCCTTGAAGAAAACCCTGGTGCGGCATTGGACTTCATCTGGATCCTGATCTGCGGTTTCATGGTAATGTTCATGCAGGCGGGATTCTCCCTGGTCGAAACCGGGTTTACCAGAGCGAAAAACGCGGCAAACATCATGATGAAGAATCTGATGGATTTCTCGGTCGGGGCGCTCTCATACTGGGCGGTCGGGTTTGCGGTGATGTACGGAACCGCCGGCACGCTTTCCTGGCTCTTTGGCTGGTCGGGATTTTTCCTGATCGGAGACGCCTACGATGTCTCGACCATCGCCTCGTGGTTCTTCCAGATGGTCTTTGCGGCCACCGCAGCGACGATCGTCTCAGGTGCGGTTGCGGAGCGGTGCAAGTTCTCGACCTACGTGATCGCAAGCATCATGATTACGGCACTCATCTATCCGATCTATGGCCACTGGCTCTGGGGCGGCGGTTGGCTTGCCGACCTCGGCGCCCTTGACTTTGCCGGTTCGGGGGTGGTCCACGCTCTCGGTGGGTGGCTTGCCCTGGCCGCGGCCATGCTGCTCGGTCCAAGGATCGGGAAGTACGGGCCTGACGGTACGCTGAAGGCCATACCCGGCCACTCGGTGACCCTCGGGGTGCTCGGGATCTTTGTGCTCTGGTTCGGGTGGTACGGGTTCAACTGCGGTTCGACCCTTGCGGCAGACCAACTGCGGATCTCAGTCATCGCGGCAAACACCACGCTGGCGGCCGCGGCGGCCCTGGTGACGGCGATGATCATCACCTGGGCCTGGCAGAAAAAGCCCGACGTCTCCATCTCCGGGAACGCCGCGATCGGTGGGCTCGTCGCGATCACGGCGGGCTGTGCCTGGGTGAGCCCGCAGGCCTCGGTCCTGATCGGTGCGGTCGGCGGTGCGGTTGTGGTCTTCGGAGTCTGGTTCCTCGACCATGTGCTCCGTGTCGACGATCCCGTCGGGGTGGTTCCTGTCCATGGCTTCAACGGGGCCTGGGGGCTGCTTGCCCTGGGTATCTTCGCGGACGGCACCTATGGTGGCGTGACCGGCCTTCTGTACGGCAACATGGGGTTCTTCGTCGTGCAGGCGGTATCGGTTGCGGTCAACTTTGCCTGGGCCTTCGGGACGGGCCTCGCGCTCTTCGGCCTTCTCAGAGTGGTCGTGGGGATTCGCGTGTCCGGGACCGAGGAACTCGAGGGGCTCGACCGTGGGGAGCACGGGACTACAGCCTACCCGTACTTCGTAGTCACCGACCCTGCCAAGGAGGTGGATGGATGAAAAAGATCGAAGCGGTGATCAGACCGATGAAGTTCGAGGCAGTAAGGGAGTCCCTTGAGGCGATCGGGATCGCCTCGATGACGGTCTCCGAAGTAAAGGGTCGGGGTCAGCAGAAAGGCGTCATGCAACAGTGGCGTGGTGCCGAGTATGTCGTCGATCTCTTCCCGAAGACCAAGGTCGAAGTGGTCGTCCCTGACGGCCGGGTCGAGGAGGTTGTCGATGCTATTGCGAAGGCGGCCAGGACCGGTCAGATCGGCGACGGCAAGATCTTCGTCCTTCCTGTGGAACGGGCCATCCGGGTCCGGACCGGCGAGGAGGGAGAGGAGGCAATCTAAGCCTTCTCTCTACAATTTTCTTACACCAGTTTCCCGGGGTCCGACTCTGGACCCCGGAAAATGTTGCTATGAAGTTTAGATCTCAGTTCTCCGGAAGCCCTCCGGTCGATCGATCCGATTGTCGGGTCAAGATGAGAGGGGAGATGGCGGATATCTACAGAGTTACATTTTCAAGAGCGGAGATCCCTCCGGCCGTTCAAGGGGCACTCGATTCTTTCATCCGATATATCCGGGATATCGAATGACCGGTCGCTAGAACTCTCTTCTTCTCATCAGATCCCCCTCCAATGACCTGGATCAGAATAATGATATGTCTGAAAATATATTTCTGGTATTCCGGTCTGGAGTTGGGATAATGCACAGAACACTCTCATCAAAATTTGTGATATTGGCCCCTATCGTCATCGCTGAGATATTTCTCCTCCTGGTGCTGATGTATATGGTCTTCGGCATCGAGATCGGCGTGCTTATTTTGCCTTTCTTCTTCGTACTCTTTCTGGGCCTCCTCTGTGCAGGGATGATGTGGGCAAGGGAGAAAGTGCGAAAAGAAGCCGAAACAAACGAGAGACTCCGGGTCTTTTCAAAGTCACTCGAAGGTATTGACGAAGTCGCCAGGGCGATCGAGGATGTTTCCGGGCAGGATAAAAACTCAGGGCCGTGACATCTGTTGTGCGGTTCGACGAGTGAAAAAATGGATCGTTGGGCGGTAGTGCCTATTCTTCCCGCTCCCGCAACACTCTTGTCAGGGGCGTTTCCTTCTGCAGGAACCGGGTGAGGAAATCGGCGAACTCGGGGCTCCAGCACTCCGAACCCTCAAGCACCACCCATTCCTTCTCCATTGCTTTCTTCACATGCTTGCCCAGGCCCACGCCGAGCACCTCAGGCGAGGCCAGGAGGTCGGCGGCATGCGTGTACTTCCGTTCCACCTCGACGATGTACCGTCCGTCCTCGATGTACGGACCAGCGAAACGCTCGCACTCGCGCCATTTGCCCGCAAACTTCTCGGCATTCGATCGACTCCAGACCGGCGGGCCGATGTGCCTGACGACCGCCGGCATCTCCCGGCAGAAGAGTTCGAAGAGGAGCAGACACCGTTCCTCCCCCATCACTTCTTCGGCACGATTCACCAAAAATCCTGAGCGCTCAAGAAGTGCCCGCATCCCCTCCAGACTCCGGCGGAGTTGCGGGACGACGACGTCGGGGATGAAGGGAGGGGTCTCGAAGGAGACCGCAAAGAGATGCGTCCCGCGGCGGGCGGCCTCGACCTCGAACTCCTCCAGGGTGAAGGGTACCACCTCCGGCGGGAAGAAAAAGTCCTCCGAGGGTACCTCCAGGTAGCCCCGGCAGAGTTCGACGAAGGCGAACATCTTGGAGATGGAGACCGAGGCCGCCACATTCCGCCTTGGGTCCACCGGGTCGATGACTACCATCGGGTCGTCGAAAGACCTGGCCGCGTGCTCTTCGAGATCGATGAAGAGTCCGGGCTTCCAGCGGGCTGCGGCCTCGATTAGCGGCGTGAACCCCCCATAGTGGAGGACCAGCAGTTCGCAGAGATACCCGGCAAACCCTTCGGTCATCTGGTCGGAACCGTACACCCCACCAGCCTTTGTAAACTGTTTCAGAAGGAGGACGTCCTCGACGAGCGGTGCGATCCGTTCCCTGATATAGCGGGTGTGGAACGGCGTCCGGTCGACCGCGCTCCTGATCTCCGCCCCGCTCGCCACCCGGTAGCAGGGGACCAGGTCGACGTCCATTCCATGAATGGTGGCATTGATGTACGGGTGCTCGGCGTACTTCTCCCGCCAGTCGGTTCCGAACCGCTTTGCAACGTCCCTCGCAAGACCAAGCCCGTACTCTTCCAGCGCCTCGCGTGGGAGCTCCGGGTCGTAGAGCATGAAGATGTCCAGATCGCGGTCGCCCCGTACCCAGGTGCCGCGTGCCACCGAACCGACGAGCATCGCCTCGGCCCGGCCGGAGAGGTTCACCGCCCCGATGATCTCCTCGGCCACCCCGAGGACTTCCTGCTGTTCGGGCGGGCGCGGCTTGATCCGTCCGAGCACCACCTCTTCGACATTACTTCTCACCCAGAGACACCTCCATCAAGGTCTCGTAGATCGGACCGGTCCTGGTCAGGGTACTCTTCTTGAGGATGATCGCCCTCACCTCGCATGCTCCTGGTTTGGCCGTGGCGAGATCCTCGATCACCTCAAGGAGCGACGGGTCGAACTCACGCACCCGCGCCAGGGTGATATGCGGGGTGAACTGCCGTTTTTCCCGTTCGAACCCGAGCGGTTCAAGGGCCTTCTCCACCGCCGCCGCCAGACGTGCCGTCTCGCCGCCGTCCGCCACCGTGCACCAGACGACCCGCGGCCGGCGCCGGTTGCTCCCCTCGACCCCTCCGACCGTGAGGGTGAAGGGCGCGCCCCGCACCCCGCGCAGTGCCTCTTCCACCTGCTCGATCCGCTCAGGCTCCACCTCGCCGAGGAATTTGAGGGTGATATGCGCCAGCGTTGGGTCCACCATCTTCAGCCGCGCGTTACAGTCACCGAGGTGCACCTGTGCGTCCCGCAGCCCCTCTTTTATCTCTTCAGAGAGTTCTATTGCGACAAAGGCCCGGACCATACCAGCATGATATGCCACCATTCTACAAAGCACCATCGCACGAGATCACAACCTTCATTCTCTCTCCCATTGAAGGTCTTCCGTGCTGATGGGATCAATCCATATGGGATCATCCCGATACTATACGGGCTGAACTGATCACTTTAGAGGATCGTGGGAGAGTATTTTCCATGGCTGGATATCCGCAATTTACTGTTTATACCCTTGAATTCTGTCCGAACTGCGACCTCCTCAAGGCATACCTCGCCGAGAAAGGCTACCCCTATGAGGAGCAGGATATGTCATCCGCCGAGTCACTGACCGAAATGCGGGTGAATGGCGTCTTTGTCAACGAAGCCCCGGTGCTCAGGCTCGGGGACGATTTTTACACCTCCTCAGATCTCTTCGAGGACGGACATGTGCGCGGCGAACTCGTCGACGGTCTTGCCTCGGGTGAGTGACGGTGGACCGGCAGAGCAAACAGGCGACGCTTGACGGTGTCTTCGTCCCGCCCCTCCCGAAGGTCCGCTCCACCGAGGGGCATATCTTCGAGTGGGACCGCGCCAAGATCGTCGCTCAGATCGAGAAAGAAACCCGGCTTGTCGAGCACTTTTACGGGTATGCGCCGGCGACGAAGGAGCAGGCCGAGGAGATTGGACGGATCGTCGAAGAACGGATCCGGAACCTGGACCTGCATTTCCTCTCCGGGGCGCTGATCCGCGAGATCGTCAACATGGTCTTCCTGGAGAAGGGGATGGTGGAGTACAGGAATGTCTGCACCAGGGTCGGCACCCCGGTCTACGACGCCCACCTCATCGACGTCGGCCGCGGCTTCGAAGCCCACGACAACGCCAACCTCCAGGAGAACGCCGAGACCTCGCATAAGAAAAAGGCCGACAAGATCTCCAAGGAGCAGTACCTCCTCCAACTCCCGCCCGAACTTGCCGACCGCCACCTGGCCGGCGACCTTCATATCCATGACCTGGAATACTTTGGCTCTCGCCCCTTCTGCCAGGACTGGGATCTCCGCTACTTCTTCTACTACGGGCTGATGCCCGACGGCAACGGGACCAAGGCCTCGGTTGCCGGTCCAGCCAGGCGCGCCGAGGTCGCGGTTCTCCATGCGGTCAAGGCACTCGGAAGCGCTCAGACCAACTTTGCGGGTGGGCAGGGCTACTACAACTTCCTCACCTTCATGGCCCCGTACTTCGAGGGGATGGAGTACGGCGAGATGAAGCAGTTGATGCAGATGTTCGTCTACGAGATGACCCAGATGATGGTCGCCCGCGGCGGACAACTCGTCTTCTCGTCGGTCCAGCTCTCGCCGGGTGTCCCAAGCCTCTGGTGGGACAAACCCTGCGTCTACAAGGGCAAGGTCTGGGACGGCCGACAGGCGCCTCTCCGGACCTACGGCGAGTTCGAGCGCGAGGTCCGCCTCCTCTTCAAGGCGATGATGGAGGTGATGCTCGAGGGCGACTACTGGGGCAAGCCCTTCTCTTTCCCGAAGCCCGAGATCTCCATCGAGCCCGACTTCATGGTCGAAGACGAGGTGTTCAACCGTACTCATCCCGACCTCCCGACCTACCAGGATCTCTATCTTCTCACCTTCGAACTTGCCTCCAAGTTCGGGACACCCTACTACGACAACCAGCTCCCGCCGTACCGCGGGGCCGGGAAGGGGATCTCGTGCTACCAGTGTTGCGCTTACCAGTTCTCCTCCACCTACGAGAAGGACGATCACTTCGAGGAGAAACTCTCCTTCAAGGACGGGTCGCACTTCTCGATGGGCTCCTGGGAGGTCGTCTCGGTCAACTGTCCGCGGGCCGCCTTCAAGGCCGAAGGCGAGGACGAACGTCTCTTCGCCGAACTCCGCGCTCTGATGGACGTGGCCGTCGAGGTCTTCAAGGTCAAACGGCGGTGGATGGAGACGATCCGGACGAACGGCCGGATGCCCTTTGCGATGCAGCGGCCGAAAGACCCGCAGACCGGTGAGCGCGGGGCGGTGGCCGTCGACCTCGAGAGTCTGGTCTACACCATCGGGGTCGTGGGGGTGAACGAGATGGTTCAGCACCATACCGGCCACCAGATCCACGAGTCGAAGGGGGCCTTCAAGATGGCGGTGCGGGCGATGACCGAGATGGAACTCTATGCCCGGACGCTCTCCGAGAAGAACGGGATGACCATCGCCCTGGCACGGACGCCGGCCGAGACGACCGGACAACGCTTTGCGGTCGCGGACATGCTCGACGACCAGTTCAGGGAGGCGGCGCTCGGCGTGATGCAGGGCGACACCGAGACGGCGGTCGCCGACTGCGGGACGACACGGGACCTCCCGGTCTACTACACCAACGGCACCCATGTCTCGCCAGGGGCCGACGTCCCCCTCACCAGGCGGATGGAGGTGGAGCACGTCTTCTTCCCGATCGTCGACGGCGGCAACATCTTCCATATCTGGCTCGGCGAGGCGCGGCCGGACCCGCGGGGGCTGTACGATATGGCGATGAACCTCTGCCGGAAGACGCAGATCGGCTACTTCGCCTTCACCCGCGACCTGACCGTCTCCCTGAAACGGTTCAAGGAATATCACGGCGATCCGCAGGTCAGGGGAAAACTGGAGGCGTGATCGATGGTTGATAGGAGGATCCTTGCCATCGATGTCGGACGGGGGACACAGGACGTCCTCCTGTACGACCCCGAGGTGCCGGTCGAGAACTCGGTCAAATTGGTCCTCCCGTCCCCGACGGTCGTCGTCGGCAATGCCGTGCGCGAGGCCGCCCGGTCGGGCCGCCCCATTCATCTGGAGGGTGCGTGTATGGGCGGGGGCGGGAGCGTGCTCGCAGTGCGGGAGGCCGCCCTGGCCGCGGGCGTCAGGGTGACGGCCACGCCCGAGGCCGCCCTGACGGTCCACGACGACCCGGCACGGGTGGCGGCCTTCGGAGTGGAGGTCGCCGACGAGGCGCCTGCCGATGCCGTGACGGTGCGGACCGGGGACTATATGGTCCACGAGTTGCAGACCGCCCTTGCGCTCTTTGGCGTCCCGTATCCCGAACGGGTGGCAATCGCCGTCCAGGACCACGGGTTCTCCCCGAAGGTCTCCAACCGGATCTTCCGGTTCTCGGTCTTCCAGAAACTCCTGGAAGAAGGGGACTGGGATCTCTTCGCCCTTGCCCCCGACCCGCCGTACCCTCCGATGAGCAGGATGCAGGCCGTACTCTCGGGGGCGCCCGACGCCCTGGTCACCGACACCGGACCGGTGGCGGCGATCGGCGCCCTCCTCGACCCCTGGGTTGCGGCGCAGGCGAACGCCGACGGCGTGACCCTGGTCAATGTCGGCAACGGCCACACCCTGGCCTTCACGCTACGGGGCACCGAGGTGCTGGGACTCTTCGAGCATCACACCTCCTCTCTCGACCCCGCACGACTCAATCGTTTCCTCGGAAAACTGCAGGATGGCACCCTCACCAACGAGGAGGTCTTCGAGGATGGCGGGCATGGTGCGGCGGTGAGGGAGGCGATCGGCGAGACACCGATCGCGGTCACCGGTCCGAACCGCGCCCGTCTCCTCCCTGACGCCTACCAGGCGGCGCCCTTCGGGGACATGATGCTCACCGGGTGCTTTGGTCTCCTCGAAGTATGGCGGAGACGCCGGGGCAAGATCTGAGATCTTCTGGCCGGGTAAAATTTCTCTTCAGGAGTGTGAATTCGGGGCTGACCTGATCCCGCCCCCGGCGCGATTTGATAGGGGGAAGGCAGGCAAACGAAGGGCCGCCCTCATCGCAGAATCTTCACCGCTTTCTTACGGCGGGGGGCCGTGCCCCCCGGACCCTCCACGACGAAGATAGCCAGGGGGTGGCGATTGAATATTATCCTCCCAGGTGCCTTGTTGCGAGGAGAGGGAACTATCCATACCTCGAAACCCTACTCAGAACAATTTTCAATCGCGTATGCTTGAGCCCAAGGTTCATGCCGAATTCAACAAAGCCAGAATTGCAACAAAGTCCATTCTATCATTTTTTACGCGTCAGAAGTACGCAAGACATATATATTATCTCACAAATATGGTAGCATGCCCTTTTCATGGGGGATCATGTGATATGGTGCCTGATAAAAAGCCCGATGTCCTTATCGTCGAAGACGATGCCGAACTCGCCGAACGTACCGGGGAGATGCTCGTCAGCCTCGGCTATAGAGTGACCGGGATTGTCGCCACCCCCGTGAAAGCCTTCAAGCAGGTGGTGGAGAGGGCTCCTGGTCTGGTGCTGATGAATATCGATCTCAGGACGACCTTCGACGGGATCGATGCCGCAGCCTACATCTTCCACTGCCTGAACACGCCGGTGGCCTTCCTGACGGCACATGCCGACCCCGACATCCTGGGACGGGCCAGAAAAGCGGAGCCCATCGGGTACCTCACCAGGCCCTTCACCGCAGAGTCCCTCGGTGCTGCGCTCGAAGTGGCGTATCGCACCTTCCTGCTGAACAACCCGGGTGTCGAAGAGAGGCGCACCGCCCTCCTCTCGATGATGGCCCATGACGACGCCTATCTCCTCGCGGGGAAGGACGGCGGGATCATCTTCATGAACTGGTTTGCCTGCCGCCTCACCGGTTGGGGATATGAAGAGGCCTTCCTCAGACCCCTGCCGGCCGTCCTGGTGATGAAAGAGCGTTCATCCCCGGTCAGGTTTGGCAGGATGACGCTCCTCAACGACATCCATACCGCCGCCCTCCTCGATCAACCCTATGTGGTCCAGATCACCGCCAGGGACGGGCGGACCAGAACCGCCAGGCTTCGGGTGGACGTCATCGCCGCCAGGGAAGGGACCGAGGTCGGGCACATGGTCAGGCTCAAGGAGATCCTGGGGATGGCTGTGGGGTAAGCGGTGTCTCTGTCTCGACGACGATCTCGGCGATCATCTCGTGGAACCTGATCTCGACGGTGTAGACCCCTGCGGCAAAGACTTCAAGATTTCCTTTCTCATTCCGACTGTATCCTCCCTTTTCCCCCGCAGGTGTGCCGTATCCATCTTCTCCGACGACGGTGCCCTCCTCGTCGACGACCCTGACCACGAACCAGGAGTCGAGTGAGGGAACGCGGTCCGAACCCTCCTCGATCAGCCGCGGGGTGACCGAGTACCTGATCGTCAGCGGCGGTGCTGTCGCATTCACCGGGACGACGAAGGTCTGGTTCTCGTACCCCGCGGAGGCATAGCGAAAGATCTCCTGTGTGCCGGCAGGGGTGTAGGTGCTCTCCGGTGTGGGCACCGTGGGTGTTATTTCTCCGTTCCTCTCCGGCGGGAAGAGAGGGAACGGCTGCTGGACTGCAAGGGCACCGACGAGGAGGAGCACCCCGACGAGGAGGACGACAATATTCTCAACCTTCTCTCCCATTGTCTCTCCTCACGCTCTGACGAACATTTCAGAACCCGAACCTGACAAGTTCGTCGATCCTCCAGGGATAGAGTTGTCTGAGTGTATCTTCCCGGCCATTGCCCTCTCCCGCCCCGGCCGGTTTGAGCGTTGCATCGGTGCTGACCGCAAGGAAATAGACCGGGACCGAGAGGGCGCGGTTGTGGATCTCATTGAAGGTGCTGATCTGGATGAGTTGCTGATAGATCTCGCGTTCTATCCGCTCCGCTCCTTCTGATGTCTCGTCGATCTCTGCAAGATCCCGTATCCTGTCGGTCTTCGTGACGACAAAACCGTAGACCCGATCGTCACCCAGGCTCTCCATCACCCGCGAGTATTGCCCGAAGAGATGGGTCAGCGCCCTGCGCCCTTCCTGGTGAAAGTGTACGATATGATCGCCGTCGATGAGGAAGAGCACCTTCCCGGCCTTTTCCAGGTGCCGGTGGATGCAGACGGGAACGAGGACGTCCATCTCCCCGGCGATCGCCCCGGCGTGGTGTTCTTTGAGGTGTTTCAGGTACTCGAAACTGCCGATCTTCGCCTCGACCAGGCGCGGCTCGGCCCCGACCGCTGCGGCGACCCTCTTGAGGGCATCGGCATATGCCGTCCCGGAGAGCGGCGCCGCGTACTTCCCGGCATAGTCGACGAAGGCGACCCTGACCGGCGCGATCTCGAACCTCTGTCCAGAAAGGCGATAGACCGCAAGGCCAGTCTCCTCTGTCGGAGGAGGGAGTATTCCCTCTTCCAGACCTGAGAGGAGATCTTCAATTCGCATTTTTTCTTCGTCCTCCGCGAGGATCACCTCCTCTCTCCGCCCTGAGAACTCCCTGACGATATGGCTGTACATCGCGAGGAGAAGGAGAGTCTTTCCAGATCCCTTCGGTCCCAGGATGAAGGTCTCCGACCTCCTGACCCTGCGGACGGCCCAGAGGGCCAGGAAAGTGAGGGCGATGATGACGGCCAACCCTCCCGCCAGGGAGAGAACGGGTGCGGAGACGAGCAGGATGATGATGACGGCCGCCATGGTGACCGAGAAGAGTTTGACGACGAAACGACTGGCCCATGAGAGGATGTCGGAGCGGTTCTTCCAGAAGGTGCCGAGGGCGACGGCCGCTCCGGCACCCAGGCCGCCGAGGAGGGCAGTGAACCCGGGCTGGGGCGAATTGAGGAAGGAGAAGAAGAAGAGAGGTACGGTGAAAGCGAGTAGCGCCACCCCCCCCGACCTCGTCCGTTCTTCCACCAGCAGACCCAGTGCGCCGGGAACCAGAAAGCCCAGACAGAACATCGCCGGCGACCCGGACCAGGGTGGTATCGGCCCGGAGATGACCTGCGGTGTGGTTCTGAGCAGCACCACCGAGAGGGCGAAGGCCAGCACGACGACGACGCCCTCTCTCAGCAGCCTTTCCCGGTTGCGCACTCTCATCTGGGCAGTGCCTCCCGGATCCCCTTGACCGTGTAGAGTTCCAGGATCACATCAGAGATATTGGTCCCTTTTTTCTCCAGGTTCGAGAGCTGTCCCGCCTCTTTGAGATCGAGCAACCGTTCTCTGGTGATATATTTGCCCTCATGCATCAGGAGGACATGATGGAGGATATTGTCCCGATTCTTCTCATATATCTCCCAGTATCCGCCCCCGGCGATGAGCGGCGAGATATTGTCGAGGAACGAGGCGGAGGCGACGAAGGTGAGGGCGATCTCCCAGGGCCTGGTGTGGTTGTGCGTGACCAGACGGGAATCGTTGATGTTCCTGAGCGCGAGGGTCTCGTTGACCTCGCGGGTCATCAGATCCCCCACCCGTGCGCTTGCGATGGTCCGTGCAATGTAGTCAGAGGGTGAAGCGACGATCAGACCGACCTTCCCGAAGTTCCACCGCTCGGTCGCGCTGATCGGGACCATCAGGTTGTGGATGCCGAGTTTGTAGTTGTCGATGAGATGTTTGTACGTCCCGGTGATCTCGGCCACCAGTTTGTCCAGTTCTTTGCGGCCGTTGTCTTCCCAGTCCAGGTCCCACAGTGAGGAGTCGTCATGGATGAGCGAGAGGATCCTGGGGTTGATGTCCCCGAATTTTGTCATATACAACCCCTTCCTTGTGTGTTTCCCGTAGGTCTTCTCCTCGTTGATCCTGACGATGGTATCCGAGAAGGTCCGGTAGTGCCGGTTGATCTCCCGCCTCTGCGGGAAGGTTCTGTCGGTCACCTCTTCGGTCTCTTCGAGGGCATGGACCATCTCCTGTTTCTCCCTGGTCTGCCTGCCGAGTTTCGAATACTCCTCTTCGTGTGCGGTGTACTTCTCGGTGAACCCTTCCTGTCTGAGGGCCGCTCCGTTGAGGCGGTCCCTGAGGGCCGCCCTGATTGTTCCCCGCTCACCGGCCTCGAAGAGGGCCTCGACTCCCTCCGGGTCGTCGAGAGGAAGGTGGGCGAAGAGGGTCTCGGTGATCTTTCTTCTCAGTTCCTCGGCCCGCCGCTGCAGACCCGCGACGATGAAGTCCTCGGGGAACCTGAGTTCGAAGGACGGATCGATCTGGAGGTTCCAGTACCTCGCGTTCGCCTTGATGAACTCCTCCTTCTCTCTTCTGAGCGCCTCGAATTTTTTCCGTTCCCGTGCAGGTTTTTTGTTGATGAACCCGACAACCTTTGAGCCGATGCCCCCGGCGTCGATCCGCGCAACCCGCATCTCATAATAGTGATACAGGGCGATCGCCTCGACGAGGTCGGCCAGGCTGTCAAGACCTTCGCCGCTCTCATGGGACAACGCCGTGATCTCCTGCTGGACCTCGGCGACCCCGGCGGCCCTGAGCCACGCCTCTTTGTCCCCGGCCTTGACCTTTTTTTTCTGGAGGGCCTCGATACTCCTGTTGATCGACTCCTGCAACCCCTTCTCCGGCCCCTCGATTGCCCTGGCCTTCTCTTTCAGGGTGACGAACTGGTCGAGCATGATGTCCACGTCCGAGAGAGTGCGCTCGACCGACCGGTCGATCTCCTCCTTCTGGGCCTCCATTCGATCGAGGTCGCCCTTCTTCTCCGCCAGGGCCGTCTCAAGGAGGTGGGCCTCGTCCAGAACTTCTTTTCGTCTGCCGACCACCTCCCGCACAAACGGCGCGACTTCCTCTCTCCCTTTGAGAGTCTCCATCAGGGCGGCATGCATCGCCTCGTCGTCGATGGCGGCGATCCGCCTGAAGAGCCTGGCCGTGGTCTCAAGGGCATGAAACGACTCGGGAAGACTTCGGAAGAGTTTCCGGTCAAGGTCGTCCTTGAGTTCGTCCTCCTTCACCGCCTGGGCAAAGGTCCTGACCCGTGCGAGAAAAGCGACGAGGTCGTCGTAGGTCCTGACCATGTCGGGACGGAGTTCCGGCGGGACATTGTTCTCGATGAAGAACTCGACGGCGATGCCGGTCTGGTAGTCGAGGAGCCTGCCGATCTCATTCCTCCAGACCTTCTCGATGGTCCCGAACTCCTTTTTGATATAGTCGAAGTCGCTCCTCGTCGGCGGAACCACTGCAGTCAACCCGTTCTCGTCCAGGAGGTCGCCGACCGCCTGGTTGAGGTGTTTTCTGCTGGCGGTGATCTCCTCCAGTTCCTCGATGACCACCTCGTACTCCTCCTTGAGGCGCCGCAACTCCTCGACCGGATAGGAAATGACATGGGCGTCGGCGATGATGAACGAGGCGTACGGTTTTTTTGCGTCTCCGATATTGATGTCGCCCTTCTCTAGGTGGAGGAAGTTGGTGAAGATGTACGGGAAGACAGCGTCGAACTCGTGCACCTCCTCCCGTGCCTCCTCACCTTTTTTGTACCCGGTCGGGCCGAGCGGAGTGAGGACGATGTAGTTGAAGAGTCGTTCGTTCTGGTTGAGATATTCCAGTTCGGTCAGGGCGACGGCGGCGTTGAGTTGTTCCTTCTCCCCTTCCATGGTGGTCGGGAGGACGATATACAGCCAGACCTGGGCGGTCTCGCCCCGTTGTCCCCTGATATACCGGGCGAGATCGATGAACATCCCCGAACCTGTCCCCCCGCCGAGCCCGACGACGATGACCGTCGTCCCCATCGTCGAGAACATGGGGAACCCGCTTGCTTGTCCCTCGTTGATCACCTTATACAGGATCGCCTTGGAGATCGCCCGCCGCCTGTGCACCCCGCCGCCGAAGTCGTCGGTGACGAAGGGGTCGATGGTCCTGAGTTCGTCGAAGTGCAGGCCCTCTTCCGAGGGGTCGTTCAGCCACCAGACCGCGGTGCCGGGTTCGGATTTGGTTCCTTTGATCTTCTCGGCGATGTCCAGACCGGCGAGGTCGGAGACCTGGCTGATGTTCGCGAGGTTGGGGAGGTACAGGGCGTCGTACTCGATATTGCCCCGGCCACCCAGGGTGTCGACGGTCTCAAGCACCCTCTCCCGCATGGCTTCGTCCTGAAACCGCTCGTTGGCGTCGGTGTCCATCGTATAGATGCTCAGGTGTCGGCCTGTCCTGGAGTAGTAGTTCAGGAACCATTCCTGTCTGCAGATCTCGCCGACCAGTTTTTTCCCGCACCCGCCGAGTCCGCAGATCGTCAGGTCTATCGGGAGCTGGAGGGCGGTTCCGGCCTCTCTTTCACGCTTCATTCTTCACTCACCTCAGATTCTCGTCCGCCGATCCTGATCCCGACGATCAGGGCTGCGATTGCGGCGAGGACGATGCCCGCGACCGCCCAGAGGGTCGGGACTGTCGATTCTTTTGAGAGTTCGTGGTCGGCAAGGGCGTTCGCCTCCCCGACAAGTCCTTTGTCAAAGAGGTCCTGGAGGTATGCGTCCATGAAGGGATCCGATATGCCTCTCAGTTTCTCGTTGAACTCCTCGATGGCCTCGACCCTGAGAGCGAAGACCCGCGTGTCGCTCTCGGCCAGACGGTTGCCTTCGTCGTCGGTGAACCTCACCCGGTAGTAGGCGTAGCCGCTCAGCCTGGGGTCATAGGTGGTGAGGGTGACCGCCCCGCACTGCCGCACATCCGCGGCTCTGGGGGTCTGGCCGGTGACGGCGATCTTCAGCGGGCTGTTCGCCGCGGGGAGGGGGACGATGAACGGTGTGCTGTTGGAGACGGTCTCTGTTCCTTCAAGCGAGAAGAGAGGCGTGCCCTCCTCAGGGACGAGATCGGTCTCAAGTACCAGGTCGTCGGCGGCAGGCGGGAGGCCGGTGAGGATGAGCGTGAACGCCACACCTTCCCCTTCGGCGACCTCGCCGGGCAGGTCACCCTCCACGCCGACCTGCAGTCCGGCCCCCCATGCCGGGACGAGGACAAGAAAAATGAGCATACACCAGCAGATGAGGCGGGTGCCGCGCTGAGTGAGGGGTGTCATCCGGTTAACCCCATGGATCTGGAACATAGCTCTGGGATGGCGCTACCAAATTAAATAATTTCTATATATCTGGATCTATTGTTTCGGTCGAAATACAAATTCATCTCCGGGACGGAGAGGGGATCCGGTGGATCGAAACGCCTATTGTCTGAATATTCCCCGAGAGTGTCCTGAAATTTCTTTTTCTGTGAGGTCTGGGAAGAGGAGAGAAGGTGCGGCACCGTCCGGGAGAAATCCTGGATGGCGTTGTCACTTTATCTCTGTTCCTCTTTCGCTCCGAGGAGCCCGGCCCTGGCAAAGAGCCGCGGAGCCCCCCCGGTCATCCAGAACCCGAGGGCCGCTGGGTGCAGCAGATCGAGGAGCCAGGTCGGCGCACCGCCCATCCATCCGAAGGCGAGGTCGAGGGCCACCCAGATGAGGGCGGCGAGGAATGTCCCGAGGAGATAGCGGGTAGTCCGCACCCGGAGACTGCCGCCGGCGTCGAAGTCGGTGCCGGTCCAGGCGGCCCCGGCACCGATCCCGAAGAGGGTGCCGGCCGCAAAGAGGGCCGGGGTCATGGAGTAGGGATCGATGGCGAGCGCCGCTGGGAGGCCTGAGGTTGCCGTCGCCGTCTCGACCCACGCGGCAGGGAGCGGTGCCTGGAGGTAGAGGACGGCCACCGCCGCGGGGACGACCAGGGCGGCCGCCCCGATGAGGAGAGCCGCGATCTTTCTGGGCCAGGGGACACCTTTCGCCCATGCCGATGCCGGCCTCTCCAGCCAGAGAAAACCGACGAGGAGGACAGCCCCGATCGCCCAACCGGCCAGGACATCTCTGAAAAAGTGGACGCCGAGGACGACCCGCGAGAGCCCGGTGAGGAGGACGAGCACCGTCGCCCCGGCCACGGCCCACCGCTTCCACCCGGTCCAGGCAGCCAGGAGTCCCCAGAAGGGGACGGCGTTCTGGGCATGCCCTGAAGGCATCGAGAAGGAGGGGTGGACGGCAAGCGGATGCACCGCGGTGCTCACCCAGTACGGACGCGGGGTGGCGAGGAGAAGTTTCGCACCGGTGTTGACTCCGACCGAGATCGCTAGGAGGAGACCGAGCCGCAGCCCCAGGCGGGGGCTGACGCACCAGTAGACGAGGGGGAGAAGGAGGAGAAAGAACGCCGCCGCCCCGGTGAAGGAGACCACCGTCCAGAATGGTGCAGCCCATCCGAGATATCCCTGGGCGTCGAGGACGATCCCGGTCTCTGCCGGCAGAGCACCAATCATTGCTCCGGGTTTTGCGGCGAGGAGTGATATGAGTTGTCCCTGCATTGAGGATGGGTGGGGGGCGACAGTGTTCTCTGTCAGGATCTGTCGCTCTGCCTTCCTGCCCTAATCACAACGGAGGGATCAGATGGTGCGGAGTCTGTCGATGCGAGGATAACAGGGGTCCGGGGGCAGGGCCCCCGGCGAGAAGTTGAGGGAAGGCGGGGGAGGCGCGCTCACACCAGGAATTAGTGAGGGTCTGTTGTACAAAGCCTTATGGGGAAAGTTCTCTGCTCCGCCCCTCCTCACCTGCCCTCATCATAGGAGAGTGGAGTGCGTAGAATTCGCAACCCCCGCCAGGCCCTTCATGTAGAGTCTCTCATCTCATTTCGGCGTTCACTGCGGCAACGAGCGCCTCAGGATCCCGGCTCCCAAGGAGGACCATCTGCCCGTCTCTCAGGTACACCCGCACCCCCCGGTCCCCGCCGGTGGAGTAGGCCCTCCGGTTCCGGCCGCCCCACCTGATTCCCCACCCTCCGAACTCGACGAAGGGACGGTAGGTGCAGGCCTCCAGGCGACTGATCTCCTCCCAGGGGATAGCCCTGAACCCGAGGTGGAGAGGGAAGAAACGGTAATAGATCCCGTCGTCCCGCACCTCGACGGTGAGATGTGTGACGACGAAGAAAAGGGGGAAGAGTATACCGAAAATAAGGGCGATGATCACTACCCCCCCATCAGACGCCGGATTATTCCCAAAAGGAATGCCCAGCACAAGTTGTTGCACCGCGCTCCACCAGGCCAATCCTGCGATGAAGAGCAGGAACGCCCAGAGCCAGGGAGAGGTGAAGTGCTGCACCTCCCTGCACCTCACCTCAGTCACAGCACGCCCCTCGGAGGAACGCCTCGACCACCGGGAGGGGGAGCATGGTCCGCTCTGTGATCTCGTCGGCAGAGAGCCCTTCGTCGGCTAGGCGGAGGGCCACCTCCTGCCCGAGGACATCGATATAGAATTCCTTCGCACGCTCCATATCTCTCACAAAGAGGACCGGACTCCAGAACGCGATCCCCATGATCTTCCCTCTTCATTTGTCAGGATAACATATATCAATTGGCTCTGGGGGTGACAGGTGGTTCATGCTCGTGCCCGAAAAGTGAGGGGTTATCATGAAAATGATCCCGAATATCGGCTCTATAGGGGGGAATGAGGATTTGACCACGCCGCTCCCCCGCATGACCTTGATACGCAGAAGACAGAACCACTTTCAGAACGATCAGTCCTCTGCCTTCCGACCCTATCTTCATCCCGGGGGTACGGGGGCAGAGCCCCCGGCGCAAGCGTGCGGGAAGGCACGTCGATCAGAATTTGAACAATTTTCATCGCGTATGCTTGAGCCAGGGGTTCATGCTCGATTCTACAGAACCAGGAGATCCCCCATGCACCAGGCGCACCCCGGGGGCATACGACGAGGTCATCCCAGCACTCCCTGGCCTTATCCCCCTGTCAGGACCTGGAAGACCTGCCCTGAACAACAGGTATGCCCTGGGCTGGCATGAGCGGTTCAGCACACCACACAAAACCATAATAAGTCATCCTCCTGATCCCGGTGTGGAGGGAGTCACACGAACCACCACATACCACCGCTTATCCTGCTTGTTGTTCTCTGCCTGGTTTCCCAGGCGGCCGCCGACGAACCGACGGTGATCGTCTCGAATGCCACGCTCACCCCCCGGGTGTTGATGCCCGGAGACGAGGGGACGATCACCGTCACCCTCACCAACACCGCAAAAGAGGCGGTCAGGACCAGTTCGGACACCTCGGTCGGGCCGGGAACCGGGACGCAGACCGAGACGACGAGCACGGCCATCAACGCCTACGTCGAGAGTGTCACCCTCAAGGGCGAGGGGCTCCAGGTGCTGAACGGAGCCTATGGCCGGGTCGGCGAGGTCGGTCCCGGCCAGTCGGTCACCCTCACCTTCCTGGTCAGGGCGCCGGTCGAGGAGGGGATCTATTTTCCCGAGGTCTGGGTGCGGGTTCAGGGGGCGCGGAGCGTGAAGTTCCCGGTTCCTGTCAATGTGAACTCGGCCTATGCCGTCATCAAGAGACCGGCGATCACGGTGGCAAGGACGTTTCCCGATGAGGTAGTCCCCGGAGAGTCCTTCTCCCTCGCCCTTGATCTCATGAATGTCGGCGGGGCCGGGGCCCGCGACCTCTCAGTTCAGGTCTCGCCCAACGACTCCCTCGTCTCCCTCACCCCTGAACACTACTACTTCGAGTCGCTCGAACCGGGCGAGAAGGTCGGGCTCAACCTAACCTTCATGACCGATCGGAAGACCCCGACCGGCGTCCAGCAGGTTCCGCTCGCCCTCACCTACCGCGCCCCCGACACCACCGAGACGAACATGACTGAGACTGTCGGGGTGCAGGTGAAGGGCCGGGCCGAGATGGGGATCGCCTCCCTCTCCACCGACCCGCCGCGCCTTGCCGCCGGTGACCCCTTCACTCTCATCATCAGGATCGAGAACACCGGCACCGACGACGCCAACTCGGTGCGGGCGACGGTCGACCTTCCGTTCGAGGGGAACAAAGAGGCCTTTGTCGGGACGATCGAGCCCGACAACGACGCACCTGCGGTCTTCATCCTCAGGGCGGGGGAGGCCGGCGACCGGCCCTACCGACTGACCGTCACCTACCGTGACGACCGGGGAGAGCATGTCGCCGAAGAGGACCTTCGTCTCACCGTCGAGACCAGGGACCGGTCCGGACTTCTCATCGCCGTCGTCGTCCTCGTCGTCGTGGCGGTCGGGATCATCATCTGGATGAGACGGAGGAAGAACGAGGAGGAGTGAAGGAGATGAGTCTTTCAGTCTCGCTCTTCCTGGCGGCGCGGGCGGTGCAGCGCGGGAACCGGTGGACCTTTCTCCTGACCGTGGCGATCATCGCCCTGGTCTTTGTCAACCTGGTCTTCCTCCCCTCCATCATCCTCGGGGTCATCGAGATCTTCGACCGCCAGTCGGTCGACTACACCTACGGCGACCTGGTCATCGAGCCGCGAGAGAACAATCTCTACATCGACGATGTCACCTGTCTCACGCACCGGGTCGATCGGGTGCCTGGCGTCGCCGGCACCTCGCCGCGGATCCAGGTCGGGGCGACCATCGCGTACAGGGGCACCTCGCTTGCCACCTCGGTCGTCGGGTTTAAGCCGAGCGATGAACAGGAGGTGACGCAGATCGCCTCCAGGGTCGTGGACGGCGAGTTTCTCTCCGATGGGGACAGGGGGCAGGTCCTCCTCGGCACCCTCCTCGCGGGCAATGAGGACGAGACCAAAGACAAGATCGACTCGCTGGGCGGGGTGCAGGTAGGCGACACGGTCACGGTCACCTTCGGGAACGGGGTGACCCGGGATCTCCGGGTGAAGGGGATCATCGAGACCCAGGCCGTCGGGGTGGACGCCCAGGCCTATGTCACGATGCAGGAGATCGAGGAGGTCTACGGCCTCTCGGACCAGGCTTCCCAGGTGCTGGTCAGGCTGGTCGAGCCCGGCACCGAGGCCGAGATGAAGGTCACGCTCCTGAGTTACGGCGTCCAGGAGGAGGTCAAGACCTTCAGGGAGAAGGCCCAGGGGTTTGTGAAGGACGCCATCGGGAGTTTCGACATCATCAACGCCATCTCGACCCTGGTCTCCCTGATCATCGCCATCGTCGTCATCTTCATCATCATCTTCATCAACACCGTCAACAAGCGCAAACAGATCGGGATACTCAAGGCGATCGGGATCGAGCGGCAGGTGATCATCAACTCGTACGTTGCCCAGGTCGCCTTCATCGCTCTTCTGGGTACGGCGGCGGGCCTTGCCCTCACCGCCGCACTCTTCCTGTACCTCACCGCCAACCCCCTGGTCTTTCCGGGCGGCGAGGTGCGACCGGTGGTCGGCGCCGGGGTCATCGCCCGGAGTATCCTTGGACTCTTTGCTGTCTCGCTCGTCGCCGGGTATGTCCCGGCATGGTTGACCACTAGGGAGGAGATATTGGATGCGATCAGGGGGTAGGGGATGATCGTCGTCGCCGACCTTGCCAGGACCTATCTGATGGGGAAGGTCGCGGTCCATGCGTTGCGCGGCGTCAGTTTCACCATAGGGAGCGGCGAGTTTGTCGGGATCATGGGGCCGTCGGGCTCTGGCAAGTCGACCCTCCTCCATGCCCTCGGTCTCCTCGACCGCCCGACCGCCGGCACGATCGAGATCGACGGGACCGACGTCCTCGCCCTCTCTGAACGGCAGAAGACGAGGTTCCGGCTGCACCGTCTGGGCTATGTCTTTCAGGACTATGCCCTCATGCCCGAACTGACCGTCGAAGAAAATGTCTTTCTTCCCGCTCTCGTCGGCGGAATGCAAAAGGAGGAGGCGATCAGGATAAGCGGGGAGATCCTGGCCGAAGTAGGGCTGCTGGAGCGGCGGGCCCACCTGCAGGGGGAACTCTCCGGCGGCGAGCAGCAGCGGGTGGCCATCGCCCGCGCCCTGATGAACAATCCATCCATCCTCTTTGCCGACGAACCGTGTGCAAACCTCGACACCACCACCTCGAAGACGATCCTCGATCTCTTCGAGCGGCTCAACGAGGAACGCGGCCAGACGATCGTGATGGTCACCCACGAGGACTGGCACATCGACTATTTCTGCCGGGTGATCTATCTGAGGGACGGGCTGATCGAGCGGACCGAGGAGTGCGAGAAGGGGAGAAGGCGGAGGAATTCGTTGTGAAGGAGTGGGGGGGAGGGGGATCTCATCTTCGCCGGGGGCTCTGCCCCCTTGACCCTCGCAATGGCGATAGGTGGGGGACGGCCGAGTGGAAGGACTGGTGAGTGCGATCATCTTCCCTTTCGGCCGAGACCTGATCCGTTCCGATCCTTTGATCACAGATTCTGCTTCAAACCGCCCGGATCGTAAGGATAAACCGTTTTTCTGCCATACTTTCGGGATCCCATGTCCCCGTCAGGGAGGCCCTGAAGGTGAAGGTGCCGGTGGAGAGAGTTTCGACCGTCCACTCCTGCCTCCCCGGTGCGGTCTGCTCGTCGGTGATGACGAGGCCGTCGCTGAGGTCGGTCCGCCACTGACTCCCGGTGATGGTATCGTATGGGAGCGTGATGACCACCTGCCCACCTGAGGCGATCGTGACCGTGCTCCCATTCTCTTCCTCGCCGACCCTGATCAGGTCCGGGGCCCCCATGCACCCGGCGGCACCGAGGGCAAGAGCGAGGGCAAGGGTCAGGAGCGTGATGGCTGTGACTGGATACTTCATCGACCGGCATCGGCCTTTGGAAGGGATAAACATTGCGACATCTCCTGCGACAGGATATGTTTTTGGTCTCTCTCCTCGAATCTCTGAGATACGTGCTGCTACAGTGCCCGGCCCGGAGGAGGTAGAGAGGGTCGATGTGCTCGGGAGCGTATGGAAGGGAGGTAAGGATCATGATGAGTTATCGTTTTGCAGACCGGATGTACAAAGCACCTGAATCATTTATCGAAGAACTCTTCCGGGTCTCGGGAGAGCCTGGCGTCATCTCCTTTGCCGGCGGCCTCCCCGACGGGTCGCTCATCGACGTGGAAGGGATCGCCCGCGCCACTCGCGAGGTGATGGACGAAGAAGGGGCGTGCGCCCTCCAGTATTCGACGACCGACGGCTACCTGCCGCTGCGTGAGTTCATTGCCGAACGATACCGGAAACGTCTTGGCATCCCGGCCACTGCCCCGGAGATCCAGATCGTCAACGGTTCCCAGCAGTGCCTCGACCTGGTGGCCAAGATCTTCCTCGATCCCGGCGACGTCGTGGGGGTGGAGCAGCCCGGGTACCTCGGGGCCATTGAGGCCTTCTCGATGTACGAGCCTGAGTTCTGTGCCGTCCCTCTTGAAGAGGACGGTCCTGACCTGGAGGCCTTCGAGACGATGGTCGCCGAGAAGGCCCCCAAGTTCTTCTACGGGATCCCGAACTCCCAGAACCCCTCGGGTCTCACTTACTCGCAGGGGAAACGGCAGGCCGTCGCCTCGATCCTCGAGGATTCGGGGACAGTCTTTTACGAGGATGACGCCTTCGGGGAACTCTTCTTCGACGGCCAACCCCGTCTTCCCGTGAAGAAATATCTCCCAGACGGTGCGCTCATCTCAGGTTCCTTCTCGAAGATCGTTGCGCCCGGTATGCGGATCGGATGGATATACGCCCCGGCCTCCATCCTGAAACAGTTCAATGTCGCTAAACAGGCGGCAGACCTCCACTCCAATTTCTTCTGCCAGATGATCCTCCACCGTTATCTCACCCGGACCGACCTCGACGCCCATGTCAGGAAAGTCTCTGCAATCTATGGCGAGCGCTGCCGGTTGATGTGCGACCTCCTCGATGACCGCTTCCCTGCCGGCGTCACCCACACCACCCCGCAGGGAGGTATGTTCATGCTGGTCACGCTGCCCGAGGGGGTTTCTTCGCTGGACATCTTCTCCGCCGGTGTGAAGGAGGGCGTCGCCGTCCTGCCTGGTGTCCCCTTCTACGCAAACGGCGGTGGAGAGAACACCATCCGTCTCAACTTCTCCAATGCTAATGAGGCGAGCATCAACGAAGGGATGGAAAGACTTGCTCGCGTTATAAGGGCCTTTGTATAGCCCTGAGGCATTTTTCCCCATTATCTCCCGACATCGGATCCTCGCCCCAAGAGTTATTGCTGATGAGCGGCATGGAATGCCCGGAGTTACGGAGGGGGAATGGACAATGGGGATAAAAATGGAGAATTTGATCGCCGGCTGATCCCGGTTTCACGAGATGAAGGGCTGTGTCTCTCCCTGGTGGAGGCAATGCCTCCCCGGTCTGAAGAGAGGAGGGTCCACGTCTGTCGAGATGGATATGAAGAGACAGAAGAGTGGAACCGGGGGTCGAGATCATGATCGAGAAGGATGGGGTCCAGCGGGCGTTCGATGTCATGAGGGGCGGGGTCAGGGAAGAGGAGAGGGGGCTCAGGCTCCTTGTCACCGGCAGGGTGGGCACGGGCAGGACTGCCCTTGTCGCCCTCCTCGCACATCTCTTTGTCATGCAGGGCATGGAGGTGCTCGCCGTGGACGCCGATCCGGAGCGGCGTCTTGCCGCTTCCCTGGGGTGCCTCCCTGGGATCGAGTTTGTCCCGCCGTCATGGCATGAGGGTGGAGTGGAGGAGGATACGGGCGGCACCGGCATGCTCCTGCACCTCCGCCCCAGGGTGTCGGACGCTCTGGAGCGCTGTGGAATGCGGCTCGGTGAGCGTCTCACGCTGTTTGTAGCCGATGGGGTCGGAGAGTTCGGGAACACCGGCCTTGGAGGGACGATCAGCGAGTTCGTCCGCCGGACAGAGGGGGTGGTCCTCCTCGACACCCTCGCCGGGGTGGAGCACCTCGGCCGGGCGGTGGCGGAAGGGTTTTCCCGGGCGCTCGTGGTGGCCGACCCTTCGCAGAGCGCTCTTTCCGTCGCTCTCCGTGCGGCCGACTTCGCCCGCACCCTCGGGATCGGTGATATTCACCTGGTGGTGAACCGGGTATGCGGTGAGACCGACCTGGAGGAGGTGGGGCGCTCCGTCGGTCCCTGCCACCTCTTTTCCACGATCACCTACCTCCCATATGATGAAGCGGTGTGCCGGACCGGTCCCGCCGTCACCCCTCTTCTTGGGGAGGAGACGGCCTTCATGGCCGGCGTGCGGGGGATATGTCGGGTTCTGACGATCCGATGACCTGGCGCACTTCCCCGTTTCGCTTGGATTTATTTCTCAGAGATCCCTCCTCCTCTGACCATCCATGCTCGACCTCCTCGGGATCCTCCTCACGGTTGCGGGCCTCTGTCTCTTCGAGATCATCTCATCCATCGACAACGCGATCATCAACGCCGAGGTGCTTGGCACGATGGGGGCGCGGGCCAGACGCTGGTTCCTTCTCTGGGGCCCGCTCCTTGCGGTCTTCGTGGTGCGGGGCGTCCCGCCCTGGCTCATCGTCTGGGCGACGACCCCGGCACTCGGCCCGGTCAGGGCGCTTACCACCACCTTCTCCGACGACCCCGCGGTGACCGGGGCGATCGAGGAGTCGGCGCCGGCCAGTTCCCAAAGGGAACACCCAGCATAAGTTGCTGCACCGCACCCCACCAGGTCAACCCTGCAATGAAGAGCAGGAGTGCCCAGAGCGGGGGGAGGTGAAGTGTTGCACTTCCCTGAACCCGGCCTCAGTCACAACACTCGCCGCGCAAGAACGCCGCGACCACCGGTCCGGGGAGAGTGGTCCGCTCTACGATCTCCGCCTCTGAAAGCCCTTCGTCGGCGAGGCGGAGAACCGTTGTGTCCATCGGTTCGGCCACTTCGATCATGTGGCCGTCCGGATCATAGAACCGCATCACCATCTGTGCCCAGGGTTGCTCGGTGAGGGGATGGAGGAACCTGATCCCCGCTGCCTCGACGCGGCGAGCTGCCTCCTTGATCTCTCGTGTCTCAAAGTACACCTCCATCCTCGGCGCCCCCTCGTCTGCCGGCATCTTCCCTTCAAAGAGGAGGTCGTTCACGTACCCTCGCTCCCAGAGGGCAAGTCCCCCGACAAACCCGACATTCACCCCCAGGTCCAGGCTCACCTCCTGTTCCAGGATGTCGATATAAAATTCCTTTGCACGCTCCATATCTTTGACAAAGAGAACCGGACCCCTGAATGCGATCTCCATGTCACTCACTCTCTACCGGTCGATATAAAACGATCCATTCTCACCGGCTGACCGCCCTCGCCTCCTCGTCGAGTGCTTTCAGGTTCGTCGGGATCGGGTGCTCCTTCAGGAGCCCGGCCATGAACGCAAGGTTGTGGACCATGTAGCGCACCGTCCGGTTGGTATACAGGTGGCGGTCGCCCCCGGCCTCGATATAACTGGGCCCGGGTCCGGCATCTCCCACCCAGTAACAGTCGGCGTTCGGCGGGATTGTGCATCCCAGATGGGTGAGGTTGAAGAGCGTGTGGGCCGCCACCGTGTGGGCCCCGTCCTCGTTGCCGGTGACGATCACCCCGGCCACCTTCCCGTACAGGGGATACCGCCCGCTCTGGGGATTACCTTCGGCATAGGTGCCATCGAGACGTTCAAGAACCTGCTGTGCCACTGAAGACCTCACCCCAAACCAGATCGGCGACCCGATCACCAGGATATCGCAGTCTTTGATCTTGTGCAGGATCACGGGCCACTCGTCCCCCTGCCCCTCGTTTGATGACGTCCCGAACCTGACGACATAGTCGGTGACCCGCACCACCTCGCTCTCCACTCCCAGGTCATGGAAGAGCCCCATCGCCTTCCGGATCAGTGCCTCGGTGTTTGAGACTTCGGGAGAGTACTTCAGAGTGCAGTTGAGAAAGAGCGCTTTCAGTACCATAACGGAGCAGGTGCTGCCCCACTATATAGACGATCTGGTCGTCAGAAAAAAAAAGAGGTTTAGAAGCCTTCGTCGTCCTGCACGAGTTGCACATCTCCGATGCTGTGCTGCCGTGCTGCGAGCTTCTTTGCCTTGAAAATGTTCTTGCCTTCCTTTCCGATGGCAAGACCGCGTTCTTCGGCCTTTACGTCCACATACGCAACCGTCCCGGCCTCTTCATCCTCCTCGAAGGCGACAGAGGTCACCTGGGCCGGCAGGAAACAGTTCTTGATGAACTGTTCAGGTTCGTTTGAGTACTCGACGACCTCGATCCTCTTGCCGAAGACTTCGGAAGCCTTCTTGATTGTCGAACCGCCCTTCCCGATTGCAAGCCCCATATCGCCAGGATTGATGACAAAGATGATTCGGTCGTTCCGCTCGTCGACGATGCAGTCGCGGCTCCCAGCGCCGGTCATGTTCTCGAACTGGGAGATCAACCGCATACAGTCTTCGGTAATTTTAATTTCTGCCATTTAGGCCCTCTTGATGCTGAGGATGTCGGACTCGCCTGCGTCTACGATGGCGAGTGCGCTAACAACAAAAGGCTTTCCGCATGCCTTCCCGAGCTGGACACCTGAATCATTGTAGACATATGTCTCGACGTCCTCGCGGACCAGGATGGCCTCCTTGAACTCTGCAGGGCAGTTCTTTGCGACGACTACGAGTTTGGCCTTCCCTGCCTTGACACACTCTTCGGTCGAGTTCTGCCCAAGGAAGACCTCTCCGGTTTTGATAGCTCTTCTTAAAGACTCGTTAAAGTCCATTTTTAATTCTCCTGGTGTAAGGGTTTTGCAATCAACTTGACGTCCCCGGTTCCGAGTTGAATCGGCTGGCCGACGATGACATTCTCGGTCACGCCATTGAGAATATCGGTCTCATGGGCGACCGCAGCATCGAGGAGGTGGTTGACCGTCACCTCGAAGGCTGCACGCGAAAGGACGCTCTCCTTCTCGCCTGCGATTCCGTGCCTCCCGATCTGTTTGACCTCACCGTCCATGCACATCATATCTGCAATGAGCATGATGTGACGCACATCGACTGAGATACCCTGTTCACCCAGGGTGTTTTTCATCTCGTCGATGATCGCGTTCCGTGCCGCTTCGATCCCGAGAATCTGAGATATCTCGTTGATATTGTTTGTGCGGGTACGGGTGGTGTCGACACCTTCGACCTCGAACACGTCTTTTAGGTTGGAGCCTTCAGTATAAAGTATATACTCTCCCTTCTCTTTCCGAACAACGACTCGTTCGATGTCGTCGATCCCCTGCACGATCACACCTCTGACATGCTCGGCAAGTTGGAAGAGGTTCTGGTAACTCTCGTTTTTGGGATAGAAGGTGATCCTGGCCTCGGCGACGTCGGAATCAGACTCGAAGTCCCGGTAGTGGCGACGGTCCTTGATCTTCTGTGGGGCCCGCTCCATGATCTCCTCCACCGAAATCTTGCGCTTGTCGCAGACCGCCGGGTTCAGCCGCATTTCCACTTTTATGTTTGCCATATCGGTGACGATGTCGCCGAACTCGTGGAGCGGCGCCGCCTCGATCTGCCATGAGACCTCACGGGCCTTGTCACGGTCGGAGGCATACTCGGGCTCGAGATAAATGGTCATCGTCGGGGTGGAGGGTTCCTTCCTGGCGTCCATGATCTCGATAAGACGCGGGAGACCGAGGGTAACGTTGATCTCGGCCACACCTGCGTAGTGGAAGGTACGCATGGTCATCTGCGTGCCCGGTTCGCCCAGAGACTGGGCTGCGATGACTCCACAGGCCTCGCAGGGTTCGATCCTGGTCCGGGTGTACTCCTTGGTGATCCCTTTCATGATCGTCTCGAACTGCTCGGGGGTGATCTCCCGGTCTTCGAGGTACTTGATCATGTCGTTTTTTGTACTGTCAGGGAAATCTGTCGCTTCGATGACGGTACGCATTGCTTCGTCCATCTTCAGACCTCCTCTTTGAGTACGTTCTCAATGACGCCTTTCACATCCACCGGTTCCCCATAGTTGCTCTTTGTCGGGTCGGTCCCGTCCTCGCCGAACTTGAACTGGAGGATCCGGCCGCCGGTGGTCCGCACCGAACGGTCGTATTCGACCTTGAGGTCCTGGAGAGCGTTGATCATCCGCCGCTGCAGGTACCCGCTCTGCGACGTCCTGACCGCAGTATCGACCAGACCTTCACGCCCACCGATGGCGTGGAAGAAGAACTCGGTCGGGTTGAGCCCGGTCTTGTATGAGGACCTGACAAACCCGTGAGCCCCCGCGCCCCGGTCGCCGCGCTTGAAGTGCGGCAGGGTCCGTTGGTCGTAACCACGCACGATACGCTCACCACGAACAGACTGCTGTCCGACACAACCGGCCATCTGGGTCAGGTTCAGGATCGAACCACGAGCACCGGAGACCGCCATCACAACAGCACTGTTTGAGAGACCCAGGTGCTGGGATGCGATCTCACCGGTGCGGTCACGAGCCTTGCCGAGCACCTGCATGATCTGCATTTCAAGGGTCTCCTCCTCGGTCCGGCCTGGCATCGGTTCGAGCTGTCCTTCCTCATAGATCTGGATCCGCCGGCGGACGTCGTCCTCGGCCTTGTCGAGCATCTCACGGATGAGACCATACTCGGTCTTGGAGAGATCTTCGTCGTCGATACCGAAGGAGAATCCATCGTGCATGATCCCGCGGATGGAGAGCCTGGTCACGTCGTCGATGAACTGTGCTCCCCGCTTCTGGGAATACTGACGGATGATACGGTTTACGATCTCACCGTCGAAGGCGCCGATCGCCTTTTTGTCGATGGTGCCGGTGATCAGTTCACCGTCTCTGATCTTGACGTAGGTGTCCCGCTCGCATGCCTCCCGCTTGCAGACATCACAGTGTTCGCAGGAAGAGGCCCGGAAGATCATGTTGATCTTGTCCGGGATGATCATCGAGAAGACCTGCTTGTTCGTCCAGTAGGGCTTCCCGTCCACGACCTTATCGGGCTCGGGGAGGTGATCGAACTCGACGTTCCGCAGCATATAGAGGGTCTCGCTCTTATCGAACCAGCGCTTTTCGTGGGTTAAGATAAAGATCCCTGAGATGTGGTCGTGGATACCGCCAATGATCGGCCCGCCGAAACGCGGCGAGAGGATGTTCTCCTGAACATTGACCAGGATCTCGGCTTCGGCCCGCGCCTCCTCGGTCTGCGGGACATGGAGGTTCATTTCGTCCCCGTCGAAGTCGGCGTTGTATGGGGGACAGACTGCCGGGTTCAACCTGAAGGTCTTGCCGTCCATGACCTTGATGTGATGGGCCATGATCGACATCCGGTGCAGGGAGGGCTGACGGTTGAAGAGGACGAGGTCGCCGTCCTGCATCTGTCGCTCGACGGTCCACCCTGGTTCGAGTTGCTCGGCAACATCCTCCTTGTTCTCGTCGGAAAGGCGGATACGCCGCTGGTCTGGCCTGATGGCATAATTGGCGCCCGGTGGGTCGGTGAGGTTTATGCGTTCAGGGCCGTTTCTGACATATGACCTGGCCACCTCGATATTCTGTGCGTTTACCGGGACCGGGATCGTCATCTCGTTGGCGATCGCCATGGGCACCCCGACCTCGTTCACGTGAAGATATGGGCTGGGGGAGATGACTGTACGGGCTGAGAAGTTTACACGCTTCCCTGAGAGCGAACCCCTGAAACGGCCATCTTTCCCCTTCAAACGCTGTGAGAGGGTCTTGAGGGGTCGGCCAGAACGGTGACGTGCCGGTGGGCACCCGGCCACCTCGTTGTCCATGTAGGTGGTCACATGGTACTGAAGGAGTTCCCAGAGATCCTCGATGATCAACTGCGGGGCACCGGCGTCCTGGTTCTCCTTGAAACGCTGGTTGATCCTGATGATGTCGACGAGTTTGTGGGTCAGGTCGTCCTCAGAACGCTGTCCGTTCTCCAGGATGATCGACGGACGCATCGTTACCGGCGGGACCGGGAGCACGGTCAGGATTGTCCACTCTGGCCGCGCCACCGTCGGGTCGATCCCGAGGAGGCGGAGGTCGTCGTCCGGGATCCGTTCGAGTCTGGCACGGATATCTGCCGGTGTCAGTTTGTGCTCTTCTTTCTTCTCCTTCCCGGCGTCGTCGGTGGTGACGACGACCTCTGAGAAGGTCGTCGGTTTCTCGAAGTTGACCTTCAATTGCTGCTCGTCGCAGTATGGGCAGACCCGCTCTTTCTTGATATCTTTCTCGGTGACCAGTTCGCCGATGACATCGTCTTTCTCGTCCCCGACGATCTTGGTGATCTCCTCAGGGGAGAGAAGGATCCTGCCGCAGCTGCGGCAGGTGACTCGCAGGAGTTTCCTGATCAACCGGGTGTATCCGACATGGATCACTGGCTTTGCGAGTTCGATATGGCCGAAGTGGCCCGGACAATCGCTTGCTTTCTGGCCACAGGTCTTGCATCGCATCCCCGGGTCGATGACCCCGAGGTTGAGGTCCATCAATCCCTGTGAATAGGGATAACCGTCGTCGTCATAGGTGTCGGCCCAGATGATCTTTCTGACCGATACCTGGCGGATCTCCTTCGGCGAGAGAAGGCCGAACTCGATCTTTCCAACTCTCTTCGGGCTTGTCATCTCCTCATCCCCCCTATACCATGTCTTCCAGCCGCATCCTGGGTGCGATGCCCATGCTCTTCATCTCGTCGAGGAGAAGTTTGAACGCATAACTCATTTCTACAGGGTAGATATCGGTCTCGCTGTCGCAGTTGAGGCAGCGGGTCACGTTACGCTTGCGGTCGACCATCGCGATCATCCCACACTTGGCGCAGACATACTGCTCGACCTTGTCGGACTCGTCGAGCAGACGTTCCTTGAGGGCCATGGCGGCGCCGTGACCGATCATCACGTCGCGCTCCATCTCACCGAACCTGAGACCTCCCTCGCGGGCACGCCCCTCGGTCGGCTGCCTGGTGAGCACCTGGATCGGGCCGCGGGACCGGGCATGCATCTTCGAGGACACCATGTGGTAGAGTTTCTGGTAGTAGATGATCCCCACATAGATGTCGGCCTGGAAGTGTTTGCCGGTGTAGCCGTCGTACATCACTTCACGGCCGGTGTGTGAGAACCCAAGTTTTTTGAGGGCCGCGCGCATGTCTTCTTCTTTCTCGCCGCGGAAGGGCGTGGCGTCGATCCGCCGTCCTTCCAGGGCGCCGACCTTGCCGCCGAGCATCTCAAGCATGTGCCCGATGGTCATCCTACTCGGGACGGCGTGTGGGTTGATAACGAGGTCGGGGGCGATCCCGGCCTCGGTGAAGGGCATGTCCTCCTGCGGGACGATCCACCCGATGACACCCTTCTGTCCGTGCCTGGACGCAAACTTGTCCCCGACCTCTGGCATTCTGAGATCGCGGGTCCGTACCTTGACGAGGCGGGCTGAGTTCTCGCCCTCGGTGATGATCACCGTGTCCACGATCCCGTGCTCGTTGCTCCGCATCGTTACCGAGGTGTCGCGCCGCTTCTCGACGGCGATCAGTTCGCCGCTTGGCTCTTCGAGGAACCTCGGTGGAGAGGTCTTCCCGATGAGGACGTCCTTCTCGCGCACGGCTGTCTCGGGGTTGATGATCCCGTCGTCGTCGAGGTTCTGGTAGAACTCTGCGCCGTGGGCGCCCGAAACTTCCTCGTCGGGAATCTCGATCCTGTCGACCTGACCGCCCGGATACCGCCGCTCTTCACCTTCATAGGTCCTGAAGAAGTGAGATCTGCCAAGGCCGCGCTCGATAGAGGCTTTGTTGAAGATGAGGGCATCTTCAATATTGTACCCCTCATAGGAGAGAATGCCCACGACAAAGTTCTGGCCCGCTGGCCGGTCGTCAGATCCGATCAGGTCCGAGGCCTGGGTGTAGACCATCGGTTTCTGGGCATAGTGGAGGAAGTTGGCCCTGGTGTCGGGACGCAATTTCATGTTGGCCGTCGCAAAACCGAGAGCCTGCTTGACCATGCCTGCGCCCATCGTGACACGAGGTGATGCGTTGTGCTCGGGGAAGGGAACGTGTGCCGCCCCGATCCCGAGGATCAGCGAGGGGTCGATCTCGAGGTGGGTGTGCTCGGGGGTGACCTGGTCCTCGGTGATCGCGATGAGGAGGTTCTCTTCTTCCTCTGCGTCGACGAACTCGATGAATCCCTGTTTGACAAGGTCGCCAAAGGTTTCATCGTTGTTTTGAAGGTGGGCGAGGTCGTCGTTGGTGATCAGAGGTTTGCCGTCCTTGAGGACGATGAGGGGGCGGCGTGCCCGCCCGCGGTCGGTGTTGATGACCACGTCGCCGTTGAACTCCTCGTAGGCGATGTTCACCTGGGCCGAGACCGCTCCATGTCGGCGCATCGCCCGGGCCTTATCGACGAGTTCTTTCGGGTTCTCTACCAGCCCTATGAGTGAGCCGTCAAGGAATACGCGTGATTTCTTCACTGTTGCTCACCTCCGATCCCGATGGTCAACGGTTCGACACCGAGGTTGTAAAAGATGTTCTTGACCTCCTCTGTATTGTCATAGCCTTTTGAGATCTCTACCATCTGTGCAAAGTTTTTCACAAGGCCACAGTTCGGACCTTCTGGGGTCTCGGATGGACAGATCCGTCCCCACTGGGTCGGGTGCAGGTCACGGGCCTCGAAGTGGGGCTGTGACCTGGACAGCGGCGAGATAACGCGGCGCAGGTGCGAAAGTACGCTCATCCGGTCGGTCCGGTCCATCAACTGGGAGACACCGGTCCGCCCTCCGACCCAGTTTCCTGTGGCCAGGGGGTGGAGGAGCCGTTCGGTAAGCACGTCGGCCCTGACCGCAGTTGAGATCGAAAGGTCGCGATGGCGCATGCTTGCCCGCTCGAGTTGGTACTTGATATCTCTGGTGAGTCGGTTGAGCGAGATCCTGAAAAGGTCTTCCATCAGGTCGCCGGCGAGTTTGAGCCGCTTGTTCGAGTAGTGGTCCTTGTCGTCGACCTTACGACGGCCAAGCACCAGGTCGAAGCAGGCCTCGGCCATGCGGCCGAGGTAATGAGCCTTTGCGAGCCTGACGCTCTCGATAGTCCGTTCGTAACCTTCGTCGCCCTCTTTGAGGTGCTCGGGCATCAGGTAGTTGAGGTGGGGCAGGAGATAGGAATCGAGGACGAACTCAGCCCGCCGACGCTGGTACTCCTTCGTCTGGTTGGGGGCGAGTTTCTTGCCTACGTACATGACGCCACTCTCGATCGAATCGCACTCCGACTCTTCGAGGTTCTGCATCGTGTAGGTGAGGATCTCCTCATCGGTCGAAACGGCCTCCACGATCTCCCGGTCGGTCCCAAGACCGAGGGCCCGCATCAGATCGACGAAGCGGAGGTGCCCGGCGACCGAGGGGAACGAGACCTCGAGGAGGTTCTTCTTGTTTTTCTCGACGACGACGAGTGCACGGTAACCACGATACTGTGAGAAGACCTTCGCCACATAGATCCGCTCGTTGTACCGCTCGGTGAACTCGGTCATGATCTTGTTCGAGGCGAGGTCTTCGAGGGTCATCAACACCCGTTCGGAGCCGTTTACGATGAAATAGCCGCCCGGGTCATACGGATCCTCGCCATGGTCGATCTGCTCGCTGCCGGGGATCTCTGAGAGATTGCAGGCTACCGACCCGATCATAATGGGCATCTGCCCGATTGTTGTTGTGATGGGTTCGCCGCGTATGTCTCCCTGGACCAGGGTTAGATCCAGTTCGAGTGGTGCTGCATAGGTGAGGTTGCGCAGACGCGCCTCGGTGGGAAAGAGGGTACTCTGGGAGCCGTCCGCCTCCCTGACCCTCGGTTTCTTGATATGGATCGTCCCGAGTTCGACCCAGACCGCCTCACTGTTCTTGCCTCTGTTCTCGATATCAGTCTCGATGATCCGCTGTTCGTCCACCACCTTCTGAAGGTTGTGTTCAAGGAAGTAATTGAACGAGTCCAGCTGGTGGCGGGCGACATGATCGCCTGAGAAGTATGCCCGCGATAAAATACTTCTATCTAACAGGTTTATCCGCCCCGATTATTTTTTCGGTCTCTTGACCACGTACCGATACGACTCGGCAAGTCCTGCTGTCTGACTTTTCCGAACAATCTTGATGACATCTCCGGTTGTTGCCCCGATTGACTTCACTGCAGGATCGTCGCCGTAAATCCGTGGAAGCTGTTCGAGCGCGATCTGGTAGCGGGACAGCAGTTCCGCGACCTCTCCCTCGCTCATTATCTGGTGATCTGGCACCATCTCATGATCTATAACATTAAATCTGGTGCTCAATTTTATCCCCCGGGTGAGAAAGAGTCAAGTTCAGGTTATCACCACGTAAAAACCACAGTCTGGCCATGGAAGCGGGCCTAGAGGGATTTGAACCCCCGACCACCTGGTTAAAAGCCAAGCGCTCTACCTAACTGAGCTATGGGCCCATTGTCCAGACAGCACTATTACAATGCTTTCAGAGAAGATAAGGGTTTCGGGACCATATGGTCATACGCTCCCGATTATCCATTGCTCTATAGGTCATGATAAGATTTAACTGCTTCGATTTGCAACATCGGATGATGAAGAACGGAGATGAGTGTCATCTGGGTATGGGATGGGCGATACGCGCGATCATGGGCGTCAACTCGGTCATCTATATTGTGATCGCCATCGTGCTCTCTCTCCTCGCTGTCGTTTCTTTATATGACGTTGCACTCAGGTTTTTTGTTCTTCTGGACGGGGGTTCGATGACCGAAGGGGTGCTCGGGGTTCTGCATGCACTCCTGGTCACAATCATTATTATCGAGATCCTGGAGACTGTGACGGCCTATTTCAGAACCTGCCGGCTCCAGGTCAGGCCGATCCTCATTGCTGGTCTCACGGCGATGGTGCGCAAGATCCTTGTCTATGGGTTGGAACCTCTTGATATCTATGATGTGGCCGGGACGGTGGCCATCATCGCTGTGCTGACCCTGGCTGTCGCGCTGATCGGAAAAGAAAAGTAGTGCCCTGTCATCACTCAAATGTCTGACACTTTTTTCGCAACCCTGTGGTCCCCGCACTCTCTCTCTTCTCGCCCCGGAGTGCACGGTCATAACGATCGCCAGAAAGTGATCGTGACGCGCGTGGTGCCGCCCCCTGCCTATCTTCGCTGTGGGGGGTCCGGGAGCAGCGCCCCCGGCGCGAGAGGGGGGGTTCGTATTTCTCATTCTTATGTTGGGGGGTCCGTCTGGTCTCTCGCCTCCCCACCATTCGCGTCGGGGTCGCTGCCCCCGGAACCCCGGGATGGAATGGGGACGGGAGGGCAGCGAGGAGATCATGGGGGGTGTTGTCGTCCCCGGCGCTCTCTTCACGGCCAAAAAGGTCTGTCGTTCAAGTGTATTCTCCTGGCGACCTGTGCTCCTGACCGCCAGCAGGGTCGTGGAACCCGGCACAACATTGTTGGGTGCCTGGGATGTCGCCCACACGCCTCTACTCGGGTTGGGGCTGAGGAGATAACGGGATTGAAGGAGGGGGCTGCCTGGCCCCTCGCTGTCAAACTCTAGAATAGAATTTTAGCAGAGTTGTTATTGGGGACTTTTTTGCTGGAGGGCCTCGATGTCTTCTTTGATCTGTTTGAGTCTGCTTTCCTGGAACCTGATGCTGTTCTCCATATTCTTGATTGCAAGCGATATCTTCTCGCTCGCTTTGGAGTCTTTGATGTTGTAGGTGGTCTCAAGGATGCGCAGCAGTCGGGTGTTCACATCGACTCCCTTGGCAAGCCTGGCATATTCGTCGACCAGGTGTCGGTCCAGTCCGACCTGATGTGCGCGCTCGACATCGTCTCTGATCATCTCGCGGCGCTGGAGCACCCGTTCGATCGCTTCATAGAGTTCCCGGTGGGTGATCGGTTTGAGAATATAGTCCTCGATGTACGACCCGTAACCTTCGGCTTCGTCGGGGGTCAGTTGCTTGGCGGTTAGCATCAGCACCGGGATGTCTCTGGTTTCAGGGTTGATCTTGATATTTTCGAGGGTTTCCCAACCGTCCATCGGTTCCATCATGATGTCGAGGAGGATGAGGTTGGGGGTTACGGTCTTGAGGATTTCAAGCCCTTCTTCTCCGCTGTAGGCTGCAATTGCCTGGTACCCTCCGCGCTCCAGCATCGTGACGAAGACATCTACGATGAAAGGGCTGTCGTCGATGACCATGATGGAATACATCACAGTACCTCCGCGATCTCGCGCGCGATCTCCGTCAGAGATGCATAGATCTCTTCCTGGTCTGCGTCTTCTTTGAGTATTGCTGCGACAAGTGTCCGCTCCCCGGCGCTGATCACCATCATCGATGTGCCCTGGCCGGTGGCCACGATTTTCTGCGGGGGGTGGACGTGTGCGATGCTGGCTGCTGCTTCGGCGGAGGCCAGGAGCGTTGCGCTCATGGCGGCAAAAGAGGGTACGGATATGTTATCAGGAAATGCCTTGCCCATCAGGATCCCGTCTCTGGAAGAGAGAACACAGGCCGAGACTCCCTCTACTTCCATGATGCCCTTGATGAACCGGTTGATTCTCTCCTTCAATCCCAGTTGTTCTGTCATGCCCACCGTACCTTGCCTCTGCTCATATAACTTATTTTGCTTTCTCTTGATGAAAATGTGGGGCTTACTTCTCAATAAAAGGTGCTCAAATTCCCCTTCCCCTTACTCTCTATGATATTTGTTAAAATTTTTCGGATTTTTTGTCTTTGGAAGTTGAATGGGCCAATTGGCCCCCTCTATATTCTTTTTCAGTTTGAAAATGCTCCTTTTTGGTGTCTGAACTTCTATTCTGTGTTATCTATTATGGGTATGTTTTTAAATCCTGCCCTCTGCCATTGTGAGGTCATATATATCTTGTTCTATTTCGCCTGATTAACATATAGTTATATTATCTACAATCACTACAAACTAGTAATGGATATTCCGAGAGGTAACTTCTCTTCTATCAGGCGAGATATCTCTTTATCTTTCATACTTGCTGAGATAGCGGAGACTTCCTTCTCAGGCCACGTGATGGTGAACCATGAGGGTGCCCCGATCTCGCTGGTGTTCTCTGAAGGTACCTGCATACTTGCCGAGTACCAGGATCTTCAGGGTGCTCGTGCATGGGATGCGGTCAGAGGCCTGGCGGATGATCCGGTAGAAGCGGCCTTGTATCTCCTGAACGGGCCGCAGATCCGTCTGGCGGCTGAGTTCAATGCGAAGGCCTCGGTCCCACGCTCTGATATGTGCTCCTCCCAGGAGAAACCTCGTAATCGCCAGAAATCGGAGCCGGGGCCAGCGAAGGGGAAGAACGCCTCTCTTCAGGTGCCCAGAGGTTGCCTCATCGAGATCAAACGGAATGCGACCGGTCTGGAGATGCTTGATGGTCTGAAACATTCTGGTTTCACGGGATATGCCATTTTTAACCTTGGTTCTGACAGTTTTACCCTCGTCTTCTCGGGAGGAGTATGTATCCTCGCCGGGGGGGAGCGTGAACGCGGGGCCTCGGCGCTCGTGAAAGTCGGGGAGATGACGGCCCCTGGAGAGGTGGCCGTATACTCCCTGACCGATCCGCAACTCGCCCTCGCCAGGGAGTTCAATCAGGGGTGCCTGGTGGAGGGTGGCGAAGAGCAGCCCCCGTCCCCCCCTGTCCCTCCCACGCGCAGGCGCGAGGTTGGTGCTGCGCCCGAACCTTTGTCTCCTGCTGGAAAGGATTTGACCCGCGGATCCGGGGCAGGGAAACATCTGGAAAGGGAGCGTCATGTCCGGGCGCCCGCAGAGGTTCCTCATGAGGATCCGGTATTCAGGGATCTGGCTGCCCTTGATGGAATCGATGCCGATCAGATGGCGGCCGACCTGAAGGACAGTTACGTCTCGATACTCGACCGCCTGGAACTCGGACATCTCATCGGGGAAAACAAGGAAAAAGGAGTGAAGTAAGAGTATGGATGACGGAACGACACTTGTTGTTTTGGGGGAGATCATAGTTGTCCTCCTCACCCTGATCGGGGTCGGCATCGCAGGGTGCGTGCTCCAGATGGTCCGGGTCAGGGGCCTTCTCGAAGAGGTGAGGACGGATACTCAGGAGAGCCAGCAGGTCGGGCGTCTCCGGGAGATGGTTGGCGGCACAGGTCGGGGGCCGGTGGATATGTTTAAACTCTTCAAACATATCCAGCGTTCCCGCGAGGTCGAGTGGGAGAAGCCTCCTCGTAAGATTGAACTCATCGGGGGACGTGCCGATATTCTGGAGAGTATGAAGGCACTCTGTGAGAAATATTACCTCGATGCCTTCACGATCTCGACCGACGATGGTCTTGTCGTCGCCTCTTCTGAGGGAGACGCCGCGTCGGATGCCGCAAAATACAGTTACATCTTCTCAGAAGGTGGGCTCCCTGATGACCCGACGGTGATGCTCTTCGGCATCCAGCACAAGGGTTCCAGTCTGGTCGGCATCCTGCATACTGAGCACAACATCCCTGATACATGGGTCCAGGACATGGAGCATGATGCGGTGGAGGTTCTGCGACGGTGGTTGTAGGGCCTCTGCATCCATCTGTACGAAGAGACATTGAAACAGGCGAGGAATGAGATGATCAAAGCGTATACGATTGCTTCAGGCAAGGGCGGGACGGGCAAGACCACCACGACGGTCAATCTCGGGACGGCCCTCGCACAACTTGGCAAGGAGACCTATATCCTCGACGCCGATGTGGGCATGGCAAACATCGGGATCCTGCTCGGGCTTGAGAATGTCCCTGTCACCCTCCATGAGGTGCTTGCCGGGAAGGCAACCATTGAAGAGGCGGTCTACGACGGCCCTGCCGGTTTGAAGGTGGTGCCCTGCGGGATATCGCTTCAGGGCTTCCAGGACGCCAATCCTGACCGCCTTCGCGAGGTGATGCACGAACTTGTCAACAAGTGCGACTATCTCCTTATCGACGCTCCGGCAGGCATCAGCAGGGACGGGGTGGTCCCGCTTGCGATCGCCGATGAGGTAATCCTTGTCGTCAACCCTGAACTCTCCTCGATTGTGGACGCCCTCAAGACGAAGATCCTGACCGAACTGGTTGGGGGGAATGTCAGGTATGCGATCATCAATCGGGCCGGGAGAGATAACGTCGATTTTGTCGAGCGCAAGATCGAGAAGTCGCTCGGGGTTCAGTCCCTGGGCGCTGTCCCTGAGGACACATTTGTCCGGGAGTCGGCGGCCTACAAGACGCCGATCGTGATCAAACACCCGACCAGCCCAGCATCACGGGCGATCAAGAGGATCGCCGCGGAGATCGCAGGCTGCGAGTATCATGACGACGGCGCTAAGGAGCGTGAAGGGTTCATTGACCGTCTTGCAAGAACACTGTTCAGGGGGAAAAACTAGATGACAGCAGAAGCATTTGACATGGGAGGAATTCTCCTCATCATTCTTGGTATCGTGATCGTCATCCAGCTCTTTATCATGTACATTATGTACGTCAGGATCCAGCAACTCCTCAGTGAGGTGAATGTCCTTGGGAGCAGGATGCAGATTACCGACAGCGAACTTGAAGCACTTACGAAAAACGTCGAAAAATTCAAGCAGCTCAGGATCTGAGTTGTGTGCCTGATTCAGGCCATTCATCTTTTTTTGGTTTAATTTTTTCCTGCGTTTGGATGGCCATCGCCTCTCAACACCCGGCCGGGCATACGCTCCGGACGGAAGGGTACATATATCGTGAGGTCGAATAGTATTGAGTCATTGGGGTCATAGGGTAGCCTGGACCATCCTAGGAGACTGGGGGTCTTCTGACCCGCGTTCGAATCGCGGTGACCCCATTTCTTTGTTTTTGGTGTTTTTATGAAGTTTCAGCCGCGGTGTACTGATTGTCTCCTCTCAAGAGTAGTCTATGAGGCAGGTCTGGTGCTTGATGATCGGGAGCGGATCGAGGCGGTGCGGCGCGCTGCGGCCGAGGTTCTTGCCTCCGGTCGGGATGCCGGAATTGCGGCCCCGGTCATTGCGAGTGCTGTTCACCGGTGCGCGTATGAGATGATCGGTTCCGACGATCCCTATCTCGCGCTTAAAGGGGAGAACAATGCCGATGCCCTCGCCGCCGTCGAGGTGATCGGGCCCGGGCTCTCGACCTTCAGGGACTATGTCTGTGCTGCGGTCCTTGCCAACACCTTCGACTATGGCGTCCAGTCCCACCAGGTGACCGACGACTTTCTTGCGTTCTTTGATGAGGAGTTCCCGAAAGGTCTGACCATCGACGAGACCGATGCGATCCTCTCTCTCTGTGATCGTGTGGTGTATCTGACTGACAACTGCGGTGAGGTGGTCTTTGACCGGCTCCTGATCCGATACCTCAAGGAGGCCGGGGCCGAGGTGACCGTCGTGGTGAGGGGGGCTCCGATCCTGAATGATGCCACGATCGAGGACGCCCGCGCTCTCGGGCTTGACGCTCTTGCCGACGCGGTTCTCACGACGACAGCCGGCGAGCGCGAACTCGGTGTGAACCTGGACCTGGCCCCGCCAGAACTGCTTGATGCCCTGGGCCGGTGCACGCTGGTCATCGCGAAGGGAATGGCAAACTACGAGTCTCTGACCGAATACGATGACTTCCCGCCGGTCGCGCATCTGATGGCCGTCAAGTGCGAGACGATCGCGGAGATGGTCGGCGTGCCGAAGGGCTCACGCGTTGCTTTTCTGAGAGGTTAACTCACTTTTTTTCTGCGCCTCTTTGCATCTCCCTGCGGCCGCTCTGACTTCCGGATGTTCGGGGCAGAGTTCACAGGCGCGTCTGCAGAAGATCGCGGCCTCTTCAAATCGTCCGATGTTCATGAGTCGCTCGGCTATTGCGGTGATGAGGTTGAGGTTCTTCGGGTCGAGACGGCAGCCTCTGGCGAGATAACTGATCGCCTCCTGATCTGAACTGGCGGTCCTTGCAAGGTAATACATAAGTTCGGGCTGTTCTGGCTTGAGGTGATATGAGGTGAGAAGTGCCTCCTTCGCTCCGGCCTCTTCACCGAGATGATAGGATGCGATTGCGTGGCCGAGCCATGCTTCGCCGTCGTAGCGGTTGAGGGTGATCGCGGCGAGAAAGGCCTCGTCGGCGGGTTCGTATTTCCGGAGTTTGAGGAGGGCGGTGCCGAGGAGGATACATCCCTTGAGGTTCTCCGGTTCGGCGGTTGCGGCTGCAAGGAAACACTCGTATGCGTCCTGGTGCTCTCCGAAGGCCATCAAGACTTCGCCTTTGCCGATGAGAAAGTCCGGGTGATCGGGAACAGCTTTGAGGGCTCGGTCAAAGTACGAGAGGGCCTCCTCATATTCGTGCATGGAGAGGTGGGTAACCCCTTCGTGGTACCAGCCGAGGGCGTAGTGTTTCTGTCTCGGGATCTCGTGTTTCCTGGTCACCTGCTCGCCATGCTCCTTGATCTCATTAATAATATTTATGATTTCTTCTAATTTGGAATATTATATGTCTTGAAATTGTAGATTTTGAGCATTTTTTTCCGATTCGTCCTCTTTATTTGCTCTTTATGTGGTTATCTTCTCCTCTCCGGGATCTGAGCGTGTCCGCTCTCATGATCGCGGTCTCCTTATGAAGAAGACAAAAAAAGTGATTTTACGGCTGTGTTGAATCGGGCATGAGTCGAAAGCACGCCTCAGGCATACCGAATGAAAGTATTTTCATGGTTATCCCTCTTCTGGGGGTGAACATCGGGGGTTGATCATGCCCTTGTCCCTGCGTGATGAATCGGCAGAGGACGGGAACACCCTCTGAACGATCACCCCGCTGCCTTCCCGTCCGGATCTTTATCCCGGGAGTCCGCAGGGGCAACACCCCCGGTGCGAGTGGTGGAAGATCCCCCCGGACCCTCCACGATGAGGATAGGGGCGGGGCGGCGACGAAGTGGTGATCCTGCTCGCTGCTCTGCCGTGAAGAGTGCGGTGGGCCTCCTATCAGACATTTGGGGGTTGACGCGACGGTAGTTGTGAGATTCTCATCGGCCCCCTATGGGGCCCCATAGATTCCATATTCCATATGTCCTGCTATATCTGCTATTCTCTTGATTGAGCATCTTTATATCCTGAGAACTCAATTCCAACACATGGAACTGCTGGGCATCTCTATCGGATGGATTCTCATCGTCCTCGGCGCCCTCTTTTTCTTGATCGAAGCAACAAACCCGGGTTTTTTCATCGCAGTTCCGGGTACGGTGATGATCATCCTCGGGATTCTCTTCGTACTCGGGGTCGATGTCTTCGGCTCATCTATCGGGGTCATCGTGGGCGTTGTTACAGCCCTTGCTGCTGCAGCCGTAACGGTCTGGCTCTATTCCAGGATCACCCCGGATGAGAACCCGCCGACGACTCTCAGCCGCGACTCGGTCGTTGGGCTTGAAGGGCTGGTGATAAAAGAGGTCGAACCTGAGAGTATCCGCGGCAAGGTCTCGATCGAGGGGGTTGAGTGGAGTGCCCGCTCAACAGATGGCATCATCCCGAAAGGGATGAAGGTGGTTGTTGTGCGTTCCGAGGGGGTGCACATTGTGGTGGAGGAGATGAAATAATGGTACTTGAAGAGATCGCAAGCAATCTCATCACGATCTTTCTGATCCTGGTCGTGATCTATATCATGTCCAGGGGGGTTGTGATCGTCCAGCCGTATGAGCAGGGGTTGCAGATCAGGCTCGGGAAATATATCGGGAGGTTGAACCCCGGTTTCCGGTGGGTTGTCCCGATCATCACGACGGTGGAGAAACTTGATCTCAGAACCCAGGTGATGGACGTCCCCTCGCAGGAGGTGATCACCAAGGACAACTCGCCGACTAATGTCGATGCGATTGTGTATACCCGGGTGGTCGACCCCGAGAAGGCGTTCTTCGAGGTCTCGAACTATCGGATGGCGACGGTCGCTCTGGCCCAGACGAGTCTGAGAGGGATCATCGGTGATATGGAACTCGATGAGGTTCTCTACAACCGGGACCTGATCAATACCAAACTCCGCGACATTCTGGACCGTGAGACCGACCAGTGGGGCGTGAAGGTCGAGCGGGTGGAGATCAAGGAGGTCGATCCGGTGGGTGTGGTCAAGCAGGCGATGACCGAGCAGACCGCGGCCGAGCGTGAGCGGCGTGCGGCGATCCTTCGTGCCGAGGGTGACAAGCGTTCCGCCATCCTTCGTGCCGAGGGTGAGCGGCAGTCCATGATCCTCCAGGCCGAGGGTGAGCGGCAGAGCAAAGTGCTCCGTGCCGAGGGCGAGCGGCTCTCGAAGATCCTCCAGGCACAGGGCGAGGCCCAGGGGCTGCGGATCCTCTCCCTCGGTTCGAGGCCGCTGGACAAGAAGGCGATCACGGTTCTCTCTCTCGATGCCCTCAAGCAGATGGCCGAGGGTCAGGCGACGAAGATCATCTTCCCGTTCGAGATTTCAAGTCTGGTGAAGCAGAGCGCAAAGTTCCTCGGGGCGACCGAGGAGATGCCCGAGGAAGAGGGGACCGAGGCGGTTGAGGGTCTTGACGAGACGATCCTTGGAGAGATCCCGAGCCCTGAAGAGGTCGACATCCTCCTCCGCCAGCTTGAAGAGAAGATCGAGGAAGGAGAATCGATCGAGGAATTGAAATCAGGAAAGAAAGGATTAGACTGATCTTTTTCTTTTTCTTTTTTTTTGGCTTTGTAGAATCGCTCATGAAGCGAACGTATGCCTCAGGCATGTCGCATGAGGGCAATTTCATAGTGATCCTAGATCCCGCTCCTCGCTGCCGGGCAGTGGGGTAGTGGGGTGATCATTCGGAGGGTGTTCCTGTCCTCTGTCTCTCAGTCACACGGGGGCGGGGTGTGGTCAACCCCTGATGTTCGCTCGAGAAGAGGAATTTTACGGGGCCAGGAATTCTGAACTGCTCTTCCCCGCCGGACCCCCTCGAATGAAGGTGAGGGGTCGGCAACCTTCTCCATGCAGAAGTGGAAGAATCCCATGGTAAGTCGTCTGTGGGATGGATTGATCCATGCATGCCATCATGAGGGCGATACGCTATCCTCCGTCCGTATCTTCTGCGGGGGGAGGTTATACAGGACCCGTTGCCGCCCCCTGGCTCTCTTTGTCTGTGAGGGTCCGGGGGTCTCCCCGGCGCGAGAGGACGATGAAAATTCTTCGATAGCGGCCCCCCGATCACCTGACGTCTCCCCCTCAATCGTTCATGCTCTCACCCCTTCTCACACGCTCGCGCCGGGGGCGCTGCCCCCGGACTCCTGGGATTGCGATAGGGGCGGGAAGGCAGAGAAAGGAATTGTTCTGAGATCGGTGACGTCCCCGGTCTATCAAGTCCATGCCGGGGGAGGTGTGGTCAGCACCGGGTTCACACTCAAGAAGAGGTTTTCAACAGAGCCGAAAAAAGATGTTCTTGCCGTTGGCCGGGGTAAGAAATGAGAAGGAGGTCTTTCAAGGGGAGGCTGTCGGCCTCCCCCCTCATGGTTGGTAGAAGACCATGATCCAGATGGTCGTTGCGATGAGGGCGAAGAAAGTCCAGGTGATGGCCGAGATGATCGTCTGGGAGTATCGCTTCAGTCCCCGCGGTTCGAGGACGCGGTCCAGGCCTTCCTTGAGGATGTATCCACCGTCGAGGGGGAGCATGGGGATGGCGTTGAAGATCCCGACGTTGATGTTGATCCAGGCCATCCAGAAGAGGAGGTGGACCGTTTCCCAGAAGTAGGGGAAGGGGACGGTGAAGAACTGGATGTCCGGCGAGGGCGAGGTGAGGATCAGTAGGTGCTGCCCGATCACCGGGTTATAGAGGTGCGCGAGGGGGATCGAGATGAAGAGGAAGAATCCCGGTACCGAGAGGATACTTTCGGCGGTATTGGTCACGATCTGGGGCTGGTAATAGTAGATGCCCATGTATCCGCTCTCTCGCGGTCCGGTCTGAGCGGTGATGCTCTCGGGCCAGGCGTCGAGGGTGAGGGTGTATGGTGTCTCTGCTCCGTCTTTCTCCAGGACGAGGTCCAGGGTGTCGCCCGGCCTGGTGGTGTTGAGGACGGCGGCGACGTCGGCCTGGGTCGAGACATCGATGCCGTTCACTTCGGTGATGATGCCGGGCGTCGGGATGTCGGCATGGTCGGCAGGGCCGTCCTGGTAGATGCCGTAGACCACCGGTGCGGTCGTCGGCACAACCATCCCCATGAGGAGGACGAAGAGGACGATGCAGACCGCACCGAGGACGATGTTGTTCGTGATCCCTGCCCCGTACATCCTGGCCTTCGGCATGCCGGTGGTCTTCTCGACGTCTTCTTCGTCGGGCTCGACGAAGGCGCCGATGGGGATGACGGCGTACAGGAGGCCGGCGCTCTTCACCTTGATGTCCTCGATCCTGCAGAGGACGCCGTGGCCGCATTCATGCACGAGGAGGGTGACGAAGAAGGCGAGCCAGACGGCGATGGTCGAGGGGATGAAGGGGTTGAGTCCGGGGATGAGGAGAACGGCCTGGGGAGAGAGCGAACCGGCCTGCTCTTCGATGTGGGTGAGGGTCAACTGGAAGGAGAGGATGACCATGAGCGCCATCCCGATGGATGCCACCACGACCATCACCACCCCGAACGTCCCGTAGGCGCGGAGGAACCCGGAGATCGGTTTGAAGCGGTCGAAGAACCCTACTCTGGAGGTCCGGATCATCATGATCGGGCCATAGAACGATATGTGATCGCTGAATCGCCCGGTTTTCCAGATATAGAGGGAGATAGCGATGTAGATCGCGAGGAGAAATGCAAGTACCAGTGACCAGTCCATCTGAAATACTGATGGTTGTCCCTCTCTGATTAAAGTGCCGGCCTCCTGACACAGGGCGAAGCCGCCGTCAGAGATTGAATGGGGGCGGGTGCCGTGCCCGAACTTTTTTTGAGGGTGCTGTGATCCTGTTGCCGATTTATTCTACATCGTTCCCGGCGATTGGGTGAGTGCATGGGGCAGGGGCGATGCTCTGTCGCCTTTCTGCGATGATATTTTTCCGCAAAGGTCGCGACCAGGCATATCGGAATTTATTTATAATTTAAGCATATCTTATGATCATACATATAAACATTGGGTGATAGAAACCATGGATCAGACAAAAAAAATTATTTTAACGTCTCTGGGGGTGGCTTTAATCGCCTTCTTCATCGGAGGCGGGACGTACGCGTACTTCAGTGATGTCGAAGAGGTTCAGAACAGTACCTTCACGGCCGGGACGCTTGACCTAGTGGTTGGGAATACCACTCTACCGGTTGTTGTCAATCCGCTGAAGCCAGGAGATTATAATGAGTCCTATGCCGAGTTGATCCTTAACAACACTGGAAATGTTGCTGGCGTGCTCAATGTCTCGGTGGGTGGATTGGCGACCAATGAAGGGGGTGTGGGGACTGAACCTGAGAATGTGTCCGAGGCTTTATTAGGTGGACCAATTGGTCTTGAGAAGAGACTAAAAGTCGCTTTATTGCTTGATAATGGGACCGGTTCTGGTTATCATCTTATTCCTGATATTGGAGATTCTTCTCTAGTATGGGCCTCTTCAGGCGATCCCAGTAATGACAACAACTACTTCCTCCTGGATAATTTCAGCAATACGAATACAACAACGGGTTCCCCCCAAGTTGATGCTTCACCAAACATCGGCACCTTCACAATCGCCTACAAACTTCCTTACGAGACCGGCAACGAGGTACAGGGCGACAGTTGCTCGTTTAACATCACCTTCATGCTGAAACAGGCTTGAACGACAGTCTTGAAACGGCACACAACTGATCAATGGCAGAAATAGGAAAGGCGCTGACCGGGAGGCGGGGGGTGCTCCTCCTGCTCCTGGTCGTGGCAGCGGGTGCCATACTCCTTGCGGCGATGGGAGGGTGGCGGGTGGACACCGTGCTCTCGGGGAGCATGGAACCCGCGATTCACGTCGGCGGGGTGGTGGTCACAAGGCCGGCGGCGGCCTCCGAGATAGGTGAGGGCGAGGTCATCACCTACCGGGAGGGCGGCCACCTCACCACCCACCGCGTCGTCGAGGTCATCCCCGGCCCGCCGCGCGCCTTCGTGACGAAGGGCGACGCCAACGAAGATCCTGATCCCTCGCCGGTGGCGGCGAAGGAGGTGGTCGGCGTCGTGTTTCTTCACCTGCCCTTCCTTGGTTATGTCAGCCACTTTATCCGGAGCCCTCCTGGATTTGTCCTGTTGATCGTCGTCCCCGCCTCCCTCCTCCTCCTGACCGAGGCTGTGTCGCTCCTGCGGCAGGTCAGAAAGGGGGGGGCCTAGGTGGGCCCCGGCGTGCGGGGAACCAGACTGGTAATACTTTTTTTCCTTGTCTTCGCCCTCTGCACCGTTCCGTTCGGCGAGAGCGGGTGTGTCTTTGTTGATACTGAGAAGACCGGGCAGATCACCTTCGAGGCGTGGCACTCGGAGTGTCGAATCTGGACGACGAAGGGGGACTTTTTGAACTGTACCCTCCTGAATGTTAATGCGACCATACAGCAAGGTGACGTAATCCTCGCTAAAAATGAGAGCGGAGGACCGATAGAGCCCAGAGCCATTGTGGGAGCCGGGAATTTAATTCTCTGGTCTGAGCCTGAGACAGCGTCGTACGCTACGGCCCAGAGTGTCGATGATGATGATGTAGCCACGCCTGCTGGTGAGTCGGGAGACGACGGGTATTTTGGAACCCCTGCCATCCCTGAGGGGATCACAGAAGAAGAACCCATCTCTTTCACCATTTCCTGCGAAAATGCGACGAATGTGAGTGCTCCGGTAGTGGGTAATGAGACGGGAGGGTCGAGAGCACCTGATCAATCGATCATAGGGAAGGGAGAAGTGAGCGGTGAGGCGCCTGAACCCCCCCCTGTTCTTGAGGGAGATGCCGGTGCGGAAGCTTTTCTATCCTCTGTGGCCGGAGAAAACGCAACTGCTGTGGAAACGATAGTAGGGGAAGGCGAGGCCGATGCTTTGATAGGATTCAATGAATCATCCGCGGTAAGAGACAAAGATCTGAATGAAAGTGTGTTTGAAGGGCCCTCTTCTCCGGGCGCAGATATCCTCACTCCTCACGGAGCCGGGGCGTGCAACGAGAGCGTGGGAGAAAAACCTCTTCAGAAACCATCAGACCAGGTGTTCATCGATGGCAATGAACAGGCCGCCGCACCGGCCGCCCCTCCCCGTGTGATGGCGGCCAAAGGGGGGATCTGGACCCATTGTGCGCTGGTCACCATCACCAACCTCGGTGAGAATATTCTCACTGATTATCAAGTGAGGGTTAATGTGTCGCATCAAGAGGGGATGCTGGATAATTTTAGTGATATCAGATTTACGAATGACAAGGGCCATCTTCTCCCGCACTGGCATGATGGGCACGCTGGATCTAATCCTGCCGTCTTCTGGGTGCGGGTGCCGACTATACCCCCCGGAGATTCAACCATCGACCTTCACTATGGGAATGGGGATGCACAGGATGCGAGCAATGGGACGGCCACATTCCTCTTCTATGACGACTTTGATGATGATACTATCGGAGAAATACCAGACGGATGGACAAAAACGGGGCGGATTCGGGCCGAAGTGACCGGAGATCACGAATTGTCTGTAAAAAATACTGGTCTATTCAATTTTGAGGGAGGATATCTCACTGTAAATCAAGGAGAATGGTCTGATGTCGCTGTCAGAGAGCGTATCAAGTTGAGTGACCTCGTTGGACGGGGTAAGATCACAACTCGATATGTGGGTAAAAATAACTATGTTTCGGCAGAGTTTCGGAAAGACTTGTTCTCTATATCTGCTCGTGTCATGATCTCTGGCTGTATTCAGGGTAATGAATGGTCGAATGGTGAATACTGGGATGTCTCTGGGGTCTGGGATGCATGGCATACGGAAGAACTTGGTCTCTCCGGGCGGCGGGCTGACCTCTTTGTCGACGGTCAATGGCTTGGCAGTGCCAACCTGCCAGATAATGCCCCAATCTCGGGGAAGACCGGTCTCTATGTAAATGATTTAACTGAACAACTCCGCGACGAACACATCGTCCGCAAGTACTCGCCGACCTTTGGCTACCACACGAACGGCACCATCACCTCAAACGTCTTCGACACCGGCGCCAACGACTCAAAGTGGGACTCCCTCGCCTGGAATGCCATCACCTCTCCAGAAATCAATATATCGTTCGAAGTGCGGGCCTCCAACGCCAGCTTTTCATATAACAACGCGACCCTTCCTTGGAAACCAGTGGGGAACACCTCCCCGGTAAGCACAAATCTCTCCTCCGGCCGCTACCTCCAGTGGCGGGCAAACCTCTCTACGACCGATAACACTCGAACCTCGGTCCTCGAGGAGGTGCGGGTCTGGTACACGCCAGGAGGGTACTGACGGTGCGAGTCACCGCGCTCCTCCTCATCGCGGCCCTCGCTCTAACTCTCGCCGCCCCCGCCTCCGCCGCGACAATCGACCTGGTCGTCGACGAGGGGACGGCCGTCCCCTGGAACGAGAGCGGTCTCGCGCCGGGAGAGGAAGGCGAAAATGTCGTCATGCTCAGGAACGCCGGGATCAGCGCCGGCACCCTCTCCCTCTGGGTGAGCGGCGTCATCGAGACCGACGGCGAGGGTGACGGTGCTGCCCTCGGCCGCTACCTCCTCTTCACCCTCTCGGGCGAGCGACTGGAGAGTGGGGTTACGTTCCCGGCGCCGCTTGCGGCCTTCCCGCACGGACCGGACGATCAGAACATGATCACGATCTCCAGACTCGATGCCGGGGAGAGCGTCGCCCTCACCTGGCACTGGAAATTTCAGGAGATCTACAAACCCCAGAACGACGCCCAGGGCGACACCCTCTCCTTTGAGGTCACCTATCTCCTCACCGAGATCCCCTCTTCCCCTTCCTTATCAGGGATGCGGGGCAGCGGGGTGGTGAATCCGATCCCCTCTCCGCCAGCCGGAGGGGACGATCCCAGAATTGAGAATGAGACCGGGGATGAGGGCCAGCCCACCGTCACGTCGACGCCCACCTCTCTCACCCCCGCAAACACCAGAGGCCGGGGCCTGATGTTCCACTGGCTCCCCGCTCTCCTCGGCATCGCTCTCCTTGCGTACAGCCGCAGTCGGGCGGCGTCCCGCGGCGTGCTCCCGGAGGGATCGGAGCGGGAGACCCTTATCGGGATGCTCCTGATCCTGGCCGCTGTGGGGGTTGCGGTCGTCGAGATCGGATATCCTGGGCAGACCGGACCGGGAGGGTACTATCACGCACTTGCCGGGACGCTGGCCGCAGCCATGGTCTCTCTTGTCATCGCGTCCCATTACACTGATAGAGGGCGATTATGGCGGTCGCGCCGGTCGGAAATCTACCCTCACCGGACCGTCAGGGCGATCACCCTCCTCCTCCTGGTCACCCTCCTCACCGGAGTGCTGATGGTGCTCACCGGCTGGTTGGCCCCGGCGCTCACACCCTAAAAGTCGCCGAGACTTGTCTGCCGCCGTTGGTCGAAGAGCCGCGCCACCGTCTCCCAGCTCGTGCGGGCGAAGATCGGGGCGGTGCCGTGTCCCGCGACGTAGTCCTTGAGATAGGCGATCGTGACTTTATCGGAGGGATAGCCACTCCCGATCGCACCATACTCGGCCCTGAGATCTTCGAGCGCCCGGTCCCTCGTCACCTTGGCGACGATGCTTGCGGCGCTCACCACCGGGAAGAGGGCGTCCCCATGGTGGCGGGCGACCACCTCGCAGCCACCTCCGACGAGGGCGGCGACCTTCGAACGGTACCGCTCCTCGTCGACATCGCAGGCATCGAGAAAGGCCCGCCCCGCGCCAAGACTCCTGACCGCCTCGGCGTGGGCCCTCGCCACCACATCGTTCATCGTCATCTCCTCCCTGAGCCGGTCGATCTCGGCCGCCGGGATCTCGACCACCTGCCAGGGGAACGATCCGGTGATCTCGGTATAGAGCGCCTCCCGCCGTCTGGGCGTGAGAGTCTTTGAATCCCGCACCCCTGCCGGGAGATCGTCGTCGGCCTCGCACCCGACGACCCCCACCACCATGGGGCCAAAGACTGCGCCCTTTCCCGCCTCATCGACACCACAGATCATGTGGGATAGATTGGATGCACAAGATATTTCAAGCCGGGGGCGGCAAACTGGTGTGTGTACATCATCATCGTTGGTCTCGGTGGGATCGGAAGAAACCTGACAGCGATATCGGCGAATCAAGGGAACAGCGTCGTTGTCATCGACCAGGACGAAGCGAAATGCAACGACATCCTGGAGCACTACGACGTGCTCGCGATTGCCGGTGACTCCACTGACAGTTCGGTTCTCGATGACGCCGGGATCGATCGGGCGCAAAGCCTCGTAGCGACGACAAGCGATGATGCCGTGAACCTGATGACCTGCTGGCTGGCAAAACGCTTCAAGGTCCCAAACGTCGTCTCCATCGTGAACCAGAAGGAGCACTCGGCCCTCTTCAAAGAGGTGGGAGTGAAGATCAGTGAGAACCCGGACGAACTCGTGGCGACTCGTCTCTACTACTGGGCCGAAAGCCCGAACATGCAACAACTCGCTTCCATTCCGGGCGGGACGATCTTCGAGGTTGTGGCAGAGGACGACGCCCCGATCATCGACCATGAGATCAGAGAACTTGAGGTGAAGAACTTCGTCTTCATCGCGATCAGACGGGCGGGCGGCGAACTGATCATCCCGAGCGGGGACGTCAAGATCCGGCCCGGCGACATTATCACGGTCTTCACCAAGAAAGAAGCCGAAAAAGAGTGCATCACCATCCTCAACCGGCAGTTGAAGGGCTCAGAAGACTGAAACAGTCGCGTCTCTCCTTTTTTTTTGCCCTCAGGTGTCCGATCATCCCTCAAAACCTCTTCAAGACAATCAGTCGGAAAAAGAGGGCCGGGAGCCCTATATGGTCCGTGACCCGGCACCGATCGGTCTAATGCTTGATAGCGTCTTTGAGCTCTTTCAACTCAAAGAGCATCTTCGGGTTTCTCTTGATCAGTTCCAGGACCAGGGCCTTGACCGAGAACTCGTCGAAGTCGATGTTTGCGATCGAATCGGCGAGGTCGTTCATCTTCTCGTCGGAGAGTTTGATAAAGAACTCCTTGACCTTGTAGTTGCGCTCAAGATCCCGACCCATCTTTGCATTCCGCCATCCCTCGTCGTACGGCATCAGGGCAGCCTTCGAGGTGTCGCCTGTGGCGATCGCCTTCGCCGCCACCTCTACGGCAAGTCTGCCGGTGAGCATGGCATTGCCAATGCCGCCGCCGGTGATGGGGTCGACGACCCGTGCGGCGTCGCCGATGATCATCAACCCGTCTGAGACCGTGCAGTCGAGAGGCCGGCAGACCGGGTCGCCACCAAAGACACATTCGATGATCTTGCCGTCAGGGAAGTGTTCAGCCATAAAGCGGTCGAGATGGTCCTTGGCGCGGTTGCCTGGTCCGGTCTTCGAGGCCGGGATCCCGATCCCGACATTGGCGCACCGTTCCCCCTTGGCAAAGACCCAGAGGTACCCCTGCGGGGCGACCTCGTTGCCGAGGTAGAAGTCGTTGCAGACCGGATCGATGTCAATGTCGGTGACGAGGTACTGGATACAACTCATCAGATCCTGCACCGGGACGGTCGTGTCGATCCCACACCAGCGGGCGAACTTCGACTCCACACCGTCGGCGGCGATGGTGACCTGTGCCCTGACCTCCTGTCTCCTGCCACAGGACTCGACGACTGCTCCCCTGAGGATGCCATCCTCGATGATCGGTTCGACGGCCCGTGTCTTGACAAAGACATCGGCACCGGCTTGTGAGGCCTTCCAGACCAGTTCACGATCGAAGAATTTCCGGTCGAGGACGTAACCAACCTCCGCGCCGGCTTGATCTTCCTTGAGCTGGATCTGTGTTCCGTCAGGTGCGACAATCCGGGCGCGTTTGATGTCTGCGGAGATCCAGCGCGGGTCAGGCTCAAGAAAATCGGTGAGAAGTTTCTTCCCGATCCCTTCTGCACACCTGACCGGGGCCCCGATCGCCGGTCTCTTCTCGATGAGACAGGCCGAGAGTCCCTTCCTGGCAGCGGTCCACGCTGCGACGGCACCACCGGGTCCGCCCCCGATGACGAGGACGTCGTACTCAGACTTCATCGGTTACCTCCAGAGCCCCGAGTGGGCACGCCTTCGTGCAGATGCCACAGCTGATGCAGGTCTCGCTGTCGACGGTCAGGTATGCGTCGATCAGTTCGAGAGCCCCTTCAGGGCATACAGAGACACAGGCACCACAGTACCCACATATCTCCCGGCGAATATTGAGCATTGTACTCAATATTATCCCGCCATTCCATTAATATTATCTTCCCGCCCCGACTGCTCGCAGTCAGGTGCGATCTCATTCTTGCTGCGTCCGTCCTGGTCTTTGGTTCTGGCAGGGGCTTCGGGCCCTGTGCTCCTCCGGCCCAGAAAGCCAGTTTCGACAGTTCGGATCCCGATTTCCCGCCCGCTCTCCATGGCATAGGTATCGATCCGCTCGCGGGTGTGGGCGAGCATTCCGCCTGAGGTGAGGATGAGCGAGTCCTCGCCGGCGACCGCCCGCAGGAGACACTTGTCGATGACGCCGTAGGTGAAGTCAGGGACGATCCCCTCCTCGGAGGCCCGTTGTTTCGCCCTGGTGCCCATCGCTCCCACCCGGGTGACGGCGCCTGAGGAAAGAAGGGTTTCGAGGGCGGTGCTGTCGACTCCTGCGGCGTCCCAGATATGGATGGCCCCGCAACTGTCGTGCGACCGCTGGTCGCCGGCCAGACCCTCGACCAGGTCGGTGAACTCAAGTGCGCTGCGTGGCGGCGTCTCGTCCTTGAAGAGGCCGCGGTCGGAGAGTTCCCGGTAGAGGTCCAGCACCGCAGGCGGTTTGAGCCTGGCCTGGTGCAGGAGGGCGGTGTCAGAGAAGATCGCCTCCGGGCTCCCATGCCTGAGCACCGCTCCGTTCTCCATCAGGACGACCTCGTCGGCCCAGCGGTAGGCAAGTTCGACGTCGTGCGTGGAGAGGAGGACGGTCCTGCCCTCATGGTTCAGTTCGTCCAGGAGGTCCATCACCTCCTCGGCGGTGGCAGGGTCGAGGGCGCTGGTCGGTTCGTCGAAGACCAGCACTTCGGGGTCCATCGCAAGCACCCCGGCGATGGCGACCCGTTTTTTCTCTCCTCCGGAGAGGTGGTGGGGCGGGCGTCGCTCATACCCGTTCATCCCGACCTGGTGAAGGGCCCGCTCGACCGCCTCCTTGATCTCGTCCTTCTCCATCCCGAGGTTGAGGGGGCCGAAGGCCACGTCCTGTCGGACGGTGGGGGCGAAGAGTTGGGCGTCGGAGTTCTGGAAGACGAGCCCGACCTTCCGTCTCACCTCGCGGAGGGAGCGAGCGTCGTACTTCACCGGCACCCCCCCGACCCGCACTACCCCTTTCGTCGGCCTGAGCATCCCGTTGCACATCAAGAGGAGGGTCGTCTTGCCGGCGCCGTTCGGGCCGACCAGGGCGACCTTGCTCCCCGCTCTGACGGCGATATCGATGCCGCGGAGGGAGTCGGGGCGGTTCGGGTAGGCGAAGTGTACGTCCTGGAATTCAATTGCGTCTCTCATGGTCGTTCTCAGAATAACTGTACGCCTCCGGTCAGGAGGGCGATCGCACCGGCGGTGACGAGGTAGACGGCGACGCCGGCGGTGCTCAGGGGCGAGGGGCTGTCTCCCTCTTCTTCGAGGGCGAGTTTCCCGTCATAACACCGGGCGTCCATGGCGAGGATCAAATCTTCTCCTTTCTCCCAGGCCCGCACGAAGAGCGCCCCGGCAAGCATCGGAAAAGAGCGGAGCGAGTTTCTGAAACCCGCGTACCCCTGGCGGATCTCCTGGGCGTTGTGGGTTGCCACTGCCTCCCCGATGAGCATGAAGATGAAGTGGTAGATAAGCATGGCGAGGTCGACGAACTCGGCCGGGAGCCTGAGCGCCCGCATCACCGCGAAGATCTCGACCATCGGTGTGGTGAGCGCGATGAAGAAGAGGGAGCACATCCCCCCGAAGGTCCGGGCCAGGACCAGGGCGGCCTGGTCGGCGCTGCCGGTGGTGGCGGTGAGCGTGAACCCGCCGACGGGCAGGGCGAAGAGGGTCTCTCCTCCGCCCTGGAGAAAGAGGATCACGCCTGCGGAGAGGACGGCGAAGGAGAGGGGGATGGTGAGGAGGGTCGCGTAGAACCTCCCCGGTATCCGGGCAAGGAAGAGGGTGATCGCCGCCATGGAGATGGCGATGAAGAGCGGCGCGACCGGGCCTGTCGAGAGGATGCCGACGACGATCGCCCCTCCGCCGAGGACGAGTTTGAGCCTGGTGTCGACGTCCCGCAGGGCGTTCTGGTGAGCATAATCGTCCAGGATATTCTGCATGTCTCTCTCCGGTTTTCCCCCTCTTTGCATAAAGGGGAGAGTTTTCAGGTATTTATCCGCCGTCCGCGGTAATAATACCCGAAGAAGAACCCGATCACCAGCGCCCCGACGGCTGCCTGGAGACAGAAGAAGAGCGACTCGATCTCGCCGCTCGCAGGTTCGTAGATGGGGTCGGCCCAGGGTTCGTACTCGGTGCCGGTCATCTTGTTGATGACGTCGCCGGCCTGGTCGTCGGTCCCGCCCCACTCGTGCTCGCCGGTGTTGAGGGCGATGACGAAGGACCCGGCGAAGAGGAGGACGACCGCAAGGACCGCGAGTTCCATGGTGTACTTCATGCCTTCACCTCCTGCAGGCGTGCGGCCACTGCGTCGGAGAGCACGCCGAGCCTGACCAGGATCTCGGAGCGGACGTCGATGATGTACTTGAAGGTCAGGGCGATGACCGCGCCCTCGATGATCGCGAGGGGGATCTGGGTGACTGCGTAGACGGCGGCGAAGGCGATGAACGAGGTGACAAACCCTCCGGCCTCTGCCGGGAAGGCGAGGGCGAGCTGAGCCGCGGTTACCACGTAGGTGAAGAGGTCGGCGAGGGCTGCGGCGAGGAAGACGGTAAGGTAGGTGTTGAGCCCGACCTTCTGGCCGCCCCGGTAGATTGCATAGGCGAGGAGCGGGCCGGCGATCCCCATGGAGAAGAGGTTTGCGCCTAGGGTGGTGAGGCCGCCGTGGGCCAGGAAGACCGCCTGGTACAGGAGGACGATCAGCCCGAGGATCGAGGTGATGAAGGGGCCGAAGAGGATGGCGCCAAGCCCGGTCCCTGTCGGGTGGGAACAGCTCCCGCTCACCGAGGGGAGTTTGAGGGAGGAGAGGACGAAGATGAAGGCGCCTGCGACGGCGAGGAGGGGGAGCGCCTCTCTCTTCTCTCTCATCAGTATTCTCAGTTGGTACATCCCGTAGACGACGAACGGGGCCGAGACCAGGAACCAGAAGAGGCACCAGGCCGGTGGGAGGAATCCTTCCATAATATGCACGATCTCACCATTAACAATTTTATTTGATTTAGGGAAAGTCGATCGTACTTTTGTGTGGTCATGATATTTATCCTGCGCTGTCCCTCTGGACGACGTGATCTCCTCTGATATGAACCTGACTGTCGTGCCGCCGTTGGAGGGGGGCGCGCGCAGGTGGGGGGAGGGGATCGCACTCGCAGGTTGTTCTGCTCTTCTGTCCCTCGCCACTCGCCATTGCAGATGGAACGGGGGCGCGAGGCACTTTGTGGCACGTCATCGCTCAAATCTCAACCTGTAGGGCCCCTTGATCCGCTCCCCACGACTGGACAGTGGGCATGAACAACGCTATCGTCGCTCCCTCACCTATTCTCATCGTGCAGGGGTCCGGGGGCAGTGCCCCCGGCGAGAATCTGTGGGAAGACGTGAGAGCAGGAACGATTGAGGAGGGGACGTCAGGTGATCGGGGGGCCGCCCCCATCAAAGAATTTTCATCGCCCTCTCGCACCGGGGAGACCACCGGACCCCCGTGATTGCGATTGGGCCGGAAAGGTGGAGGAGAGATCGTGAAGAAAATGGTGTCGTTCCCGGCGCTATCTTCGCAAGAGAGTACAGAATATTTTTTCACGGCCAGAGTTCTCTATCGTCCGGGTACACTCTATTGGCGACCTTCTGGTATTGATTCGCCACGAGGAGAGGATGGGAATCCAGTTCTCAAAAATTGTACTGCATCTTCAAAAGGGAGGTCCAGACCGATCAGTCCGGCCTCTCTCTCCCGCACCTAAAGAAAAGAAAACGTGCCGTATTTCCCGCCGCCGCCGGGGACAAGGTTCACCCGTCCCTCCCTGAAGGCGGCGATGGCGTCCCCGACCTCGGGGTCCACCGCTCTGATCTCGGCTGGCGGCACCTCGGCGAGGACAGCGATCTCGGTCTCGAAGGTCTCGGTTAGCCTGGCATATCGCGCCTCCACCTTCCTGGTCTTGGGGGAGGAGACGCCAAGGACCACCCTGATGATCTCACCAAGCGGGATAATGTGATAGTACGGGGGGCGATCCGAGAGGTCGCCACCGCCGCCGAGTTCATGGGCGCGGTTCTGCACCCCCTTCTTGATCTTCCCACCGTCGACCGGGCAGGTCCAGGCATGGGTCCCCGCCTCTTCGAGAGAGTACTGCCGGTAGCACCTGGTGCAGGCCGTGCGGTTGTACTTCCCCTCTTCAGGGAAAAACCCGGCATTGAGCATGATCTTCCCCCGCTTCAACGCGTCGAAGGCGGCCTTCGGGGTGGCCTCTCCGAGGTCGAGGCGGTTGAACTCGCGGCCCAGTTTGACCGGGTGGGCCGAGTGGGCGTCGGAGTTGGAGAGGAAGGGGACGCCGTCGAGTTCGGGGATCCCGGCGCCGTACGTGGTGTCAGCCGAGAGTCCGAGTTCAAGAAAATCGATCGACTCCTCGCCATAACAGGAGGCGACTGAGTCATGGGAGGCATAGAGCGAGGTCCAGGGGGTGAAGGCATGGGCCGGACCGACCAGTCCGCCGAGGTCATGGACCGCCGCGGCGATCGCCTCTCCCTCAAGATGCACATGCGGTCTCCCCCCGGTCAGGAGGTTTCGGGAATGGGGGGCGAAGACCCGGGCGAGTTCCTCGAAGAGGGAGAAGTCCTCCATGATGATAAGATGGTGGACCCGCCCCTTCCCTTCCACCTCGGTGGTCGGGAGGACGACCGTCCCGGTCCCGTCCTCATACATCTTCCAGGCCGCCCGCCACTCCGGGTGGAGGGCGTCCCCGCTTCCCAGCACCCTGATCCCCTTGAGGGCCGCGGCCTCGCAGAGGGCCGTCGGTGTCATCGAGGGCGAAGTGGCCATCGAGAAAGGAGAGTGGATGTGGAGGTCGGCGTAGACGGCCATGCTCACCCGATATAGTTGAGGGACTCTTCCTCTTTGCCCCGCTCCATCTCTTCGTACCTGGCGAGGATCTTTTCCATCTCAGCCGCATGCACTGCGAGTTGTGTGGGATCGACCTCGACCCCGAGGAGTCTGGTGAGAACCGCGAGCACCCCGCCGGCACTCTTCGGGTCGACGAGATAGCCGGGGGTCTCGCCCATCAGGCAGATCCCGTCCATCCCGCGCTCCGTAGCAAGCCCGAGGAGGAGACCCGCGGCCCCGACGATCCCGCCGGGCTCGTCGCCGGCCATCACACCGCCGGCTTCGGTCACCTCTTCGATAAGCTTCTCGTCGTTCACTGCACCGAGCACCCTCGGTTCCTCGACCAGGTGGCCGACTCCGAAGCCGCCCAGGGTGTAGACCCGCTTCACCCCGAGTTCCTCGGCGACATCGAGATACGCGTCGGCAAGGAGGTAGTGCCCCTCGTTGGAAGTGCTCTGGAAGTCGCCGATGAGAAACGCGATTGACTTCTCCTCACCCTTCCAGAGATAGATCTCGTTGGCCGGCAAGCGGACGACGCCGCCAGGGTCGATGAGCACCTGCGGCGGGAGGAAAACGGAGATGATATCCACGATCTTCTCCGCGCCGAGTTCTTGGATCATATGCTCGACGACGAGTTTGCCGACTTGACCGATCCCCGGCAGCCCCTCGACGAGAATGTCTGCCTGGACCTTGTCTTCGGTGAGATATGCTACGCCTATGTCGTCCATTGCTTCGCCAGCCTCCTGTAAGCACCGTAATGGTCCTGGGGAGAGTACCTGGCGGGATGTGCCGTCCTTGTCGGTTCCCCACAGACTGGACAGCGGAAAAAGAGGGTGTAGCGGTGGTCCCGCTCGCAGTACCGGATCCGCCCGCTCATGCGCTCTTTGCCTTTCTTACAAACTTTCCGGTGTCACCGGCCCGTTCCATGACCCCGATCGCCGCAGATGACGCTTTATCGATGGTCTTTTCGGCCATCTTATAGTCAGGTGCGGTGACCTTGATCCGGTAGTTCGGGGCCCCAAGGTAGACGAGTTCGATGTCGACTTCTTCCTCAACCTTCGGCTGTGCGCTCCGGAGAGCCCTGCGGATGATGTTCACTCCGTCCGGCTTCGTCGAGGCAAGGACGAGAGTCCCGGTGATCGTCACCTTCGGAATCTTTACGTTTTCCTGAGCGACGGTCTTGAGGGCTTCGTTGACCTCTGTCTTGAAGTCCAGATCCTTCAGTGCGGCGTCGCCTTTTGTCACGATCTCCTCGAATGCCGAATAGAGCAGTCCGAAGTTGGAGTAGAAGGCATCCCTGATCAGTTGGGGATCGGCGCCGGTACCTTTTGCGACAAAACCGATCCACTTCTCGGCCTTCTGCTCGTTCTTCCACTCCTGGATCTTCTCACGCCGCTGGTGGTCGTTGACATCCTTGAGGGAGAGATCGATGTGTCCGCGCTTGGGATCGACGCTGAGAACCTTGCAAACGACCTTCTGACCCTCTCTGACGTAGTCTCTGATGTGCTTGACCCAGCCGGTTGCGATCTCGGAGATGTGAATAAGACCTTTCTTGCTCGCGTATTCGTCCAGACGCACAAAGGCTACAAAGTCCTTGACGTCTTCAACGGTGCATACGACGAGTTCGCTCTCTTCCGGCCATTCGTCTATATCGTGCATCTGACAATCTCACTGGAGTTCTGCCGTGATCTCAGCTTTGATCGTTGCCTTGCCACCGGTGGGTTCGGCGAGGACATGCCCGCAGACCGCACAGTCGACGACCGTGGCGGCCTTCTCGAAGATCACCTGCTCGTTCTCGCAGTCAGGACACTTGACCCTGTAGAACTTGCTCCTGTTTTCTCTGTGCTGATGTACCATATTTTCACTCCACAATCTCGAACTTGCCTGCTCTCCATCCCGCACGGAGGTGTGCCTTCCCGCACTTGGTGCAACGGTACCTGACGTTAACCTTCTTGGTTGGCTTGTCGCCACCAGGTACCTTTGAGAACTTGCCCATGTTGCCCACTTTCCCTCTCCGGGCTTTCTGCCGGTCGATCCAGTGCAGACCGTTGACGCGGCCCTTCTTCACCTTCTCAACTTCGTGTACCTCATGCGATCTGCAGTGCGGACAGTAAGCCCTAAATTTTGCTGGCATTTTCATGAAATAAGCCCCTCACGATGGTCGTTGCAGCCCGTTCCGGGCTTGGCGGCAGTGCCGGGTCCGACCTATTATCGGGGGGAATCCGGGATCCAATGAAGGATATCCCATTTTCTTCCCACCCTGATTGCCCGGCACTATTCTCTCGAATATCTGTATTATTTGATAAGCCTTATATTTAAGGCTATGTTGCGCCCGCAGAGCACGTCCGCATTCTCCCTGGGGAGGGTGACGATGTCCTCTGTCTCAAGGGCGTAGGTGCGGCCGTCAAGTCCCATGAACTCAGGGACTTCCTCTCTGATCAACACCAGCGCAGTCCCGGCCGCGGCCGCGGCCCCCGGTGCCGGCACTTCTTCCTCTTCACCGGCGGGGAAGATCAGTTCGTCCTCGACCGGCGCCGTGGGGGTGAACTCTCTCTCTGTTCCTTCGAGGAGGCCCTCGCGGCATGCGGCGATCTCGCGGCAGACCGCATCGAACATCGTTCGTTCTGCCGGGAGCATCAATTTCAGTTCCTCCTTGTCCGAGTACTCGGCCTCGTTCTGGGCCTCGGCAAGTCTCATGATCTTCTTGAGTCTGATCTTGATGATGCCATTGAGCGTCTCCTTGATCGCCTGGAACCGGTCCTGGAGGACCGCGCTCTCCTCGGAGAAGGGGTCATGGATCTGATTGATCTCCTCGTAGAGTTCGTCCAGAGAGCGCTTCGCCGTCCTGAAGAGGTCGCCCGGGATCTCGGAGAGTTTCCCGCTCTCCCGCTCGTTCCAGACAATGATCCTGAGATCGTCGAGGTCCATCATCGCCGCCCACCCCCGATCTCGGCGATCCCGCGACAGCAGAGGAAGACGGCCAGGGCCTCGGGGACGAGGTTGGTCCCCTTCTTCACAGTGTAGGTCTTCCCGAGGATCGGCATCGAGAGTCCGAAGGCCGCGTCCACCTTCACCTCCCGCTCAGAGAAGACGACGGCGTCGACGAGCGGGTCGAAGTCGGGAAGTTCCTTGAGCGGGACTTCGACGACCCGCAGTCCGCTCCCGCCGTGGAGGGAGGTCGGCATTCTGATCAACCGTTTGATGTCGGTCGTCACCGGTTCGTCGACCAGGGCGGCCCGGTCCTTGATCAGGGGTATGAGTTCTCCACCTTCTCCAGAGAGGAGAGTCTGCAGTACCGAGGAGGAGAGGAGATCTCTGGGGATTCTGCCTGCGGCGAACTCTGCAGACTGCATCGACGCAAGGAAACGCCCGGCATAGATCTCCCCTACCCCCTCCATCTCGAGCAGGTGTTTGCGGGCGGCCTTCTCACCGTCGGCAAAAAGCCGGTTGGCGTACTCCTGGAGGGCCGAGGCGAACCTGCCCTGCCAGCCCCCACTATTCCCCATGGCAAAGAGGGAACCGGGGGCGAGACCGGTGGCGCAGAGATAGTCGACGATTTCCCTGCGCTCCTGGCTCTCCCAGCCGAGGACTCTTGGGTCTCTGACATGGACATGATATCCTCGCCCGCCTGAGAAGACGAGAGTGAGCGACTTTCGGGAGAAGCCAAGTTCTTCGGTGAGCATGGTCAGGAGTTTCTCGGTCTCCTCCTTGACCCGCGCGAGCATCGCATCGTAGGGCACGCCCTTCACCAGGTGGTCGGCATCGATGTCGAAGATGAGATCGGCCCCGGTCCAACCCTTCTCCCCCATCGTCCCCGCGCCGGGATCGGTGTAGTAGGCTGTCGAATAATAGGCGTGCGCCGGTGCCATCGACCTGATGTAGTCGGTGCACTCCTCGCGCGACCCGAAGCCCAGGTGACGGCGCATCCGTATCCCCTGCTCCTGGCCGAAGAAGACGAAACCCCACTCCCGCTGCTGGAGCCCTGGGGGCATGGCGAGGAAATTCTCGCGATAATACGAATTGAAGCGCTGGTTGAGGAATTCGAGGGTTGCGGGTTTCATTGCAGTCTCTTTACCATGTATGGCCCTTCGCGTTCATAGCCCTGACCCCGATAATAGGGTCTGACCCCCACCCCGCTGTTGACGGCGAGGCGGCCGAAGCCGTCTGCGCGTGCGGTCTCCTCGGCCCTGGCAAGAAGTTCTCTGCCGAAGTTGCGGTGCTGGAATTCTCCCTCTCCGCTGTTCGTCCCGAGGGGGACCATCGCCCCGTAGACATGGAGCTCGCGCAGGAGGGCCGCCCCGTCGAGTTCGGGCCTGACCGCCTCCCCCGGATAGCGGAGGCGCGCGAAGCCGATGAGGGCGTCGCCGGCCTCGACCTGGATGAAGTGTTCGGTCCCGCCGCAGCACGCATAGGTCAGGTCTCGCACCGCCGGGGTGCCGGTGGGCCGGCGTCGCCCGGCCTCCCGGCACCTGATGCACCGGCACGCCCCGCCATGTTCGTGCAACCGCTGCTGGGCGAGTTGCCTGAAGTTGGAGTGGCGCGACCCCGCGACGATCAACCGCGCCGGGATGTCGCGCTGCACCCGCTGGAGACGGACATATTCGGGCAGGAGAGACTTTGCATAGGCGACGAGATCCACCAGGTCGTCTTCAGGGTATGGGGCGTACCCCCCCTCTTCCCAGAGGGTTTCGATCTCTGAGCCGGGCGTCACCAGGGTGGGATAGATCTTGAGAAAGTCAGGCCTGAACCCCTCGTCTGCAAAGAGTGTCTGAAACATCTCCCGGTCCTTTTCGAGATCGCTTCCCGGGAGGTTTGGCATCATGTGAAACCCGACCTTGATCCCGGCGTCCCGCAGGAGACGGTTCGCTTCGACCGCATCGGCCACCATGCACCCGCGCCGGTTGAGGGTGAGGACGGCGTCGTCGGTGTGCTGGACACCGAGTTCGACCTTGGTCACCCCGAGGTCAAGCATCCCGTCGAGGTGCTCGCGCCGGCACCAGTCGGGACGGGTCTCGAAGGTCGTGGCAATGCACCGCACCGGTGCTGATTCGTTCTCCTCCAGGACCGTCGCCGGGTCGAAGGGACGGTGTTCGCCGGAGCGGTACTCGTTCATCGCGTGGACGCACGAGTGGACAAACCACTCCTGATACTCTCTTGGGCGTGCGGTCATCGTCCCGCCCATCACGATCAGTTCGGCCTTGTCCACATGATGACCCAGGGCCTCGAGTTGCGAGAGTCTGGCCTGCACCTGGGCATAGGGATCGAACTCGTGCTGGGTGCCCCTGAGGGCCGCCGGTTCCTGGCCGGTGTAACTCTGCGGCGAACCGAAGGGGTGTTCAGGGCCGCCCGGGCAGGGGAGACACTTGCCATGCGGGCAGGGGGCCGGTGAGGTCATCGTCGCAATCGGGGCGACGCCCGAGATCGTCCGGGTCGGTTTGACCATGAGCACCTCGCGCAGCACCTTCTCCTCGTCGGGCGTGGCTGCGGCGAGGATCGCGGAGTTCTTGGGGATGGAACTCACGCTATATTTTCGGCAGACCGCAATCTTAACCCGCTGGAGATCTGATGTCCCGCAGGGCTGAGAAGAGATGCGGGAGATGATCTCCCGGCAGAGGTCGACATCATCCATACCGTCTTAATGTTCTTGTGCTACGCCCTCATTATGGGTTGCCTTGTGGATCCCTTCCACCTGCTGGGCGAGGGGAGTGGAACTGCGCAGCTAGTGAACCAGGTCCTCGCCGAGTGCAAGGATCGCCTTCTTGTGGGAGATCTTGTTCTTGTGGATGTGGGCGGGGGAGACGCCAAGCACATCGTAATCCGGGGTGTAAACCTCATCTCCGGTGGTAGTTTCGTAATATTTCTTGATATGCATCAAGAGCATGTGTAAGTGGAGCAACTCTTCCTTCTGCACGCAATCACCTAACTTCAAAAATTACATTTTTTCTTCGATTGATATAGTTTATTGGTGATCTTTATATCGGACTTCATGAGAGCGGCCGGGTGCCTTGTTGGGCTTGCTGTAGGCGACGCGTTGGGTGCGCCCCTCGAGGGGCTGCCCCCGCCTGAAAACCGCGTGACCAGAATGCTTGGGGGAGGAATTCATGATATTCAAAGGGGTGAGTTCACTGACGATGCCCTTCAGGCCATCGGACTTGCCGAGTCCCTCGTCTCGTGCCGCGGATTCTCGCCCGAGGACTTCATGGAGAGACTGGTCAGGGCCTTCGAAGGGGCACCTGAATTTTACGGGCCCACCTCACGGACAGTCTTCACCCTGGTCAGGCAGGGGTGCGCTCTAGAACAGGCTGCGGCCGTCGCGCACCTCATGAACAAGGGGAGCAGAACAAACGGGAGCGTGATGCGTGCCCCGCCTCTCGGGATCTATTACCCGCCGCACGCGGTGCGTGAGGTGAGCCTTGTGTGCTCCGCCCTCACCCACTATGACCCGGTCGCCGGCGAATGCTCGGCCTTCGTGAACCAGATGGTTTCGGAGATGTGCCGGGGCGTCCCGAAGGTGCGGGCCTTCACCCATGCTCTCGACCGGTGCCAGAGCCCTGAGGTCGCCGAACGCCTGGGCGAGTTCGACCGATGGCCGATCGAACCATCTCTCGACGCTGTACTCGCCACCCACGCGGCCGTGGCTGTCTTCATGGGCTCGGACGGGTTTGAAAATACGGTGGTGCGGGCAATAAACCTGGGTGGCGACGCCGACACGGTGGGCGCGATCGCGGGGGCGCTTGCCGGGGCCTGCTACGGTTTTCCATCCATACCGCACCGGTGGCTCGTTGACCTCCGCCACACTGGCAGGCTCCTCGCCCTCTCGAGGAGACTCTGCGCTGCGGCCCCGGGTTGAGGGGGTTTGTGATCTGGTGTTTGCCTTATGGGGGGGCGGCACCATGTCTATCATGCCCCTCCCGGCGCGATTTGATGGGGGATGGCGTGAGAACAGAGGGTTACGAAAAATGTATGAGGTTTCAATTCATGAGCGATTCTATAGGGTCTAAGTTCCTCTGATCAGGCCCCCGCCGGGCGCAGTTCTACGAGTTTTAGGTTCCGTCCCTTCTCGCAGACGTCCGGCCCGGTGCCCAGCACTTTGGCGACGATGTATTTCTCGCCCTCGATGATCCCGTCGGGGTGGCAGAGATGATAACTCCGGCACCTGGTTCTGGTGCAGGGAGACTCGAAGTGGATACTGGAGTTGAGGATGGCCCGGTCGGCCGGGATGAGGGTGGTGACCGGGGCCTCGATCACCTCGACCGCACAGATCCCATCTTTATGGACGGCACATTCCTGCTTGGTGTTCGGCCTGACCCCGACGACCTGATACTTTTTCCCTGGCTGGAGATTGTGGCAGACCTTCCAGAGTTTGCAGTTCCTGCATGCCGTCGCCTCGCTTTCGTACACGAATTCAAGCCCTTTCTCCGCGAGACACGTCCCGAGCAGGGTCACTTTTGCTTTTGGTTTGGCCATGACTATTCACTCCTCATAGAGCATCCTGACAAGTCGCCGGGCACTCTCCCTGGAGAGGCCCATGTCCAGGATCGTGAACCGCTCAGGCCTGATGGTCCGGGCCTCCAGGAGAGCCTCGACCGCGGTCTCGTCGTCGATCCCGAGTTCTGCCGGGGTCGTCGGCGCCCCGATTCTCTTGAGTGAGTCCCGGATCCACCGCCAGTCCCCGCCGTGGAGGTACATCGTCATGATCGCCCCGACCCCGCACTGTTCCCCGTGGAGCGCCTGCCCTGGTGCGAGGCGGTCGAGGGCGTGGGAGAACTTGTGTTCGCCCCCGCTCGCGGGTCTGGAGGAACCTGCAATGGACATCGCCACGCCTGAGGAGACGAGAGCCTTCATCACGATCCAGGCGCTTTCCTCGGTCCGGGCGTTGATCACGCCGGTGTTCTTGACGATTATCTCTGCGGTCATCTTCGAGAGGGCTATCGCATACTCAGAGACAGTGTCACCCCTGAGGCGGTGGGCAAGTTCCCAGTCCAGGATCGCGGTGTAGTTGGAGATGATGTCGGCACACCCCGCGGCCAGGAGGCGGGTCGGGGCGGCGGCGATGATCGCGGTGTCGGCGACGACGGCGATCGGCGGGTGGGCGTCGAGGGAAACACTCCCTTCAGGGGTCGGAATCGAGGCCCGCGCCGAGGCGATCCCGTCGTGGGCCCCTGCGGTCGGGACCGAGACGAACTGGCGGTCGAGGTTGTACGAGACGATCTTGGCGGTGTCGATGACCCGACCCCCCCCGGCCCCGATGACGAAGTCCGATCCGGTCCCAAATTCCTCGGCGGCTGCAATCTCGTCGAGAGAACCGGTGCGGACGATAAAGGTGGTTACTTCGCACCGCCCTTCCAGAAGGGAGGCGATCCGATTGCCCGCGATCTCCCGTGTCCGTTCACCGGTGATAAGCAGGGCATGTCTGCCCAGACCAAGGTCCTGGCAGACTGAGGGGAGTTCTTCGAGCATGTTATGCCCGATGAGCACGTCACGCGGGAGCTGCATCCATCTGGACTTGTCAAAGACCTTCTCCCTCAGTACTTTAATACCCTCTCCACCCATGAGATCACAGATGATTAGGGACTTCATCTACAAATATTACATCGATCCGATCAGGTATGGTCAGGCGTACACGGTCGTCGATACGCTCACGTATGCGATAATCCTGATCATCGCGGTATATCTCGTCTACCGGGGCCTCCAGCGGTTTGGAATTCCGGTGGACCGGAAGTTCGTCCTCTCCACCATCCCCTTCGTCGTGCTCGGCGGTCTCCTGCGGGTGGTCGAGGACACCGGGATGATCACCTCCGACATCAGGTTCCTGCTGATTACCCCGCTCATCTTCTTTGCGATCTTCTTCATCACCGCCGGGGCCCTGTTTGTCTCCCGTCTCCTCGAACTCAAAGGCGTGGTCTCCGACTACACCCGGCCCTATGCCTGGACCGGCATCGCCCTCTCGGTGGCGTCCTTCCTCCTGCTTATGGTCTGGGGTGCGACGCACACGCAGATCGACTTTGTCGTCCTCTTCGTCATCCCGGCGATGGCAGTGGCCACGACGGCCGCCGTCTGGGGCGCCCTCCGCTACCTTGCCGGCTGGGAATATGTCACCGAGCCCCTGTACGCCCTCCTCATCTTCGGACACATGCTCGATGCGAGTGCCACGAGTTTCGGGATCGACCTCCACCCCCTCCACTATGTGGAGCAGCACGTCGTCGGTTCCCATCTCATCGACCTGACCGGCACGGCCTTTTCGATGTTCCTCCTGAAACTGGCGGTGATCGTCCCGGCGATCTACATCCTCGAACTCTACCGGAAAGAGGGGAACCCCGCCTTCTGGCACCTGGTCCTGCTGGCGATGATCGTTGTCGGGATGGCGCCGGGGATCAGGGATCTGATGCGTATGGTGCTCTATGTCTAGAGACGCCCTCCTCCTCCCGCTGGCCGTCGCCCTCCTCCTCTTCTTCGGCGGGGCCGGTGCCGGCTACGTCTTTGCGGCCTCGGGCGACCCCGCGGCCCAGATGCTCCTGGATACCGTTAAAGAAGGCGTCTTCGCCCAGGTCGCCGATGATGCACCCCTCATGCTCGCCGCAAAGATCTTCCTCAACAACCTCCAGGCCTGTGCAATCCTCTTCCTCGGAGGGGCGACCTTCGGGCTGCTCACGTTCTTCATCCTCTTCTCCAACGGCCTGGTCGTCGGCATCTTCGTCAACGAGATCATCGACACCCTCGGGCCCCTCGGCCTGGCGGCGGGGATCGTTCCCCACGGAATCTTCGAGCTTCCTGCCATCTTCATCTCCGGCGCCCTTGGTCTTGCCCTGGCCAGGGCGATGGTGGCGGAGTTGATGGGCCGGGGCGACGCGGTGGCCGAGGCCACCAGGATGGGCGGACAATTTCTCCGTATTGTCGTCCCTCTTCTCGTTGTGGCGGCCGTTATAGAGGCATTTATTACGCCCGCACTCCTACAGGTAGTGATTTGAGGTACCCCAATGGAAGAAGAGAGCGGTTCACTCCCATCAAAATCTGACTTTTCGGCATGGTACAATGACGTGCTCTGGCGGGCGGAGATCATGGACGTCCGCTACCCGGTCAAGGGGCTGTATGTCTGGTACCCCTTCGGGTTCGGGCTGCGGCGGCAGACCTATGCCATCCTCCGCAACCTCCTCGACGGTTCGGAGCATGAGGAGACGCTTTTTCCGCTTCTCATTCCAAAGACCGAGTTCATGAAAGAGGCCGAGCACATCAAGGGTTTCGAGGACGAGGTCTACTGGGTCACCCACGGTGGTCTCTCCGAACTCGACATCCCCCTGGCCCTGCGGCCGACGAGCGAGACATCCATCTACCCGATGTTCGCCCTCTGGATCAGGTCGCATGCCGACCTCCCGCTCAAGGTCTACCAGATCGTCAACACCTTCAGGTACGAGACCAAGCACACGAGACCGCTCATCCGTCTGCGGGAGATCACCTCGTTCAAGGAGGCCCACACCGCCCATGCCACCTGGGATGAGGCGGCAGCACAGGTGGAGATCGCCCTCTCGCTGTACACCCGGTTCTACGACGACCTCTGCATCCCGATCACCATCTCCCGCCGGCCCGACTGGGACAAGTTCCCGGGCGCCGACTACACGATGGCCGTCGATGCCCTGATGCCTGACGGCCGGACGCTCCAGGTGGGAACGGTCCACCATCTCGGCGACCACTTCTCGAAGACTTTCGAGATCACCTACGAGGACGCCGAGGGGCAGCAGCAGTATGTCCACCAGACCTGCTACGGGATCTCGGAGCGGTGTATTGCGGCGACGATTGGGGTCCACGGCGACGACAAAGGTCTGGTCCTCCCGCCGAAGGTGGCCCCGGTCCAGGTGGTCGTCATCCCGATCATCATGAAGAAGCGCGCCGACGAGGTGCTGGCGGCGGCCGAGGCGCTGAAGGCCGAACTCGAAACCTCAGGTCTCAAGGTGAAGATCGATACCAGGGATATGCGTCCGGGCGCGAAGTATTATCACTGGGAGATGCACGGCGTGCCCCTGCGGATCGAGGTCGGGCCGCGCGACCTGGACGCCGGCACGGTCGTCGCCGCCACCAGGGACGGCGAGAAGATGACGGTGCAGCGGGACGAGGTCGTCACCGCGGTTCCCGAGATCCTGGGAGCTTATGCGGCCCGTCTGCGCACGAAGGCCGAGGAGTTCCTCACCTCGCACATCACCGAGGCCGGGAGTGTCGAGGAGGCGGCTGAGGCGGTCAAGACCGGGATCGCGGTCGTCCACTGGTGTGGTGACGAGGCATGCGCCGAAGAACTGGAAAAAGTGACCAACGGGAGCGTCCTCGGGACCGAGGTGCGCAGCCCGCATATCAAAAAGTCAGAGGGTCCGTGTGCGGTCTGTGGCCGGCAGGGAACTTCGACCGTGATCGCACGGACTTACTGAGAACAGACGGGGCATCGGAAGAAGACGGAATATCCCGGCTTCTCCGTGTCCCCGGTGAAGATTTTTTTGCCGCCCCTGAGGAAGAGGTGGCCGCAGTCTGCGCAGCGTTTAGGGAGCAGTTGTTCCCGGCGGGTGTATGGCAGTTCGATCTCGAAGGTGACGCTTTCGCCATCGTTTCCGCTCTCTCTCTTCTCCTCGAACTTCTCGATGATCTGCATGGCCTGGAGGGGGTTGGCTCCGAGGTCGTCGAGTTTCTTGAAGAGGAAGTAGTGGCAGATGAGCCAGGAGAGGTCGGAGCGTTCGAGTCCGTCATCGATCTCGAGGCAATCGTCTTCGAGGTCTTCGAGGGCGGAGCCGCAGAGTGGGCACTTTCCGCCGATTAACTCCTCAAGGTAGACCTCTTCGTTGCAATACGGACAGACGGTATGGTGTGCGCGTGTGCGTGATGTCATCTCTACTCCATGAGGAAGACGGTGGCCGCGAGTACGGTGGTCCATGTGCCTTCTTCATCTACGACTGCACTCTCGGTGATATTAAGGGTTTTTTCCGGGATCTTGTCGGTGATGCTGTTATACATATTGTAGGCAAGGCGTTCGGCGTACTCTCCGGTCTTCTCTTTGTTGTCGCCGAAGGCGTGGTGCTCGGCAAAGTATCCCCACTGGTTCTCCATGTCTTCGGGGATGGCCACGCCGATAGAGGCCGAGATCCGCCGGTGCGGTTCGTTGGAGGCGATCCGCGACATGACGGTGAAGACGATGCTTCCCGGTTCGAGGTCGGCGAGGCCGTCGGGGCGCGATATGATCCGGCACTTGGGGGGCAGGATCGAACTCACCGTCACCAGGTTGTAGCACTCGATCTTTGCTGCTCGCAACGCCATCTCAAAGGACCCGAGATACTCGGAGTCCCGTCCCACGCCGCAGGTGAAAAACACCCGTTTTGGCACAAATGTTCTGGTCAATCCATCGCTCACCCGTAAAATCAATTGCGTCTCTATTTGAGACCCGCCCCTACTTAAAAGTATATTTCTTTGCAGAATATTTTCGAGATTTCGTGATATTGTCTGTTGAGACGGGTTTTCCTTGTTTTCCGGTCTGAAATTGATTTCATCATGGTGATCAAGTGGTGGTGTCCTCATACTCTGCCATCTGGAGACTGGATATATCGGAATTATTGTAGGGAGTTATTTTAGAGTGATTACCTCCTCTTTTAGAGGTCAGAAAGTGTCAGATATTTTTCAAAGTCTCTCGTTTGTCCGGGAAGTGATATGTAGAGGAAGTGATCAGAGATCGCATATAGATGCGTCGTAGATCGGGAATCAGACCGATGCTGTATCAAACCACAATCCGGTTCCTGCCCCTCCTGGCACTCTTTCGAAGGGGCGGGATCGCGATAGAGGCCGGAAGGAGGGGGTATGATTATGGACATAGGGGGCGGCGATAGAACCGTGTCCCCGCCCACTGCCCTGCTGTAAGGAATGTGATCAGAAATACCTCCACACTTAAAAGTACCGCTCAGAATTATTTTCATCGCGTATGCTTGAGCCCGGGGTTCATGAACGATTCTATAAAGCCGTAATTTCGTGAAGAAAAAGGTCGGGGTCTCCGGCGATTGAACTGTATTCCCTCCGCTCCCGCCTCACTCCTTAAGATACTTTTCAGGCTCCGCCTCAAACGCCTTCTTGCACCCCGGGGCGCAAAAATAGTAGGTCTTTCCTCGGTACTCCGTGGTGTGTCTCGCCGTCGCCGGGTCGACTTTCATCTTGCAGACCGGGTCGATCTCCATCTGATTTACCTCGTCTCTCCCCTCTTTGCTTCCGGTATATATCCTTTCAGGAGGAGCGAGAGGGAGACGACCGTGACCGAACTGGCGGCCATGGCGAGGCCTGCCAGTTCGGGCCTGAAGACGATCCCGAAGGAGGGGTAGAGCACGCCGGCGGCCACCGGGATGAGGGCGGCGTTGTAGGCGAAGGCCCAGAAGAGGTTGAGTTTCACCCGGCCGATGGTCTTTCTTGCGAGTTGCACCGCAGCGGGGACATCGGTGAGGTCGTCCCTGACCAGGACCACGTCGCCGCTCTCGATGGCCACGTCGGTCCCGCCGCCGATGGCGATCCCGAGGTCGGCCTGGGCCAGCGCCGGGGCGTCGTTGATCCCGTCCCCGACAAAGGCGACATGACTGCCCCTGTCCTGGAGCGCCCTCACCTCGGCCGCCTTCCGGTCGGGGAGCACCTCGGCCAGAACCCGTTCGATCCCGACCTGGTCGGCGATGGCCCTGGCCGTACGTGGGTTGTCCCCGGTGACCATCACGATCGAGAGCCCCATCTTCATGAGCGCCTCGACCGCTCTCGCCGCCGTCGGTTTGAGAGTGTCGGCGACGGCGACGACCCCGATGATCTCGCCGTCGGCCGCGAGGTACGAGACGGTCTTGCCCTCGCCCTCGTACCGCGCCCCTTCCTCCGCGGCCCGGCCCGCCAGGACGACCCCCTCGTCCGCGAGCAGGGCGCGGTTGCCGAGGGCCACCCGGCGTCCGCCGACCGCGGCGACGATCCCCTTGCCGCGGACCGTCTCAAAGCCCGTGCTCTCCGGGAGCGCGAGTCCCTCTTCTTCGGCCCGGCGGACGATGGCGGCGGCCACCGGGTGCTGCGAGTTCTGTTCGACGCCGGCGGCCAGGGCAAGCACCCCGGTCTCGTCCTCACCGATACCCACCACGTCGGTGACGGCCGGCGTCCCCCTGGTGAGGGTGCCGGTCTTGTCGAAGGCGACGACGTCCAGGCCCTCGGCCACCTCCAGCGCCTCGCCGCTCTTGATCAGGATCCCGAGTTCGGCCCCGCGCCCGACCCCGACGGTGATCGCTGTCGGTGTGGCAAGCCCCAGAGCGCAGGGGCAGGCGACGACCAGGACGGCGATGAGCGTGGAGAGAGCGAAGATGAGCGGGGCATCCAGGACAAAATACCAGGTCACAAAAGAGGCCGCGGCGATGGCGAGGACGGTCGGGATAAAGTAGGTGACCGCGGTGTCGGCGATCCGCTGGACCGGCGGCCTCGTCCCCTGGGCCTCCTCGACGAGTCTGATGATCTGGGCAAGGACGGTGTCCCTCCCGACCCGCGTCGCCGTCACCTCCAGCACGCCGTCGCCGTTGACCGTCCCACCGACGACGTTCTCGCCCGGCCCTTTCCCGACCGGGACCGGTTCGCCGGTGACCATCGACTCGTCCACATAACTCTCTCCCTTTCTCACCTCGCCGTCGACCGGAACCTGTGCGCCGGGCAGGACCAGCACCACGTCTCCGGGCTTCACCTCGTCGATGGGCCGCTCCACCCGCTCGCCGTCGACGAGCACCGTGGCGGTCTTCGGCCTGAGACGGACGAGGGCGGCGATCGCCTCGCCGGTCCGTCCCTTCGCCCTGGCCTCCAGGTACCGGCCCAGGGTGAGGAAGGTGGCGAGCATCACCGCCGTCTCGTAGAAGAGGAAGTCGGTGGTGAGCACGACCCTGAAGGTCCCCAGCACCGAAGCGCCGAAGGCGACGCCGATGCCCATCGAGTACATCACGTCCATATTCAGGGACCGGTTCTTCAGGGCCCGCCAGGCCGCCAGGAAGATTGGCCATGAGAGGTAGAGGAACGGCGGGGTGGCGACGACTAGGAGGACGTAGGGCATCGTCACCGGGAGCGGCGGCGCAAAGAACATCAGCGCAATCAGGGCCACCGAGGCGACGGCACCGACGACGGTCCGCCGGAGTCGGTCCTGAAGGTCGGCCTCCCGCGCTTTGCGTTCGATCTCACCGGTCTCCTCCCCCTCCATCCCCAGGTACTGGTATCCCGCGGCCTCGATCGCCGCCTTCATCTCAGGAACGCCGACTGCCGTGGGGTTGTAGGTGACATAGGCCCGTTCGGCCCCGAGGTTCACCATCGCGGTGTGGACGCCGGGGATGGCCTGCAGCGCCGCTTCGACGGTCTTCACGCAGGTGGCGCACATCATCCCGCCGACCTTGAGGGTGGCCCTGCCGGTGACGACCCCGTAGCCTGCGCCGGTGACCGCCTGCTCGATCTCGACCGGCGAGACCTTGGAAGGGTCGTACTCCACCGATGCCTGTTCGGCCCCGAGGTTCACCGAGGCGCTGCTCACCCCTTTCATCTCTTTGAGTGCCTTCTCGACGGTGATGGCGCAGGTGGCGCAGTGCATCCCGGTCACTTTCAGGGTCTCGGTGCGGGTCTCCTTCTCCTTCTTCTCTTCCCCCTCCCCGGTCTCCATGCGCCTCTCTATGCCCTGCCCTGATATCAACGCTTGGTTTTGCCCGCCCTGACCGAGACGGCGCAGCGGTGGGCGGCCCTGAGGGGTTCGGGTCTCCGGTAATTCCCGGTCATGGCGAGGACCAACTCGACCGCGGCGGCGTGGCCTACCAGGTGGCCGGGGGAGACATAGATCGGGCGGGCGCCGGTCCTCGTCCGCACCGCCCACCCGACCACCTCGCCCTCGAAGCGGACCGGGGCGGCGGCGCCCCTCTCACCCCTTGGTTCCCCGGCCTCGCCGACGAGGAGGAGGTCGGCGACGCCGATGGAAGGGGTGCCGAGGAGGACGCCGAGGTGCGAGGCGATCCCGCACCGCCGCGGGTGAGCAATACCGTGGCCGTGGACAAGGATGAGGTCGGGGGTTCGGTCCAGCGCTTCGAGGGCGGCACAGAGCGCGGGGCCTTCCCTGAAGGCGAAGAGCCCTGGGATGTATGGGAACCGCGCCTCACACTCGGTCCATGCCTCGCCGACCTGCTCCAGGCCCGGAAACAAAAAAAGGACGGCGGCTCCGTAGATAGTCGCGCCGTCGCGGGAGTACGCCGCGTCGAGCCCGGCGACGAGAGCGGGTGCTGGCGCACCTCTGGCGACGACCCGGCGGCGGAGGCGTGCCTGGAGAGCCAGAGCCTCGGCGGGATCGTCGGCCCAGATCGGGTGCATGGAGGGAGGTGGCGTCTCCTCCCCATAAGGACTATCATCCCTCCTGCAGAGGAGGGGGCATGAGCCTGAAGAAGGCATACTTTGCGGCCGGCTGTTTCTGGGGAGTGGAGGAGGCGTTTCGGAAGGTGCCGGGCGTCGTCGAGACCGCGGTCGGGTACATGGGCGGGACCGTCGACCGTCCCACCTACGGGCAGGTCTGCACCGGGAAGACCGGGCATGCCGAGACGGTGGAGGTGATCTACGATCCCGAGAAAGTCACCTTTGCCGACCTCCTCCGGCACTTCTGGACGCTCCACGACCCGACGACACCTGACCGGCAGGGGCCAGACGTCGGGAGCCAGTACCGCTCGGCGGTCTTTTCCACCGACGAGGGGGAGCGGGATCTCGCCCTTGCAGAAAAAGAAGAACTTGATCGGTCCGGGAAATATCGGCGGCCGGTCGTCACCGAGATCTCGCCCGCCAGCCGGTTCTGGCGGGCCGAAGAGTATCACCAGCGCTATTTCGAGAAGATGCGCCGGCGTGTCGGGCCGGTCAGATGAAGAGGTGCTCGAAGAGGATCCGCACCCCGATGAAGATCAGCACCGCCCCACCGACGACCTCGGCCCACTCCCGGTGCCTGCCGCCAAAGACTCCGCCGAACCAGAACCCGACGAGCGAGAGGAGGGCGCTCACGATCCCGATGATCGCAGCCGGCACCAGCACGGCCGACCCGAGGACAGCGAAGGAGAGGCCGACGGCAAGGGCGTCGATGGAGGTGGCGATACCCAGGGTGAGGAGGACGAGCGGGCTCTCGAAGGCGACCGGTTCGCCGTCTTCCCCTTTCATTCCATCGTAGACCATCCTCCCGCCGATGACGAGGAGGAGGAAGAAGGCGATCCAGTGGTCGATCCAGCCGATGAAACCGGCGAGGGCCGACCCGGCATACCAACCGAGCACGGTCATTCCAGTCTGGAACCCGCCGAAGATGAGGGCGAGGGTGAGGGCGGTCCTGGCTCGCCCTTCCCTGACCGAGACGCCGCCCGCGACCGAGACGGCGGTGGCGTCCATGGCCAGGCCGACCGCGATGAGGAATACTGTGGGGAGGTCCATTGCCTCTCAGGGTAGGAAACGTAAGATGATGAAACCCTCGCTTCACCGTATATTTTATCAGGGGACGCACCGATCCCGGCCCCATGCAGCAGTTGGTTGAGAGTGCGGCGCGGCTGGTCGCTGAGGGGGATGCCCGCATGGAGCAGGGCGACTATGCCGGGGCGCTGGAGAGATATGACGCCGCCTTGAAGGAAGAACCGGCCCATCCCGGTGCCCTGTATCGAAAGGGTATGGTCCTCGCCGAGACCGGGCGGACCGACGAGGGGATCGCGTGTTTTGATCGGGCGCTTGCCGTCAACCCCGACCTCCCTGAGGTCTGGCTGCGGCGGGGGGTGGCCCTGTACTATGTGGACCGGTTCTGGGAGGCGGCGGAGAGCGCCCGCCAGGCGGTCGCGATCGACCCGGGATACGCCTACGCCTGGTATGTTCTCGGCCGATCCCTGAAGGCGGTGGGCCACCTGCATAGCGCCCTCAACGCCTATAACCGGGCCGCGGAGATCGAGCCCGAGAACCAGGCGGTCTGGTTCATGCGCGGGATCGTCCTCGCCCTCATGGAACAGCATGAGGAGGCGGTCGCAAACTTTGACCGGGCCATCGAACTCGACCCGACCGACCTTGACGCCCGCAAGAACGCGGCCTGGTCCCTGTACCAACTCGGACAGTATGAGAAAGCGCTTGAGACCTGCGATGCCGTTCTGGAGGTCTGCCCTGAGCACGGTCAGGTGGTGTACCTCAGGGGACTGGTGGTGCGGGCTCTGGCCGGCGAGCCTCCTGTCGAATAAGTTATCAGAGCCGCACGGTGGCGCCTGGATCGAAGTAGCCCGCAAACTCTTCGAACCGTTCGATGTACTCGACGATCAACCCGGTCAGTTCGGACCTCGCGGCCATCATCTGCCTGACGCCGGCAGCCGGCGACTCGGTGAGCGGGAGGGCGAACCCGACGCCGTCCTCCTCCAGCCCCGCCGCCACGGTCGCGACGCCGCGAGTCGTAAAGGCAAGGTGGTGGACACCGGGGCCGAAGCGGGCGAGGAAGGGGTCGGGTGCGCCGGGTGTTGTTCCTGAGACAAAATTGAGAGCGAAGTCTGCATTCTTCACTCGCACCACGCTGTTGACCGAGCGGAAGGGGGTGACATACTCCGAACCCTCGAAGATCCCACCGGTGAGGTGGAGACACTCGATCACCGCCGCCGCACGGTCGCGGGGGTCGAGGCGTACGGCCAGGTGGTCCGGGCATCCGGCGGCCGCGAGGTAGGGACGATCCGGGACGTTGAGGGAGAGATTGACCTCCCGCCCTTCGGACTCAGGCATTCCGCTGGCGGTGAAGAGGTAACGCACACCGGTGAGGGTCGGGCGGCCAGCCTCGACCATGACGGCACCGGCCGGGCGGTACGGGACGCCCGCGGCCGCACACGCTCTGGTGAACGCAGAGAGATCGCGCACCCTGAACGCCACCGCCGCACATCCGGTCCCTTTCCCGATCGTTCTCTCCTCTCTGACCAGAAGCGGCGGACAGTTCGGACGCTCCAGGACGATGGTGAGAAGACCGTCGGCCTCAGTCGCCCGTGCCGGGCAGTACCTGGAGAGCCCGAGGATTTCACCGGCCACCGCCGTCGCCTCTCCCGCCCCGGCCCTGATGACGAGGTGGTCGAGGGCGGTCACCCCCGGCGCCCCAGTGACCCCGGCAGCCGCCGCCGCAAGCCCGGCCTCCTCCTCCCTGAGTCCTGCGAGGTCGGGCCCTTCAGATGGTGATGAGTTCATAGTCGGCATCGCCCAGTCCGATCTCCTCGCCGTACCGTACCTGCCGCATCCCGTCGGTGTACGGGGCGACGCCCTTGAACTTGTCCTCGCCGGGCGCATGGTTGCCGAGAAGACGGCTCTCCTTGATCCCTTGCCTGGCATTGACCAGGTCGAAACTTGCCGCATCGATGGCGACCGGGTCGGTGGAGGCGAGTATCCCGATGTCGGGGACGATCCGCGAGTCGCTCCACGGGCAGCAGTCGCAGTCCGGGGTGATGTCCACCAGGAAGTTGAGGTACCCAACTTTCCCCTCCTTCCCCTGCACAGCGCCGAGGGCGTATTCGGTCATCATCTCCATGAAGGGCACCAGCCCGTTTGCCCAGTCGAAGTCGAGCGCCCCGGTCGGGCAGACGGTCATGCACTCGCCGCACCCGATGCACCGTGTCGAGACCACCTCCACCGTCTCGGCCCCGGCTTCGAGGGCGCCCTTTGGGCAGGCATTGACGCAGGCCCAACACCCCTCGCAGGCGTCCTCGTCCACGACCGGGCAGAGCCCCTGGTGCTGCGCCATCTTTCCGGCGGCCGGGGCGCACCCCATCGCGAGGTTCTTGATCGCGCCCCCGAACCCGGCCATCCCGTGTCCCTTCACATGGGAGAGGACGATCATGCTCCCGGCGTCCAGGATATCGCCGGCGATCTTCACCTGCTCGAAATAGTTCTTCCTGATCGCGACCTCACGCCAGTTCCCTGACCTGAGGCCGTCGGCGATCACCAGCGGCGCCCCGGTCACCTCGTACCCGAAGCCGTGACGGAGGGCGGTGGCGAGGTGGTCGACGGTGTTCTCCCGCATCCCCGAGTACAGGGTGTTGGTGTCGGTGAGGAAGGGGTTGCCCCCGGCCGTCCGCACGCCGTCGACCACCTCCCGCACCCAGACCGGGCTGATATGGGTATCGTTACCCCACTCACCGAAGTGAAGTTTGATCGCCGTCAGGTCGCCGTCGCCGATGCACGAAGCGATCCCCGCGGCGTCGAAGAGCCGCCTGATTTTCGTGAGGGTGTTCTCCCGCCGGGGGCCGATCCCGGCCTCTGCAAAGTAGACCGTGGCTGTCATAGTACTCCGTCTATCATTGCTTCAAGAAAAAAGATGGTGCCCCGACCGTGGAGAAAACCTCATATTTTTGGTTATAACTCTCTGATCCCACGCTTTCTCCTATCTTTGTGCCAGGTCTTTGCGACCACCTGACTCCCTGTGAAGATTGGGCAGGAAGGCAGAGAGATGATCGTGAAGAGGTTGGTGCCGTCCCGGATACATCTCTCATCTGCGTGATCGTCCTGGCCGTACCCTCTCCCATGCCGACGAGGGCGACGTAGGTTCGCGCCTCGTATTCGTTCCGCCAGATCGCCTTCAGGCATGCTATACCGGATCGTCGGTCATCACCGTTACCCGGACCCAGGAGGAGACGACGGTTTGCAACCCCGCCGGTTTCATCTTCCTTAATAACCTGGCATCACGCATCAGTGTCTTGCATGAATGCACTCTTCACCCTTCTCGGTGCGATCGCTATCGAGGTTTGCGCCACGACCTGTCTCAAACTCTCCAACGGGTTCACCCAGCCTCTCCCGTCTCTGGGGGTGGTGGCGGGGTATGCGACCTCCTTCTGGCTCCTCTCCCTTGTCCTGAAGGAACTGGACGTCGGTGTCACCTATGCCGTCTGGGCGGGCCTCGGCACCGCACTCGTCGCGGTGATCGGATTCCTCGTCTTCAAGGAATCATTCACCCTCTTCAAGGCTGTATCTGTCCTCCTCATTGTCGTCGGCGTCGTCGGACTGAACCTGAGCGGAGGCGTTCAGTGAAGGGCGGGCGGAAAAAAAGAGGGGTTCAGTCCTCGGCGGCGATCCACTGGTATAGGAACGCCGCGACGACCGCCCCGATGACGGGTCCGATGATGTAGATGGGGAAGAAACCCCAGAGGTTGGTGCCGCCGATGAGCCAGTCGCCGAGGAACGGCCCGAAGGTACGGGCCGGGTTGAGCGACGCGCCGGCGATGTTCCCGGTCGTCGTGATGATCCCGGCGACGGTCAGCCCGATGACCAGGCCGGCAAATCCCACCGGGGCCTTTTTGTCCACGGCCACCCCCATGATGGCAAGCATCAAAAGGAAGGTGCCGATCGCCTCGACCAGGACCGCCTGCCCCATTGAGATGCCAGGGAAGGGTGTCGTGGCACCGAGTCCGCCGATGGACACGGCGTCCATACCGGCGCAGGCGAAGAAGGCCAGACTGGCGAGGGCGGCGCCGACGAGCTGGGCGACGATATAGGCGACACTGTCTCTTGCCGGGAACTTCCCGATGGCCCAGAGGGCGACGGTTACAGCCGGGTTGATATGCGCCCCCGAGACCCGGCCGAAGGCGTAGATCGCCGCCGCGATGGCGATCCCGAAGGCCAGACCGATGGCAAGCCAGTCGGCCAGGCCGCCGAGGGCGCCGATCCCGACGTTGAACTCGTTCGGCGCCGCTGCCCCGTGGGCGATCATCAGGGTGACCGCCGCCGCTCCGGCGCCGAAGAATACCAGGATGAAGGTCCCGACCAGTTCGGCGACGCTCCGTTTTATGAGTGATACCATAGGTCGTCACTCCTTCAACGCCACCGCACACTCAGGACAGAGGATCCTGGGGAGTTTCTTCTCGAGTTTCTGTGCAGGGAAGGGGTAGCCCCCCTCCCAGAGGTCGACGTCCTCCCGCACCATGTGCCTGGTGCAGAGGCCCATCCCGCAGACGATGCAGATCCCTGCGGCCTCGGTCTCCTTGCCCTCCTGGGCGCAGACATAGCACTTCATGATGCCTCACCTGAGCGCGGGGTCGGTTCAGACCGCCTCTCTCCACTGGCAGTACTCGTGCCTGAAGTCGACCATCGAGGCCGAAGCGCAGTCTTTGCAGGCCCGCACCGGGGCGGCGATCTGCTCGGGGTGGAGGGCGATGACATTGGTCATCATCGTCGCGGTCACCGGTTCGCTGGTCAACAGGCAGGGGTAGTCGGCAAGGCGCATCAGGGCCGAGAAGCGCACCGTGATCGCCGAGGCCGGGTAGGCGTAGCGCTGCGGGTTCATCAGCACTTCATTCTCGTGGATGGGCGAGAGGTCGACCGGGTACCCCGCGACGAGCGGGACGAGGTCGTCGCCGGCGCCGTTGCGTTTGCGCCTGGCCGAATCCAGGAGCCGCCAGCCCCGCCAGATCATGTCCATGAAGTCGCAGTTGTGCAACTCCGCTGCCGCCCCGCGGGTGGGGTAGAGCTGGACATAGTTGTGGAAGCGTTTGGTGAGGAGGTCGACGACGGTGGGGGCGTTGAAGCCGTCGAGTTCGAGGATGTACTCGGTCGCCGCCGCCGATGAGCCGGTGGCAAGGGAGAGGATCTGATACTCGCTCCTGACTTTGTCGAGCGAGGCCCGCAGGCTCTGCTCCATCACCTCGGTCACCGCCTCGATCACCCCCATGATCACGTCGTCCTTGCACATGTTGTAGGTGGACTGGGCGATGTGGTGGGAGATGTCGCCGACACAGTAGGCCGGCACGGTGGCGATGTTGCCGTAGTGGACGCCGGCGTCGATCGCGGCCTTCACGAAGGGTTTGATGTCCTGTTTGTACCCCTCCATGTACTTCTTCGGGTCGAAGGAGTTCATCCCGGCCCGTTCCATCAAATCGACCTGCGCCTCGACCGGGTGGTCGTAGATTGCCTGGAGCTGCTCGATCTCTTTCCGGGTAGCGTCGGCCAGCGTGTCGCCGGCCTCAACCGCCTGGGCGAAGACCTCGCCGACGCCGTAACTGGTGTTCATCCCCCAGGACTTTGCCGCGAGGATCGCCTGTTTGTGCGGTGTAGGGATATCGACGGTCCTGAGGATCTGGTTGACGACGTTCGAGGTGCTTCCAGGGATGAGGGCGAAGTCCACGACACAGGTCGGGCCGTAGAACCCGGCGTACCGGCGGGCCGACTCGCGCCCTATAAGGGCTTCGGCTTTTCCGATCCCCTCGATGAAGACCTCCATGCTCTTCTTGAAGGCCGGGTCTTCCTCGCAGAGGATCTCAAGCACCGGCGGCGTCTGGTAGTGCTCGACGAAGGGGTCGTCCTCAGGCCTGACATAATCGGTGAGGGTGGAGAGGTGTTTGTAATGAGTCTTCACCGACTCTACGTGGAGGTCGATCACCTCCTTGCTCTGCCCCTCGCCGACCCGCATCTGCGTGACGGCATCGAGGTACGCCTTCCCGTCAGAGACGGTGTACTTCGTCCCCCGCTTCTCTTTGATCGTCGCCACGTCGGCACGCTGGGCCGCCATGGCTTCGTCTACCATTTTGGTATATATCGCGTTCATACGATTCTCCTCCAGGTTCAGTATTCATCGTTCGAGCTTCCGCTCTTTCGAGCGGACTTTGTACAGATGCACTCAGGTTCTGGATAGATCCCGGTCTTGAAAGACGGTCTCCGGTCCGGTGGGCGGATGAAAGAAGAATGTTGAACTATAATGGTCTGTCTCAGATGACCGGACATCCCTGTCTGGCCTGCCTGCTGCCCGTGCAGGGATCAGGCCGGTGGTGAACTCTTCCCGGACGCGTGTTTGTCAGGCTACTGTCACCTCCCTCTGATCCGAGAATACGTCATTGCTCCATATATAGGTTTCTCTCAAATGTGCCCGAATATCGAATATATTTGGGAAATAATAAATATTATATGATAGATGTGCGATCTATTTTTTATTGGCCCTCAAAAGAACGAAAAACATTGTTAAATCGCTCCTCCTTCACCCAGGGATAGAGGTCTGGGAGGCAGGGGTGACCCACCCCCGGATACTGTCATACCTCCCCCCGTTCCGGGAATATCCCCTCATATCGGGGGTCGGTGTGGGCTTCGTTTCAGATCTCCTCATATCGCCGTTTTTTCAGCCGGTGCGGAGAGGAAACCGGTTCAATCCCGGCCTTCTGATGGCCGATCCGATCACAGGGAATCAAACCATCATGTTCACCGGTACGCCTGCGGAAGGGGCGGTATAGTGGCGGAGAATGGATGGTGCGAAAACGGCGAATTTCTGTGTTTTTCTCATTTTGAGAGCGTTTGATTGGAGTTCTGATCTCGCGTCATCCCGTTCAAGTCTTCAGAACATTTGCCTTCCCACATGTTCGCGCCGGGGGCTCTGCCCCCGGACCCCCGGGCTGGCGATTGGGGCGTGAAGATAAAATCGATGAACATGAAAAGGGTGTTGCTGTCTCCACCCCTATCCTGGCGCGGGGGGCCGGGGGGTAGCCTTCAGATCGATCGCACACAACCGTTCATTCAGCAGACCTCCCTGTTATTCAGTGATCTTCAGCAGGTTTCAGCATGTGACGCCATTCAAAAAGCGGCGGCGAGGGGTTTGATCACGGAGTTCGCCTTCACACGGCGAGATCACAGGATCGGTGTCAGCATTCCGGGGTGCGCACGCACACCCTGAGACCGGGGAACCGGTGACGCCGTGCGGGTGTGTGTGCTGCTGTACTTTCATACTGAGAGAGAGATCTAACTCTCTCTCTGTAATAGTACAGTGAGATTGAACGCCTTTCCTGGCTTTTTGATCATGACAGCAACTGCTGAAGTTCTGCTGAATATCTGCTGAAATGCTGAACTTCTCATCACCCCAACGAGCAAAAAAAAAAAAGAATCTCAGGGTGCCCCCTGTACCGGGGGAGTGAAGACCCTTGTCCCGAGTTCTTTGTCGAGCATGAAGAGTCCGTTGGTCTCGTCCCCGATCAACTGGAGTTTCCCGATGATCTCGGTGTCGTTTGCCTCTTCCTCGACCTGCTCGTCCACATACCACAGGAGGAAGTTGGTGGTGGCGTGGTCTTTCTCGGCCATGGCGAGGTCGACGAGGTCGTTGATCATCCTGGTCACTCGCTGTTCATGGGCATAGGTGGCCTCGAAGACCGCAAGCGGCGACTCCCACTCGTTGGGCGGCGCTTCGATCGGGAGCATCGTCACCCGTCCGCCCCGTGCGATACAGTAGTCGTAAAGTTTCATCGCGTGGAACTGCTCCTCCTGCACCTGGACCTGCATCCAGTTCGCAAAACCAAGAAGGCCGCGGTCCGAGAACCAGGACGACATCGAGAGGTACAGGTAGGCAGAGTACAGTTCGCGGTTGATCTGGCGGTTCAGCGCCTCAAGCATCGTGTGCGAGATCATGCTCTCACCAGATGTCTCCTTGGCATGCCCGGCAATAAAGGGATCGTTTGGCCCTGCCGGCGGCGAAGTGCGGGGAGTGAGGAACGGTATTCCCTACCTCCTCCCCTCAAGCACCCCCCTGACCACCTCCCGGCGCTGGTGGTCGGGCAACCGTCCCATCGGCGGCCAGGCCTCGCGCTCCCGCTCAGTCTCGTAGAAGACCCCGAGGGCGATGGGGGCACCGTCCGAGTAGTCCCATTCACGCGCCCGCTCCCGCGCGGCGTTAAGGTCAGAGGTGTCGTGGCCGTCGAGTTCGTAGACCTGGTCGTTGTAGGCAGCGGTGAGGTTGTTGTACGTGGCGCAGATCTGGAGCACCTCCACAAACGAGAAGCCGCGGTGAAGGATCGCCCGGCGCAGCACCTCCCTGAGGTGGTCGAGGCGGCGGGTGTAGGCCCTGGCCACAAAGGTTGCTCCCGAGGCGAGGGCCAGTTCGATCGGGTTGAAGGGGCGTTCTTTCACACCCGAGGGGGTCGAGCGCCCCCTGAACCCGGTGTACGAGGTCGGGGTGTACTGCCCGGTGGTGAGGCCGTAGACCCGGTTGTCGTGGATAATGGCCGTGATGTCGGTGTTCCGCTTGGCCGCAAAGACGAAGTGGCCGAGCCCCTCGGCGTAGGCGTCGCCGTCGCCGGCGCAGGCCACCACGGTGAGTTCCGGATTGGCCAGGGTGATCCCGGTCGCCACCGGCAGGGTCCGGCCATGGATGGCATAGAAACTGTTGACCGCGAGGTAGTCGGCGATCTTGGCATGGCACCCGATCCCTGCGACGAGCACGAATTCCTCGGCCCGCCGCTCCTCTTCTGCGACGAGATCGGCGAAAACGTCCTTGAGGGCGTGCTGCACGGCGAAGTTGCCGCATCCAGGACACCAGGTGTTCTGCGCACCGGTGATCCACTTCATACCCCCACCTCCTTCAGCCGCCGCTCCAGGTCTTCCAGGAAGAAGGGCCGTCCGTCGTACTTCCCGATCATGGCGTCCACCCAGTGTCCCTCTCCTCTGACCAGTCGGGCGAGTTGCCCGTCCAGGTTCTCTTCGACGGCGACGACCCGCCCGGCCCCTGCAAGCGCCGCACCGAATGGTTCGGTCGGGAAGGGAGAGAGGACGACCGGCCTGACCACCCGGAGCCCCAGGTCTCCTGCCGCCTCGGTGCAGACCCCGGCGGTCGAGCCCCAGCAGAGGAGGACAGTCCCGGCCGCGGGATCGCCGGCCGTCATGACCGAAGGGTAGCCCCTGAGCACCTCGGCCATGGCCTTCTCCTTTTTTTTCCGTTTTTCGGCCATCCGGGTAACAGTTGGCGGGTCTTCGACGGTGACCCCGGCCTCGTCGTGGGCGTACGAGTTCACCTTCACGACCGCCCCGGCCGTCCCGGGATCGGCGAGCGGCGAGACACCGTCGGGGCCGGGAGCGTACCGGCGGTACCCGCCGTCCCCGTCCCAGCGTACCGGCGGGAGGGGAGGCCTCTCCGGCGCACTGTGGAAGGTGTACATCCCCTCGCCGAGATTTTTGTCGGTGAGCAGGACCGCCGGCGTCTGGAACCGCCAGGCAAGGTCGAGGAGTGCCCCGGCCCAGTACCATGCCTCTTCAAGTGTGGCCGGGGCGGCGACCAGGCGCGGGAACTCGCCCTGCCCGGCCGAAAGCGTAAAAGACAGATCGCCCTGGCCTGAGTAGGTCGGGACGCCGGTGCTCGGCCCCGGCCGCTGGGCGAGAACGACCAACACCGGGAGTTCGGCCATCCCGGCCAGGGAGAACCCCTCGGTCATCAGACAGAACCCTCCGCCCGAAGTGCCGACCGCCACCCTCCGCCCGGCGTACGCCGCACCCAGTGCCATCAGCATCACCCCGATTTCGTTTTCTGGGTGGACGACACTTATCCCGAACTCCTCCTGCCCCGCGGCCAGGAAGTGGAGGATGCTTGAGGCGGGAGTCATCGGGTAGGCGATATAGCCTTCGAGCCCGGCCTCCACCAGACCGAGAGCGACGGCCTCGTTCCCGGTGAGCGCCGGGAGCACCCGCCTGCCTGCAGTCGGGGCCGGGAGGGACCTGACCGTCCCGGCCGCTTCGTAGCCGCGCCCGGCCACCCGCAGGTTCGCCTCCACCGCCTTTGGCACCGTCCGACGGAGCACCGCTTCCACTGTCTCCCACGGGATGGCGCAGGCCTTACAGAAGGCCCCGATCAGTCCCATGTTCCGCGTCACTGCGGGTGCTACCTCTTCTTTCACGATCTCATCGAGGGGGAGACCGGTCCCATCCAACTCCCGCACCCTGCCGGTGTCGTAGATGATCCGGCCGCCGGGACGGATCCGTCCCTGGTGGCGGCGGACCGTCTCCTGGTCCAGGGCAAGGACAAGGTCGATCCCCTCCCGGTGGCAGTACGGTTGCACTGCCGCCCCCCGAATCACGGCAAAGTTATGCCCTCCCTTGATCAGGGAGGGATAGTCGTAGTACATCGCGGTCCGCAGCCCGCAGCCCGAGATGAGGCGCATGACCACCGAACCCGCGATGTTGATCCCCTCACCTGCTTTCCCTCCGATGAGCACTGCGATCTCGTCCATATCTCCCCCTCGGCGGGAGATGCACCGGGCCTATGATATATCTTTGCCTGGCTGACAATCGCAACACTCAAATAGAGGTACTTCGCAGACACGAAGGTATGAAAACAGTACCTTTCTTCCTTGCTCTTGCATTTGTCGCCGTAGCGGCGATATTTGCGGGATGCACGGGCACATCGCCGGAGGCGACCCCCACCCCGACACCGGTCCAGACCACCACCGTGGCCCCGATTGAGACGACGCCTGCGCCATCTATTCAACCTGAACCAACCGATGAGATGCCGACCAATTATCAGGTCAAGGCATCCGCACGGAAGGACTCCATCTACAACACGATCACCGTCACCTTTGCCGGGGGCATGGGACAGGAGAATGTGAAGGAGATCAAGGTGACGGTCACCCGCTCGGATGGCACGACCGAGACACAGACGATGACCAAGCCGTCGGGTAAGTCACTCTCGACCGGAGAGAGCGTTGAGTTTGCAGGGACTGCAAAACAGGACAGGATCCAGGTCTGGGCCACCATGGACCGGCCGCTCGGTGCGGACGGAAAGACCGTGTTCAAGATCTACGACTCGGCTCTCCCTCTTGAGTGACCGGGACTACTCCTCTTTTTTCACGACCCAACGCAGCAACACCCCGTCGTCGACCCGTTCGACGCCGGCGAGTTCGAGACGCGGGAACTCGTCCTCTCTCACGAACCCCTCGCCGTCGGCAGGGGTCGGGGCGTCTACTCCTCCGATGACGGTTGAGCCGATATAAGTGATCAACTCGTCCACCAGACCTGCCTTGAAGAGTCCCCAGATCAGTGTGCCTCCACCCTCGACCATCAGTCGCTTCACGCCGCGGGTGGCCAGTTCATGCATCAGGAGGGTGAGGTCGACGCCCTTCTCTCCGACGACGACGACCTCGGCCTTCTCTCGAAGGGCTTCGACCCTTCCGGCCGGCGCCGCAGCCGAGACCGCGACGACCCGTTGCCCCGCGCCCTTGCAGAGGATGTCGGCGTCCGGGGATGTCCTGGCCATCGAGTCGACGACGACCCTGAGCGGGTGCTCATCCTCTCCCCGCGCCCTGCGCGCGGCCTTCAGTTCGGGCGATTTAACGGTGAGCGACGGATCGTCGGCCATGACTGTGCCGATCCCTACCATGATCCCGTCAGAGCCTGCTTTTATCTCGTCGACCCGTTTGAAATCGTCTGCGCCTGAGATCTTAACCTGTCGTCGTTCTCGTGTCGAAATCTTGCCGTCTGCGCTCATCGCGAGGTTGACAAAGACATATGGACGCATGTCCTGAGGTTCGATGGATGATTACTTATTCATGTGCCTGTTTGAAAGAAATGAAAGGGCATAAATAACGATCCCGTTTACATCTCATTTGTACAATGTTTTCAAGGCGTTTGAGCGTACCAGATGTCCCTTTCACTCAGTGGATGGCATACATCCAGACCGTAGGAGTAAAAGGATTTATACTGGCTTTTCTTTCTCTTACCGTCCTTTATTCACTCTTCTCCAGTGTAGGGGTGGCGCAATCATATCTCTATTATATCCCACTCGTTATGGTGGCGGTCTGGTACTCGAACCGGTCGATATGGACGGCTGCTGCTCTCTCGTTGGGATACACCACCGTAACGCTCTTCCTCGCCTTCGGTGGCTATTCCCTCGATCCGGTCCTTCTCTTCCTCTTCACCATGCTCTATCTCTGGGGGATGACGGCGGTCACTCTCTTCTCTTCTGAACAGTCATCTCCTATGACCATGCCCGGGGGATCGTCTCTCTTCTTCTCTCTGAACCCTGAAACTCTTGAGGTCAACAAGATGAGTCGGGATCTTGCAGTCCGTCTTGGATTTCCTGAGTCTTCTTCCGGGAATATTCTGTTGTCGTCGCTCTGCACCGATCCGAATGAGGCGGAGGTGTTCTCCGGGTTGGTTGGTGGCGGGATGGAGGTCGCCAGATTTGAGACCATCTTCTGTGACCGATCAGGGGAGGAGGTGCCGGTCCTCCTATCCTGTGTCCCGGGAGATCGGGGGTGTCAGTGCACCGTCCTCGACCTCTCCTCGCTCTACCTGTTCAGAGAGATGGAAGAGAGGGCCGGGGCCGAGGCGGCGAGGTGGCAGGATTTTACCACCACGGCGGCCCATGAACTCAGAACCCCACTCCAACCGGTCCTTGGTTATCTCAGCCTCCTCCTCGATGACCGCGATCACTATGGGGTGGGAGATGAGGCGGCCAGGATGCTGGGTGTCTGCCTTGAGAATATCGACCGGGAACGGCGTATCGTGAACCGGATGCTTGAACTGAGTCTCCTTGACAGCGGCGAGATGAAGAGCAGGCCTGCCGAGGTAGACCTTGCCGCCCTGGTCGAGGAGGTGCTCGACCGCCCTGACTTCACCTCCAGGGCCACCTTCAGGGTGTCGGTCCCTGAGGGGATGACGGTCCTGGTCGACCGGGAACAGTTCTTCCAGGTGCTGGAAGGTCTGGTCTCCAATGCCGTCGAGTACAGCGAAGGACCAGGTCTCGTCGAGATCTCCTGCGGTCAGGAGGGACGGCGACAGTGGGTGAGGGTGAGGGACAACGGTCCGGGGATCGACCCGGCCAAACAGAGTATGATCTTCGAGCCCTTCTCCATCGGAGACGGCGAGGTGCTGAGCCGTCGATATGGGCGGATGGGGCTCGGTCTCCCCATAGCCGAGCGATATGCCCGCCAGAACGGCGGGAGGATCGAGGTGAAGAGCGCACCTGGAGAGGGGAGCACCTTCACCATCGTGCTGGAGGCGGAGGGACGGCAGTGAAACCTGAGGTCCTGGTGATCGACGATGACCGTCCCATCCTGGAGATGATGAAGATAGTCCTGGAACGGATCGGGTACCGGCCTCTTCTCGCCGCTTCGGCAGATGAAGGTCTGGCCCTCGTCAGGTCGGCCCGTCCTGAACTCCTCCTCCTCGATGTGACGATGGCCCCGGTCGACGGCTGGCAGGTGCTCGATGCCCTGGCCGCAGACCCGGACCTCCCGGCGACCCCGGTGATGCTCTTCACCGCGCGTCCCCTGGAATCGGCCGAGTACGAACGGCATCAGGGTTCAATCGTCGAGGTGCTCGAGAAACCGATCGCACCGCTGGAGTTGAAAAAGGTGCTGGACCATTTTTTTGCAGGTTGATCCGTCGAGGCTCTCTTTCAGTGCCTGTTCGATCGCCCGTCGCCCTCTCCTGGAGAGTATCGATGGAGCGTTTTCGTGTTGTCCTCCGGCCCCGTAACTCCGGTGCCGCTGGTCGAGAGGGCGGCGTCCCTCACCTGTCCGACACTTCCGCTTGTGACGGCAACACCCCCTTCATGATCTCCCCGCCGCCTTCCCGTCCCCATCGCAATCCCGGAGGTCCGGAGGCCGCGCCTCCTGCTGATGGAGTGGGAAGGCACGTCGATCAGAAGGGCCGCCCCACCAGAAGGATATGCTAACCTGCTCTCTCGCGCCGGGGGACGGTGATAGTTTGTGCTCTCGCCTGCTACTGTGTTGTGAGCGAGAATACTTATCTATCGAACTTCTTCGGATTCATGATTCCGTCTCTCCGGGTAGACGCCGCAAGTCTTCTCTACCCCCCCGGCACACCTATGAGAGAGACGTGAGTATCTGATGGATCTTGGTGCACACTTTATGGACGCGGCCCATTATACGAAGGGCGCATTCTGGGGGCGGTGGAAGGATAACCTCAAGTTGCTTGTCAGTCTGGTCATCTTCCCTCTCTTCTTCGGGTATCTTGTCTCGATTCTGCGTGGGGAAGATCCGGCGCCGCCGGTGCGGTGGTCCTGGGGGATGTTCGTCGATGGGATCAAGATCTGTATGATCTGGATGTTCTATATCGTCCCGGTGATCGTGGGGGTCATGGCGCTTGCCGGTTCTGTCCTGGTTCTCTACGAGATGGAAGGCGTCGGTGCGATCGAGCCTCTTCTGCCCGAGATAATCGGCGGAGTCCTTGGTGTTCTGGTACTTTATATCCTGCTGTCTCTGTTTGTAAACATTGCATTGATCTTGTTTGCCCGGGAGCGGAGATTTTTTGCCGCATTCTCGTTCGGAAAGATCTGGAGGTGCATCGACCGTATCGGCTTCTGGCAGTATGTAGCTGCCGTGGTCCTTGTCGCCGCCTTTTCAAATGCAGTCATCGCTCTTGTCATGCTCATCCCGGTGGACGTGGTTGCGTTTGCACTTCTCGCACTGGTTACGATCCCGCTGTCGATCTTCCAGGCCAGGTATTATGCCAGGATCTATGATCTGGCGATGGAGTGAGCCTCTCCATCCCCTGATGTCAAGGTATATTAACAGTGGCCGCGAACACGTTTTATAAGGCTGTACATGAATCGAAGCCAGTTTTTCCTCTGTATCGCCCTCATCGCCGTTGTTGAGGTTGTCGTCTTCACGCTCGTCCTGAGCGCGGGCTTTGACAACCTTGCAGAACTCTCTTTCTATATCGCCCTGCTCCTGGTCTTTGTCTGCAGGCAGCGGGTGAAGGGGGTGATCTGGGACGAGCGGTTGAGTCAGGTTGAAGAGCAGGTGGCCGAGAAGACCTTGAAGATCGCGCTTTTCTTGATGATCTTTTTCGGACTGGGCTTTTTTGTTTCGGGGGCGCTCCTCCAACTTGAGAGAGCGATGAATGACGGGATGTTCCTCCTCCAACTTGCGGGCGGGATCATCCTGCTGTACCTGGTCCTCTGGATCATCGCGATAAAGCCATTCTGGGATGAAGGGGACGATGAATAATAAACTCAAGGTCTACCGGGCACTGCACGACCTCACCCAGGAGCAACTGGCGGTGGCTCTGGGGGTGACCCGGCAGACGATCATCGCCATCGAGAAGAAAAAATACGACCCTTCCCTTGACCTTGCTTTCAAGATCGCCCGTTATTTTAATGTGACAATCGAGGAGATCTTCTCGCCGGATGACGGTCGGTGACCGCCTCGCGTCTGCCGGGTGCCGGAAGGGCATGCCGGAGATCCTGACTCCTCACTTCATGACAGAACAGCAGATGAGGAACACTGACTCTCACCCCCACCACGGCGAGGATGGGGAGGGGGTGGCAGTTGAGGGCTCTGTAGATTCACCATGAACACGGGGTTCAAGCATACGGGATGAAAATTCTTGTTGGTTTCTGGTGAGTGAATCCTTGTTCCCTCTTCAGAGTAGGACACCACATAGGACCACCACTTCATTGCCCCCCGCCGATCCTCGCCGTGGGGAGACCCCCCCACCCCCCCACCCCCCCACCACGAAGATAGGGGCGGGGCGGCACCAATCTCTTGAACGAAACCGTGCTTCGGAAACTTCTTCCACTCACCTATCAGGGCCATAGAAGTTCTGGGATGACCCCATAGTAATCGTGCCTGCGGCCTGCTCTCACCTCATGCCCGGTCCTACAAAACCGGGGGAAGAACGTCCCAAAAAAGTGGGGGCGGGGGAGACGGTGGTATGTTCCCGCCCATCTGTGTGTGTGCTGGTTGGAGGGTCCGGAGGTGTCTGTTCGCCCTCAGATCGCGATGGACAGCATCGAGATGATGAGGATGATCCCTGCGATTACGCCGGCCTTTGCGGTGGTGAGTTCGTGGGCATGCTTGAAGCCGAAGAACCAGATCACCGTCGACCAGAGGGTGAAGATGAGTCCCATGATGACGAGGCCGAGGGCGGCGCTCAGTTTCTCGATGTCCATGTGGTAGACGAGGAGGAGGGCGAGGCCCAAGACTCCCATCAGAACCTGCGGGAGGTTGCCGTACCCGACGACGGCGAGCGTCGACTTGAATGAGCCGGTGCCGCCGAGAACCTTTGCGATCACATGGAGGATCAGCGACTGGATGCCCCAGATGATGAAGATGCCGATGAAGATGGCGGCTGCGGCGAAGATCCCGACAAATGGTCTCAGGGCTTCTGCGTCGGCGCCTTCCAGGCCGGTCAGGGGCACGGCCCCGGCGGCGAGGTAGGCGGTGAGCGCCGCCAGCAGGGCGGTGAAGAGGATGATGATGCCGGGGATCTTGATGCTCTCGATACGTTCGCCCAGCGATTCGAAGAACCGTTCTGGGCCGGTAAGGATGTCGATGAAGGATGTGTCTGTGTCCATGGTGTTCTCCTTAGAGCAGTGGCCGCTGCGGCGGCCTGGTGCAGAGAAATGTAAGATGTGTTTGTCTATATGAATACTACTATTGACATATGGTAAGGTATTAAAGACAAAATGTACAACATGCTTTACACAAAGGTGGGCGCGGGTGCCCACCCACGGAGATCAGTATATCTATGACATACCGCACACCTCTCGCCCTCATTCTCGGGCTGATGATCCTCGTCTGCTCCGCCGCCGCGGCCTCCGCGACCGGAGCGGCCTCGCATGTCTCGGTCACGAACACGACTGTCGACCCGGCCACCCTCATGCCCGGCGACACCGGGACAATCACCGCCAAAGTCATGAACAGCGGCACCGAACCGGTTCAGGTCAGCAGGGCCGTCCTGAAAGGCACCGAAATCAAAACCCTCAACGACGGGGCCTACGAAGCTGCCGGAACCATCGGACCCGGTACCACCGTCTCGTATACCTTCACGATCAGGGCCGATCCAAACACCCATGATGGCGTCTACTACCCATGGTTCTCGCTGGACTACGGTCAGGACGGCAGTCTGAGCACCCGTGTCCCGGTCAGGGTCGAGGAGACTCCCCTGACGGTCGTCGTCACCGGCCGTCCGGACGCCTTCACCGAAGGGAAGAAGGAGCACATCACTCTCGTCGTCGGCAATCCACGCACCTCCCCGGTGACCGGGATCACCGTCACCCCCAGAGGCGAGGGGATCGAGGCCGCTCAGACCGGGTGGTTTGTCGGCACCCTCGCCCCCTCGGCCCAGGCCAACGTGACCCTCGACGTCACCGCCACCCAGGAGACCGACCTCGCCTTCGACGTCACCTACCACACCGGGCCCAACACCCACACCGCCACCGTCACCCTTCCGGTCGTCTTCGGCCAGTCCAACACCCGGGCCGAGCTGGTGGTGAACAATATCGAGGTCCACGGCAATTTCGGCTCGTACTCGGTCAGCGGCGACATCGCCAATGCCGGGCTCGAGGCCGCCAAGTCGGTCGTCGTCACCTCCGGCGACCCGGCCGTGCCTGAGAATCCCTATCCGGAGTACGCCATCGGCAGCCTCGACCCCGACGACCTCGCGAGTTTTGAACTCGACTTCAGCGCCGAGAACGCCACGTCGGTCCCGCTCGTGATCACCTACCGCGACGCCGACGGCACGCCGTATACCCGGACGATGCCACTCGCCATCACCAAGCACCAGACTATCTCAACCGGGGTGCATGCCCCCGCCGCCACCGAGACAAAGGACGAGTCCATCCCCCTGCCGGTGATGATCCTCTTCGGCGTGGTCGGCCTGGGTGTCCTCGGGGCGATCCTGAAGAGCAGCGGGCTCCTGAACAGGTGGAGGAAATAATGGGAGACGAGCCGGTCATCCGCCTCGTTGACGTCGTCAAGATCTATCCGAGGGTCGCCGGAGACGTCAGGTCGCTCGACGGCGTCTCGATCACCATCGACCCCGGGGAGTTCGTGGCGATCATGGGCCCGTCCGGCTCAGGCAAGTCGACCCTCCTCAACCAGGTCGGCTGCCTGGACACGCCGACCGAAGGAGACGTCGTCATCAACGGGGTGAACACCAGAAACCTCTCCGACGACGCTCTCACCGATCTCCGCCGGGACGCCATCGGGTTCATCTTCCAGAAGTTCAACCTCATCCCGGTCCTGACGGCCAGGGAGAATGTGGAGTATCCCTATATCATCAAGCACAAACATGGGGAAGAGGAGGGGCAGGCCCTGGAACTCCTGGAGAAGGTCGGGCTCGACGCCGAACTCGCCACTCACACTCCCAACGAACTCTCCGGCGGGCAGCAGCAGCGGGTGGCCATCGCCAGGGCCCTGGTCAACGACCCGGCGATCCTTCTCTGCGACGAACCGACCGGGAACCTGGACTCGAAGATGGGGGTCCAGATCATGGAACTCCTGACCGAACTGAACCAGGCCGGCAAGACGGTGGTGATGGTGACCCATGACCCGAGCACGGCGGAGTACGCCGACCGGGTGGTCAGGCTCATGGACGGGAGGGTGGTGGCGTGATCGGCACCGACATCTACTTCGACCTGGCAAAGCGCAATGTCCGCCTCCACTTCCTCAGGTCGGTCCTGGCGGCGATCGGGATCGTCATCGGGGTCTTTGCCATCACCACGATGGGGATCATGGGCTCGGCCCTCCAGGTCGCGGTGACCGGCGACCTGGGCGACGGAGGCGGGCAGATCACCGTCTCCCCCGCGAGTGGCGGGGGCGGTTTCTTCGGCGGGAGCAAGGAGACGCTCAGCATCCCTGAGGTGAGAAAGATCGAGCGGGCAAGCATGGGCAACCCGGTCGTCCCGTACCGTTCGACCTTCTCGCAGTTCAGGGCGGCCGGCGAGGATGGGTATGCCTCGGTCTATGGGCTTGACCCTGCCGACATGCCTCTTGTCGTCAAGGTCGAGGAAGGCGTGATGATCCATGGCGGCGACCGC